>JAZKGV010000254.1:0-33354 GCA_040385725.1 Bacteroidota bacterium | reverse complement strand
TATATCTTCCAGGATGTTGGCTTAAGGCCTTTTTTTTCAGCAAGCTGTCCATTGCTTCTGCAAAGAAATATAAGTGCGATGATCTCTAACATAACTTCACGTTTTCTGTTCTTCAAAAATTTATCTACTCAAGTTCCGTATAATTACAAACTAAACCTACAGTTAATTTGTAATTTTTTGTAAAACTATTGCACCAGGTCAATATCAAAATTCACTAATTGAACAAACTGGCCAATTCTTTCGTCAATATCTGCTTTTGAAATTTCTTTCAACCTGTTGGGGCCAAATTTTTCAACGCAGAAACTTGCCAAAGCACTGCCAACTATAATGGCCCTTTTCATATTTTCAAAACTAATGTCTTTTGTTTTAGCTACATAGCCAATAAAGCCACCTGCAAAAGTATCACCGGCACCAGTCGGGTCAAACACTTCTTCAAGTGGTAATGCCGGTGCAAAGAACACATGGTTTTCATGAAATAATAATGCGCCATGCTCGCCTTTTTTTATTACTAAAAATTTAGGCCCCATTGTCATTATTTTCTTTGCTGCTTTTACCAAAGAAAATTCGCCGCTCAACTGTCTTGCTTCGCTGTCATTCACCATCAGCACATCTACTTCTTTTAATACATCTTTCAGATCATCCAAAGCAATGTCCATCCAGAAGTTCATGGTATCCAAAACGATCAGCTTTGGCCTTGTTGTCATTTGTTTGATAACACTTAGCTGTACTGCAGGTGCCAGGTTGCCCAGCATTAAAAATTCAGCGCCCTGGTAGCTGTCGGGAACAACGGGTTTAAAATTTGCCAGTACATTTAAGTCAGTTACCAATGTATCACGGCTGTTCATGTCTAAATGATATTTGCCGCTCCAGAAAAATGATTTTTCATCTTTTACAATTTCAACACCTTCTAATTGTACACCACGTTTTTTCAATTCATCCATTTCTGCCTGTTCAAAGTCGTAGCCAACAACAGAAACCAATTGTACAGGCTGTGTAAAATAACTGGCTGCATAAGCGATATACACATTGGCACCACCAACGATCTTGTCAACTTTTCCAAATGGGGTTTCAATTGCATCAAAGGCCATGGAGCCAACCGATATTAAAGACATGATATTTTTTTTGGTGATATAATTTTTAGCGGTGCAAAAGTAATGGATTGAACGGGGTTTTGGTTAAGTTGCGGAAAGAAATATGCTGTTACACATACATCCCGAAAATCCTCAGCCACGGCTGGTAAAGCAAGTGGTGGAATGCCTGAAAGATGGTGGTGTGGTGGTATATCCAACAGATACTATTTATGGTATTGGCTGCGATATTTCCCAGCACAAAGCCATTGAACGCATTTGTAAAATAAAAAATGTTGACCCACAAAAAGCACAGCTTAGCTTTATCTGCCAGGACCTGAGCCACCTGAGTGATTATACTAAAAGCATTGATACACCTTTGTACAGGATGCTGAAAACGCATTTGCCAGGCCCATACACTTTTATATTACCAGCCAGTAAGCAAGTGCCAAAAATTCTGCAGAGTAAGAAAAGTACGATTGGCTTAAGGGTTCCGGGGAATGTAATTTGCCAAAGTATCCTGGCAGAGTTAGGCAATCCTATTCTCAGTGCATCCCTGCCGGGAGATATGGTGGAAGAATACACGGACCCGGATGTGATCTATGAAAACTTTCAGCACCTTGTTGATTTTGTAATTGATGGTGGTGCAGGTGGTATGGTGCCTTCTACTGTTATTGATTGTACTACTGATGAATGGACGATGATAAGAGAAGGGTTGGGAGAGTGGGAGTGAATTAATTAACAATGGAAAATTGAAAGAGGAAAATGCTAAACAGAGATCACCAGCTTTCCATTTGTAATTTTCAATTTTCAATTAAAAAAAGATACACTTCTTTTGGGCCATGCACGCCTGTTACCAAAGTCTTTTCTATATCTGCCGTTCTGCTTGGGCCGCTGGCAAAAGTTATAAAGGAAGGAATATTATTGCCGTATTTTTCTTTGATTGCCTGTAACGCATCTTTTACATCATAAACCAATTGATTGGTGTAAGCAATGCAAATATGTATGGGAGCATATACACTTACCGTCCGGCCACTTTCCTGTACAGCACTTAATACAATAGTGCCGGTTCTTGCCACTAAATATTCACAACCGGTAACAGAAGCATGGCAACTTTCGAGGGCAATGGTATTGCTGAAAGCGTCGTTCCATTTGCTTTCATTGCAATATATTTTTGTCCATTCTTTTGCAGTGATGAGTTGCTGTACCTGTTCGATCATTTCTTTTTCATCCATGCAAAAAACAAACTTGCCCTGCAGTTTGGTAAATGCTTCTGCAAATACAATCGCCAGTTCATCAGCAGGCGGATGAAAAATATGCTCATCATTTTCTGCCAATGGAAAAGGCAAAGGCACCGGGTTAGCCAGTGCCTTTTTAATTTTATTTAAAATATTTTCTTTAGCTGTTGCCAAGCAAACTAAAATTTTTGTTCTGGTATAGAAGTGTCATCAGGTACATCCAATGCTTTCTTTTCTTCAAACGGCCTTTTACCAATTAATAACTCCACATCGCTTTTGAACAACACCTCTTTCTTTAATAATTCTTTTGCCAACAATTCTACATCACCTTTCTTTTCTGTCAGTAATGCTTTGGTTCTTATGTAAGCCTTGTCAATTAATTTCCTTACTTCTTCATCAATCATCTTTCCCGTTTCTTCACTAAAAGGTTTTACAAAAGTATTTTCCTGTGTAGGGTCATAATAACTTACGTTACCAACTTTGTCGTTCATACCGTAAACAGTTATCATGCTGTAAGCAATCCTTGAAATCTGTTGCAGGTCGTTACTTGCACCGGTGCTTATTTTTCCAAAGAAAATATCTTCACTTGCCCTTCCGCCCAAGGTCATACAAATCTGATCCATCAACTGGTCAGTGTTGTATAAGTATTGCTCTTTAGGAGTGTATTGAGCATATCCTAATGCTGCAGAACCCCTTGGCACTACGGTAACTTTTAATAATGGATAAGCATGTTCTAAATACCAACCGCAAATGGCGTGGCCAGCTTCATGGTAAGCGATAATTTCTTTTTCTTCAGGAGAAATGATCTTGTTCTTTTTTTCCAGTCCACCGATCACCCTGTCAATTGCATCCTGGAAGTCGCTCATGTCCACTGCATCTTTATTTTTTCTTGCAGCGATCAACGCAGCTTCGTTACATACATTGGCAATATCTGCACCAGCAAAGCCGGGAGTTTGTTCTGCCAGTTTATGAATATCAAGTGTGGAAGAAATTTTTATTGGTCCAAGGTGAACTTTAAAGATGGCTTCCCTTCCTACTAAATCCGGTTTGTCAATAGTGATCTGCCTGTCGAAACGGCCCGGGCGGAGCAATGCGGAATCTAGTACATCCGGCCTGTTGGTAGCCGCCAAAATGATGATGCCTAAGTCAGTTCCAAAACCATCCATTTCCACCAATAACTGGTTTAATGTATTTTCTCTTTCATCATTACTCATCATTACATTCTTGCCTCTTGCCCTTCCTATTGCATCAATTTCATCAATGAAAATTATGCAAGGTGCTTTTTCTCTTGCTTGTTTAAACAGATCTCTTACACGGCTTGCGCCTACACCCACAAACATTTCCACAAAATCACTACCACTCAGGCTGAAGAAAGGAACCTGTGCTTCACCAGCCACAGCTTTTGCCAGCAATGTTTTACCTGTACCCGGAGGGCCGATCAGTAAAGCGCCTTTGGGGATTTTACCACCGAGGGCTGTATATTTTTTAGGATTTTTTAAGAAGTCAACAATCTCCATTACTTCCACTTTAGCTTCATCAAGGCCAGCCACATCACCAAAGTTGATATTTACTTTAGATGCTTTGTCAAACAAGGTAGCTTTTGATTTGCCAATATTGAAAATGCCGCCTGGTCCACCCCCGGCACCGCCCGGTCCACCTACTTTACGCATCATCATTATAAAGAGCAAGCCAATTAAAAGAATAGGAAGCAATGTGGTGAGCAATTGTGAAACGATCTCTCCTTCTTCCTCAGGATAATCCGAAACTTCTTTTATACCGGGATTTTTTTCATAAAACTTGTTAGAGTTCATTAACTCTGTTATGGTTTTATCTTTTGAAATACCAAAATATAACTGGGCACCGGTGTTTTTTGAAATTTGTTCGTACTGGTTTTTTTCAGTCAAAATGCGTTTATAATAATCCGCATGTTTTATAATAGAATCCTTGTTTAAAAAAACCCGTACAATACTTTTATTGGGGACTGTTTTTGTTTTCTCTACATCACCCATCTTCACCATTTCATAAAAATTTACTTCAGATGTTTCCACACCTGCAATGGATACGCCTCTTACAAGATTCCAGGCAATAAGCCCGATAAATAAGGCTCCGTATAGCCAGTATATATTAAACCGTGGTTTCTTTTTTTGATTTTCGTCACCCGGTTGTGGTATATTATTGGGGTTGGGCTTCCTGTTCGTTTCTGTTGTGTTCTCTTCCGGCATAAAAAATGTTCTTACGAATTTGTGTTTAGTTCTTTTGTTATAACAATAAAGTAGGTCAATCGTTGTGTTCCATCATCGGTGCGTCGCTCCACATTTCTTCCAGCTGGTAAAATTTCCTGGGTTCAGTAAGCATTACATGCACCACTATATTTACATAATCTATCAATATCCATTGCAAACCCTGCCTGCCTTCATGCTTAAAAGGGTTTTCATCACATTTTATTTTCACTTCATCTTCCACATGATCGGCAATAGCTTTTAATTGGGTACTGTTGTTCACTTCGCAAATCACAAAAAAGTCTGCTACAGCCTCAGGTATTTTCCTCAGGTCGAGGCTAACGATATTGTCGCCTTTTCTTTCCTGGATTGCGTTAATGATTGCCTTAAAGATTTTGCTGTTCCTGGTGAGCCGTGAAGTTGTATTTTTTTTGCGGCTTGATAACACGGTGAGATTATTCAAATTCTTTTATTTTCTGTTTTAGTTGATCGTTGTGTTTGCTTTCCGGCTTTTCTTTTTTTTATGCCGGGTGGTATGTAGCTTGCAACGGGTTCAAAAATACAATTTCTTTACCAACATCTGCATTATGGCAGCCTCCAATTACCGCTTTACCATGCTCGACAGCGTTGACAGCACCAACAACTATGCCATGGCACAGGTACATGCTGCATTGGCGAAGCATGGCGATGCTTTTTTTGCCCACCAGCAAACTGGAGGCAAAGGGCAACGGGGCAAAATCTGGCAAACGGGTAACGGAGAAAACATAGCCATTAGTATTATCATCGAGCCAAAACAATTACAAGTGGCAGAACAATTCAGGTTATCGGTAGCGGTGGCATTAGGCTGCTATGATTTTTTTAGTGCTTATGCCAGTGATGAAACTTTTATAAAATGGCCCAATGATATTTACTGGCGTGACAGAAAGGCAGGCGGTGTGTTGATTGAAAATATAATTGGGAAAGACAGCACCCGTAAAAGAAGCGATAATGTTTGGAAATATGCTGTTGTGGGCATCGGTATCAATATCAATCAAACTGCATTTAGTAATGAACTCACCAATGTGGTTTCGCTAAAACAAATAACCGGGAAAAGCTTTGATGTGGTTGACCTGGCAAAGGAATTACAGGAAATGGTTTTAAAAAGGGTTGATTCTGTTGTTATCAATGATTTTGATAAATTATTGAGTGAATATAATGCCTGTCTTTTTAAAAGAAACTGTTTGGTGAAACTGAAGAAAGGAACAATTGAATTTGATACAATGATAAAATCGGTAACTGCTAACGGGCAGTTATATACAGTTGACAGGATCGATAATTTTTTTGACTTTGGCGAAGTGGAGTGGATTCTTTAAGTAAAAAAGTTTAGTGGTTTAGATAGTAAGTTGAGGTAATCTAAACTTTCTAAACACTCTAAACTTCTAAACTAAATTAAGGAGCTAATCTTTCCATTTTCCATATCCCATTTTCCTGTAAAGTATATTGAAGCCTGTCGTGCAGCCTTCCCGGCCTTCCCTGCCAAAATTCTATTAATTGTGGTTTGAGCCTGTACCCTCCCCAATGTGGTGGCCTTGTAATGGGTAATGCACCAAATTGTGCTTCGTATTTCTTTACATTTTCTTCAATCACATTTCTGCTGTTTATTACAGTACTCTGTGGCGATGCCCATGCACCCACCTGGCTGTCCACCGGTCTTGAAAAAAAATATTCATCGCTTTCTGCGGCACTTACTTTTTCAATTACGCCTTCGATCCTTATCTGCCTTTCTAATTCTTTCCAAAAGAAAACCATGCTGGCCTGTGGGTTTTCACCCATCAGTTTTCCTTTATTGCTTTCGTAGTTGGTAAAAAAAACAAAACCCTTTTCATCAAAGCCTTTTAGTAAAACAATTCTTGCAGACGGCTTGCCTTCTTTTGTGGCAGTTGCCAATGTCAAAGCATTTATTTCATCAATTTCGCTTTTCACAGCATCCTCCCACCAGGTGGCAAATTGTTTTAGGGCATTTGCGTTTGCATCAGCTTCCGTAAAACTTTTTAGTTTGTAGTCCTTTCTTATGTCAGCTATTTTGTGCATATCGCAAATTTATCAAACAAAGTTTATGTAAATAAAATGGAACGAAAATGACAGTAGCAAGTGATGAAGAGCATTGCTACGATTCGGCCTCAGACGGATTTTTAAGTAATTCTATTTCTTCTTCTGCATTGGCAAGCATGCTTTCCAGTTCTGCAATGCGGCTTGCATATTGCGATTGTAAAATGTTTTGGCTATTTAATTGTTGTAATCTTTCAGCAAGGTCATCTAATTGCACCTGTAGGTAATTGTATTTAATTTTTACATCCTCTAATTGGTGCGCTGTGCTTATCGACTGAGTTACCTGTTTTTCCAGATCTGCTTCTCTTTGTGCCGCCGCCTCTGCTTTTTGCATCAATTCATTAATGTAGTTGCGAACGTATTTTAATTCTTCCGTCTGCAGGTCGTAATAACTTTTTGCTTCGGCCCCGGAAGCTGCCTTCTCTTCCAGCTCCCTTTGCTCCATATTTTTCAGTAAGGCAGCCTGCTGGTATTCTTCCAGCAATTGCTTAAGGTTTTTATTTTCAGCCTGCAGCTTCTCGGTTTCGGTAATTGTATTGTCTTGCATTAATATAAATAAATAAACGCAAGGTAAATAAATGAGTAACTATTAGAATCAAATAGAACCACCATTTACCAATATTGATTCAACAGTATGTTCTTTAACAGTGTTTGTTCCATTCACACATGCCATCATGCTTTCAAATGCAAGCTTGCCCAATTTGTACCCGCTTGTTTCCACGTAAGTAATTTCCGGATGATACAATTTTGGTATAAACCCATTGCTGATGGCAATAACAGCAATGTCACCAGGTATTTTTAAACCTGCCTCCTGTATTGCTTTCATGGCCCCGGTAAGTATTTCATCGCTCATGCAAAAAACGGTATCTGGGTTTTGCATTACTGCAGATGCGGTTACGTGCTTTGCCTCATCAGCATTGTTTACATGATGAACAATAGTTGCTACGGCGCCATTAATAGTTTTTTGAAAAGCCTCTTCTCTTTTTTTGGTGATAGAAAGACTTTTATTTCCAAACAGTGCCAGGATCTTTTTCTTTTTTTTCTCAAGTATGGTATTTGCCGCAATGGCTGCCGATTCAGCATCGGCCATACAAACTTTCATTACATTGTCATCAGCAGGCACTTTATCAAAAAAGATAACCGGTACATCTGAATTTTGTAATTTTTGGTAAGCGGTTATATCACTAGTGTTAGAAGTAATACAGGTAAACACACCTGCCACCCTGTTTTGCCTGCACAGTTTTATACTCTCCTGCTCCATCACTGTATCATCTCCTGTTTGTAATATC
This sequence comes from Bacteroidota bacterium, assembly GCA_040385725.1. Classification (GTDB taxonomy): domain Bacteria; phylum Bacteroidota; class Bacteroidia; order Chitinophagales; family Chitinophagaceae; genus Ferruginibacter. The sequence continues at coordinate 25,453 of JAZKGV010000254.1, read as the reverse complement.
AGCATTGAGTAGTTGTTTTTCCTGCATTCTTCCTCTACCGATGCAATAAAAGAGTCGTAGAAAAAATTTGAAATAGACGGCACAATAAGACCGAATAGATTGTTTTTATTGGTGCGTAACTGTATGGCATTGGTATTAGGTTCATAATCCAGAGCCTCTGCAAGCTCCCTTACCCTGAGTTTTGTTTTATCTGAAATATCCGGATGGTCTTTTAATGCCCTTGATACAGTTGAAATACTCAAGCCAAGCATTTCGGATAGCTTTTTTAAAGTAGCGTTGTTCATCATACAAAGTAAAGGAGAATATTTTTTTGCACAACAAAGCGTTTCGCAAACAATTCCGCAAACGTTTGTGTCGCATGCATCACTCAATAACATATTGTTTATGAATTAAGTTGGTGTTTTTTATAATTTTTTTATAACTTTATAAAGTAATTGCTGCCATAGAATATCCTCTTCCAAAGGTCTCTTTAGCAGTTTATTATATCGCTTATTACCAAAACATAAAACTTACCGATTATGCATCTTGCCACCATGAAAAGATGTGCCTTGCTCTTGCTGGCCATCTTCGGGTTTACAGCGTTATCGCTTGCCCAAACAGTTACCGGAACGGTGACTGACAAAAAAGGGGAACCACTTCCCGGTGTTACAGTAACAGTTAAAGGAACCAAGAACGCCACCTCCTCCAACAATTCAGGGGTTTATACGCTGAACAATGTTGGTGCAGATGCGGTATTGGTGTTTACAGGTGCTGGCATTAGCAGGCAGGAAACTGCTGTAGGCGGCCAGGCATCAGTGAATGCAAGCCTTGAAACTTCAGTGGGAAACCTTAATGAAGTTGTGGTTGTAGGGTATGGTACTGCCAGGAGGAAAGATCTGACGGGATCAGTAGCCACAGTCCAGGCAAAGGATTTTAATAAAGGCATTCAAACTTCCCCTGACCAATTGATACAGGGTAAGGTAGCAGGCGTACAGATTATAAATAACAGTGGTATGCCAGGCGGTTCCACCACTATCCGTATCAGGGGTGCGTCTTCAATAAGGGCGGGTAATCAACCACTGTTCGTTATCGATGGCGTTCCTATAGATAACACCAGCGCTCGCCCAGGTGGTGCCGATATTGGCGTGGGTGATAAATCACAGGGCGGAAACCCATTGAACTTTATTAACCCATCAGATATTGCGTCTATCGATGTTTTGAAAGATGCTTCTGCTACTGCAATATTTGGTTCAAGAGGTGCTAATGGAGTTGTTTTAGTTACTACTAAAAAGGGCCAAACCGGCGCTCCAAAAATTGAATTTAATGCATCAGTTGGTATGAGCAAGGTGCTCAAAAAATTGAGGGTATTGAATGCTGGTGAATATCGTGCTGGCCTGGCGCAATATAACCTCGGTACTGCTAATGACGAAGGGGCTGATGTAGATGCGTTTGATGCAATTACCCGTACAGGTATAACACAAAATTATGGCGTAGCAATTAGTGCTGGTAATGAAGGGGCAAAATACAGGTTGTCTATGGGTTATCTTGACCAGGAAGGCATTGTGCGTAAAACAAACTTCAAAAAGTATTCAGCTAATCTGAGCGGAAGTTTCCGCTTTTTAGAAAGTAAGGCATTAGGGTTAGATGTAAATATAATTGTTGCCCAAACATTAGATAACCAACCACCGATCAGTAACAATTCAGGTTTTAGAGGAAGCCTGATCGGACAGGCTTTACAGTGGAACCCAACAAAGCCACTGAGAAAGGTCGGTAGTGATTCTTTAAATGTTAATATTGGCGGCGATGTATTTAACCCGTTAGCTTCAAGCGAAGCAGTTAATGACTTAAGTAAAGTGTCAACTATACTGGCAAGCATTGCACCTTCTTTTAAGATCACCAAAGACCTGGAATACAAGTTAATTCTCAGCGCTAACTATGGTACCGGCAACAGGAAGACATGGATAGCTAACTTTATTAATTATAATGACCCCCGCCCGATACAAAGACAAGTTAATGCAGCGGGCGTGGTAACTAATGCAGGAGGTTATGCAAGGCTGGCTAATAATGAAACCAACAGCTTGCAGGTAACAAATACTTTGACCTATACTAAAAATATTACTTCAACAGTAAATTTAAGAGCATTAATAGGTACTGAATATCTAAAGTATAATAACAGGAATAGTGGCATGAACGCTACTGGTTTTGCCAATGTACCTTATCCTTATTATGATTACTTCCAGTCAACTGATCCTACTCAAATCAGGCATGAGTTTTATGTATCACCAACTTCTGAGTTGCAATCATATTTTGGAAGGGTAGACTTAAACTTAAGTGATAAATATTTATTTACCGCTACTTTGAGAAGAGATGGCTCAAGCAAATTCGGTGAAAATAATAAGTATGGTAATTTCCCTTCTTTTGGTGCAGCATGGAATATGTCAAAAGAGAGTTTTTTGAAAAATGATTTTATAAGCAATTTAAAACTCAGGGTAGGCTGGGGTAAAGTGGGTAACCAGGAATTCCCTGCAGGAGCTTCTCAGAGAAGGTATAACGTTGGTTTTGGCAGCGTAACCCGTGATCAATTAGAGAACCCAGACTTGAAATGGGAAACATCTACTACAACAAATGCCGGACTTGATTTTACAATATTCAATAACAAGGTTTCCGGTTCTATTGATTATTTCAGAAAATCTACAAAAGACATCTTATTCCTGAAAGATGCGGCTGACCCTGTAATCGGCGGCGGTAAAAAATGGGTTAATCTTCCTGGAGAAGTTTTGAATTCAGGTGTAGAAATAGCTTTGAATACTACTATTATTAATAATAATAAATTCAATTGGGAGTTTGGTGTAAATGCAACTTTCCTTAAAAACATATTGAAAAACTTTGGCGCACCCCTCGAAACTGGTGAAATCAATGGGCAAGGGCTTTCAGAAGTTAGAAGCCAGTTATTTACAACAGATCAGCCATTAAACGTTTTCTATTTAAAAACTTTTGAAGGCATTGACAAGGACGGAATTGGCATTGTTAAAGACCAAAAAACTTTTGTAGGAGACCCTAATCCAAACATTCTGTTAGGTATCAGTACAAGAGCATCATATGGTAAATGGGGCCTTGAAGTAAATATGAATGGCGCATTTGGACACCAGATTTATAACAACACTGCCAATGCTGTTTTAACGATCAACAATTTGGGCATCGGCAGAAACACTACACCTGAAGCTCTTGCTGCCGGTGAATCCCTGGCAAGCCCGATAAGTGCTTCTACCAGGTACCTGGAAAGCGGCAGTTATGTAAAATTGGCCAACGCTACTTTAAGTTACAGGCTGGGTAATATTAAGTTTGTAAAGGGGGCTAATATCTTTGTTACCGGGCAAAACCTTTTGGTGTTCACAGGATATAGTGGATTTGACCCTGAAGTAAATACAGATAAAACTTACCAGGATCTTCCATCTTTCGGGATAGAGTACACACCATATCCTTCGGCAAGGTCTGTGACTTTTGGAGTTAATTTTTCATTTTAATTTTTTAAAAAAATCTATATGATAAACATAAAAAAATTGCCATTGCTAGTCATTGCAATCTCAAGTTTGTTTGGGTGCACAAAGCTTGACGAGAAATTAAACGGGCAGTTAACTGAAGATGAATTCACCCAGCTTTCGGGTGGAGGTGCCGGCGGCACACCCGATTTTACTGCCTTATTAAATGGCGTATATATCACCTTATATGGTCCCTGGTCTAATCAAGACAATATTTTCGCTTTACAGGAACATACTACTGATGAAATGATCGGGCCAACAAGAGGCGGGGATTGGGATGATAATGGTAACTGGCGGGTGCTTCATGCACATATTTGGGATGCCAACCATTCTCATAATGCAAACGCATTTCGTGATCTTTTAAGAACTTCTTTTCAATCAACTGATATATTGCGTTTTACCCCCACGCCCCAGGTGGCAGCCGAGGCCAGGTTTTTAAGGGCATTTACAAATTATTTTGTGTTGGATAATTGGGACCAGGTGCCTTATAGGGAAAATACAACAGATCCAAACGAAATTCCTAAAGTACGCAAAGGGTTAGAGGCTCTGGATTACATTATAGCGGAAACCGAAGCAGCTCTTCCAGGTCTTCCTGATAATGCTGCAGGTGTTCCAAATTTTAAAGCAACAAAAAATGCAGCCCGTGTTTTATTAATGAAGTGTTATTTGAATAAGGGGGTATATGCAAACAGGGAAACACCTTCATTTGACGCTGCTGATATGAATAAAGTAATTACATTGGCTGATGAAATTATTGCACAGAACAGGTATACTTTGGCAACTAATTACTTTGACAATTTTTCACCGACTAATGATCTTTCAACAGAAAATATCTTTACGCTGGGTAACAGGGATCCTGCTGCTGCAAATGCAGGCCTTAATGGTAATGGGGTAATGTTTAACTACCACCAGTCTTTACACTACAACAGCCCTGTTGCAAATGGTGGAGGATGGAATGGATTTACGACCCTTTCCGATTTTTATGATAAATTCGACGCTACCGATAAAAGAAGGGAAGCAAGTTATCCGGGTGTTACCGATGTACAGGGTATAAAAGTTGGTTTCCTTATTGGGCAACAGTTTGGACCGGGCGGCGTGGTATTAAAAGACAGGAAAGGGAATAACCTTGATTTCAAAAGAGACGTTCATCTTTTGGAAACAGATCCTATAGCAATAGAAACGAATGGCATCCGGGTTGTAAAATATGTTCCCGATTACGGCCCTCAATTTCCGACATCACAAGACTGGGTATTTTACAGGTATGCCGATGTGTTATTAATGAAGGCTGAAGCAATTTTAAGGGGTGGCACAGCAACTGGTGGGCAGAGTACAAGCGATCTGGTAAATCTTGTACGTGACAGAGCAGGATTGGGTGGATTGGGTGCTGTTACACTGGATAATCTTCTTGATGAACGGGGTAGAGAATTTTATTGGGAAGGACACAGGCGTAATGACCTGATCCGTTTTGGTAAATTCTTAGAACCTTGGCAGGATAAAACACAATCTGCTCCTGCAAGATTGATATTCCCTATTCCAAACCGTTCTTTGGCGAATAATCCTAACTTAACACAAAATCCAGGATATTAATTTCATAGTTTTTTTATTATTAAAATGGTCATTTTTTAATGACCATTTTTTATTTTACATGTGAAAGCCCCATTATGAAGATTTATGCATATTCGATCTTTCTGCTGGTTTTAATTTTTTCCTGCAACGGGAAGCAATCGTCTCCCCCTGCACTCTTTCAATTGGCAGATAATACAGGCATTGATTTTTCCAACAATATTCAGAACAGCAAGGACTTTAACGTACTTACTTACCGTAATTTTTATAATGGCGCCGGGGTAGCCATTGGCGATATTAATAACGATGGATTGGCAGACATTTTTTTTACGTCCAACATGGGCGCAAATAAACTGTATCTCAATAAAGGCAATTTTCAGTTTGAGGACATTTCTTTAAAAGCTGGTTTGATCAATAAAGGTAAATGGGCTACCGGCGTAGTACTGGCAGACATTAACAACGATGGATTGCTCGATATATATGTATGTTATGCTGGCTATCAAAAAGGGATAGACCAGGAAAATGAACTGTACATAAACAATGGAAGCAATCTCCCTTCTTCAGAAAAGGGTGCTGTATCTTTTACTGAATCGGCAAAGCAATATGGTTTAAATGATTCCGGTTATACAACCCATGCGGCGTTTTTTGATTATGATATGGATGGCGACCTTGATTGCTTTATCATTAATAACAGTTTTATACCTGTTAACACATTAAACTATGCAAACAAGCGTGACCTGTCTGCTAAAGACTGGCCAGTTGCAGATTTTCTTAAAGGTGGTGGCAATCGCTTATTAAAAAATGACAATCAAAAATTTGTTGACGTAACCAATGAAACCGGCATACACAGCAGCCTTATAAGTTTTGGGCTGGGCGTAACTGTTGGTGATGTAAATGGAGATGCGTATCCTGATGTGTATGTTTCCAATGATTTTTTTGAAAGGGATTATCTCTATATAAATCAAAAGAACGGTACCTATAAAGATGAGCTTGAACAATGGATGCAGCATACCAGCCTTGCCTCCATGGGAGCTGATATGGGAGATATTAATAACGATGGATACCCTGATATTTTTACAACAGATATGTTGCCCGATGATGACCATCGTTTAAAAACAACATCCCTGTTTGATAATATTGATGTGTATCAACTAAAGGAAAGATCCGGGTTTTATCATCAGTTTATGCAGAATACCCTGCAATTGAATAACAGGAATGGAAAGTTCATGGATATTGCATTCTATAGTGGAGTTGCAGCATCCGACTGGAGCTGGGGTGGATTGATGTTTGATATGGATAATGACGGGCTAAGCGATATGTATGTTTGCAATGGCATAAAACAGGATGTTACTAACCAGGATTTTATTGATTTTTTTGCCAATGATATTATTCAAAAAATGGCACTAACCGGCAAGAAAGAAGATGTGGAAGAGATCATAAAAAAAATGCCTTCTCATCCGCTGCTCAACAAAGCATTCAAAAATTCCGGTAACCTGAAATTTGCAGATGACGGGGCATCACTCGGGTTTACACAACCTTCTTTTTCTAACGGCGCTGCTTATGCTGATCTTGATAATGATGGAGACCTGGATCTGGTGGTAAGCAATGTTAATCAAAAAGCGTTTGTGTATAAAAACAACAGCAGGGAAACAGGAAAGAATAATTATATCGGCATTCTTTTAAAAGGAAAAGATAAAAATACTTTCGCTGTGGGAAGCAGTATCAAAGTGTACCAGGGAGACCAGGTTTTTAGCCGTGAAGTGATACCCAGCAGGGGATTTCAGTCATCAGTTGATTATAAAACAATAATAGGGCTTGGGAATAAGCAGGCAGATTCAATGATGATAGTGTGGCCCGACCGCTCTGTTACAAAATATGATCATCCTGCAATCAATAAGGTTCATATAATTCAGCAAGGCGATGCAAAAGAGTTTTTACCTGGAAAGAAAACGGAAGCTTCCAATACTTTACTGCAGCCTGTAATACAAAGTTTTGATAAACATACTGAAGATGACTATGTGGATTTTTATTATGAAAGAAACATACCAGTTATGCTTTCCAGGGAAGGCCCTAAAGCAGCACGGGGCGATGTGAATAATGACGGGCTGGCTGATATTTATGTATGTGGTGCCGCCGGGCAGGCAGGGCAGCTATACCTGCAAACGCAATCGGGGTTTGTAAAAAAAGACCAGGAGGCTTTTAAAAGACAAGCCCCATTAGAAGATGTGGCGGCTTTGTTTTTTGATTGTGATAATGATGGTGATAATGATCTGTTTGTTGGATCAGGCGGCAATAATACATCTGAGTCTTACGAATTAATAAACCGCTTGTATAAAAATGATGGTAAGGGTAATTTTGAGTGGGCACCTTATTCTGTTCCGGCCAGTGGCGCAAATGCATCGGTGGTAATTGATAATGACTTTGATGGAGATGGCGATCTTGATCTGTTTGTTGGCAGCAGAAGTATTCCAATGAATTATGGATTGGCTCCTGAAAGTTTTTTATTAGTGAATGATGGTAAAGGAAATTTTACTGATATAGCAAAAACAAAAAACCCGGATATTGCCGGTATTGGTATGGTTACCGGCGCTGTTTGGGTAGATATTACCGGCGATAATAAAAAAGAATTGATAATTGAAGGAGAATGGATGGCTCCACAGATATTTTCTTTTAATGGAGGCCGCTTTATAAAAATAAAAACAAACCTCGATAAGCTGTTTGGCATGTGGCAAACCATTGCAGCATGTGATATAAATGGCGATGGCCGCCAGGATATTATTCTTGGTAATATTGGCGAAAATTTTTACCTGCATCCTGATGAACAAAACCCTGTTAAAATGTGGATCAATGATTTTGACCGCAATGGCGTAACAGATAAAATAATTACCCGGACTGTAAACCACAAAGACGTTCCTGTATTCCTTAAAAAAGAACTGACAGAGCAATTGCCCTCTTTAAAAAAGCAAAATTTTAATTATGAGGATTATGCAAGGAAATCAGTTCAGCAATTATTCCCTTCGGAGATAATTGACAGTACCACCCAGAAGATATTTAATTATTCAAGCTCCTGCATTGCTGTAAATGATGGAAATGGAAATTTCACCATACAACGCCTGCCTGATCATGTTCAATTCTCATCAGTAAATGCAATACTTTGTACTGACATTAATCATGATGGTAAGATTGACCTGGTATTGGGTGGAAATAAGTTTGCATTTCAGCCACAATTTTCAAGATTAGATGCAAGCTATGGCCACCTGTTATTGAACAATGGTAAAGGACAATTTGAATGGACAGAACCGGCAGTTTCAGGATTAGAGATAAGAGGAGAGATAAGAGATATCATAGAAATACCTGGGAAAAATAAAAACAGGTTATTGTTTTTACAGAACAATGATTTTCCGCTTCTATACGAGTTTAAAACAAATGCAAACAAGTAGTAGTAAAAATAATTTTTCTCTTGGCCAAACATTACTCACATCATATCAGCAGGTATTTTTATTTTCTCAGTATTAGCTTACTCCTGGTATTACCAGGTTGCAATCGAAAACCTGCTGTACCACCCATATTTGAGGTACTTGATAGCAAAACAACAGGGTTATATTTTACGAACCAACTCACATCCACTGACTCGTTCAACATGTTCAGGTATATGTATTTTTATAACGGTGCAGGAATTGGTGCCGGGGATTTTAACAATGACGGCCTTATTGATCTGTTCTTTTCATCTAACCAGCAACAAAACAAGATCTTTCTCAACCAGGGGAAATTAAAATTTAAAGATGTTACAAGTGAAGCCCAAATTCCACAAGATGGGGGATGGTCAACAGGCGTATCACTTGTTGACATTAACAATGATGGGCTATTGGATATTTACGTTTGCAGGGTTGGGAATTTTGAAACTTTGCATAGCAAAAACCAATTGCTTATTTGCCAGGGCATTGATAAAAATGGCGTTCCTTTTTATAAGGATGAAGCAGAGAAGTATGGGTTGAATTTTTCAGGGTTCAGCACACAGGCAGTTTTTTTTGATTACGATATGGATGGTGACCTCGATATGTTTTTGTTGAATCATTCAGTGCATCAAAATGGGAACTTAGCTCCACGAAAAGATTTTATTAATACCTACCACCCTTTATCCGGCGACCGGCTTTACAGGAATGACGCTGCCGGAAAATTTACTGAGGTAACAAAAGAATCAGCAATAAACAGTTCAGCAATAGGCTATGGGCTGGGCGTTGCTGTATCAGATATTGATCTTGATGGATGGCCTGACATGTATATTGGCAACGACTTTCATGAAAATGATTACCTGTATATGAATCAGCACAATGGCAGTTTTAAAGATGAGCTTAGCAGCAGGATCATGCATACCAGTAAATTTTCTATGGGTGTTGATATTGCAGATATAAATAACGATGCTTACCCGGATATAATTTCAATGGATATGCTTGCAGCCGACCCTTACATTTTAAAAAGATCTTTGGGTGGAGATGAATACGACATTTATAATATGAAACTTGGGTATGGATATAATGCCCAGTATGCAAGAAATACTTTACAACTAAACAGGCGCAATGGGTTGTTTAGTGAAGTGGGGTTGTTTTCCGGTATTGCAGCAACAGACTGGAGCTGGGCTCCCCTTTGGATGGATTTTGATAATGATGGATTAAAAGACCTGTTTGTATCTAACGGTATCCCAAAGCGGATGAATGATATTGATTATATCAATTTTGTAACACAGGGAGAAGTGCAGCAAATGATACAGAATAATAACATGGAAGGGAAAGACCTGGCACTCATCAATAAATTTCCTGAAATAAAACTACCCAATAAATTTTATCACAATAATGGAGATCTCACTTTTGCTGATAAAGAAGAAGCCATCCAGGATAACCAACCTACATTTTCTAACGGGGCTGTGTATGCCGACCTGGATAATGACGGCGACCTGGATATTGTGGTCAATAATGTTGATGCGCCTGTGCTGGTGTATGAAAACAAAGCCAGCAAACCAGGTAGTATTACTGCCGTATCCTTACAATTAAAGGGAGATGAAAAAAACATAAATGCTGTAGGGGCTAAAGTGATTGTGTATAAAGGGAATGAAGTACAGACACATGAAAAATTTCCTGCAAGAGGCTTTCTCTCAAGTATGGAAATACCTTTACTGATTGCAACCGGCAGCAGTAAGATTGATTCAGCATTGTTAATATGGCCTGATAATTCTTATCAACATATAGATATTCCGGGCAAGGCATCTATAACGATACAGTATCAAAAAAATTTACCAAAGTTTAATTACAGCCAGCTTACAAGCCATATTAAAAATACCGGGGCTGTAATGGAGGACATTACGCATAACACTGGCCTTGACTACCTGCACCAGGAGAATAAATTTGGGGAGTTTGACAGGGAATCATTGATCCCACATATGGTTTCTACAGAAGGCCCGGCACTTGCAGTGGCAGATATTAATCATGATGGTCTGGAGGATATTTTTATTGGTTCGTCACGGGATAAACGGAGTGCTGTTTTTCTGCAACAAGTTTCGGGGAAATTTTCAGGAAGCAATCAGCCATCACTGGATAAGGACAGTATTAATGAAAGCACGGATGCCTGTTTTGCAGATGTAAATAACGATGGTAATATTGATTTGATCGTGGCAAGTGGCGGCAATGAATTTTTTGGAAAGGATTTTCATAACGCACCAAGGGTTTACCTCAATGACGGCAAGGCAAATTTTACAAAACTGGAAAATGCTTTTACTGATCTGTATCTCACGGCATCCACTGTAGTGCCCTGCGATTTTAATGGCGATGGCTTCATCGATCTGTTTATTGGCGGCAGGGTAGTGCCATGGGAATACGGGCAAATTCCCCGGTCTTATTTGCTAGTAAATGATAAAACAGGAAAGTTCCTGGATGTAACGTCAGCCAATGCCCCGGAACTTACGCTTGTAGGCTTTGTTACCGATGCTATGTGGTTTGATATTGATAAAGACGGGGATAAAGACCTGTTGCTTTCATTAGAATGGGGCGGCATTGATGCTTATATAAATGATAAAGGCCGGTTTATAAAAAAACCACTTACTGATAAAAAAGGCTGGTGGAATTTTATACTACCCTGTGATATTGACAAGGATGGTGATATAGATCTTATTGCTGGTAACCTCGGATTGAACAGCCGCCTGAAAGCTTCCGATAAAGAACCACTGCGGCTTTACTTTAATGACTTTGATGGTAATGGAAAAAAAGAACAGGTGCTTACTTATTATCTAGCCGGCAAGGAAATTCCGTTTGCAAATAAAACAGAACTAGAAAAGCAAATGCCTGTGCTGAAAAAGAAGTTTTTATACGCAGGCGATTTTGCAAAAGCCAGCCTGGCAGAATTGTTTACATCCGAAAAACTGAAAGGAGCAGGCCTTTTAACAGCAAACTATTTAGCCAGTGCAGTTTTGATCAATAAAGGGAACCTTGCGTTTGAAACCAGGGCTCTTCCTGCAGAAGTACAATTTTCTTCTATGAAAGATGCAGTTGTAATAAATGCCAATGACGATAACCTGCCCGATATTTTAATGATAGGGAATTATTATGATTCTAATATTGAAATGGGAAGGTATGATGCTGATTTTGGTACCGTTTTAATTAATAAAGGTGGTGGAAATTTTTCCGCTGAAACCATACATGGGTTATCCGTAAAAGGACAGGTGCGTCACATACAACCAGTAAGTATTGGTAAGCAAAAAGCATTTATTCTTGCCCGTAACAACGACAGTACAATGCTGATAAAATTTGCAGGGAACTAAAAAAGATTTTAAAATATAATTGGATAATATATCCTCGTTATCCATTTACTGCTGTCTTTTTCTGCTATGCGGTTTGTGATAAGAGAATAATACGGAATGGCAGGAGAATTCATATAATTATCTTCAATATAGTTTTCTATACAAACAAAAGCACTATCTACTTTCTGGCGGCCACCTTTTATATCTGCAGTTAAAATATTGCCCTTCGGAAGCATCCATTTATAAGTAATATCACCTTTCGAGTCAAGCATTTTGTTAACAGGAATGGCAACTTTTGTAACGTAAACAGAACTGCCCTCCCTGCGAACATTAAGCATTGGAGAATCCGTTGGAACTGCTGACTGGTCGTTGATATATCCTCTTAACTTATTTATTAAAGAATAAATCTCTTCATTTGTGGGATAATTTTTAAATGATGCAGAAGTAAATATCAATGATGAATCTTTTACAAGCTCACGCTTTATATCTATACCATACACATTTGCAATGGTTGAATAATGGGATTTGAGGGATTTGAGAAGCAAATCGAAATCCTGTTGTAACTGCCTGGATGCAAAAAATATTGCCGTGCGTTTTACAGGGTTATAAGAAGTAGGGATCTGTGTGTACAGCTGGATGTTTGAAGAATCCCTCGCTACGGTGGAAAAAGATAAAGATGATTTGATCGTAGCTGATGGATTACTTATGCTGATAAAAATTAAGTTGGTCGTTTTTTCTTGTATTGAATAGGCATTCCCATTCAAGATCAGCTTTGCACTATTTTTTTCACCAGGCCACCACTCTCCCCAATTCCTGATATCAGAAATTTTTCTTTGCAATGCCGGGGAGTTGATATTAATAATTACAGATCTTTTTACGCTGATGATATTAGGAATAAATATGTATGAAGCTGATACAAAAATGGCAATAATAACAACAACAGCAATGATCATTTTTTTCATACAAATAAAAGAATTTAGGTGGCAAACATAATTTGAGCAAATAAAATCAAATTCAGTCATTAAATTGTATTCAAATTGGTTTTTATGAAACGATTGTTTGCAATGCTTCTATTTTCATTTGTTATTTTCAATGCAACTGCACAAGACCCTTGGAAAATAACCGCCACCAAAATAGATCCCTCCAACTATTATGGCATCACAGTTGCCAATGGCCAGATAGGCATTGTAAGCAGCCCCAAAGCATTTGAAGTAAAAGAAGTGGTGCTGGCAGGTGCATACGATTTGTATGGCCGTGGCAGGGTAAGCAATTTTTTGAAAAGCTTTAACCTGCTCAATATGTATCTGGAAATTGATGGCAGGAGACTGAGCAATGCAGATGCCACCAATATGAAGCAGGAGCTAGATATGCAGCATGCAAGCTTTACCACTTCGTTTGATTATAAAGATGTGGCAACCGTTTCATACACGTATAATGCATTAAGGCATTTACCTTATTCGGTATTGATGGATATTACCATCACTACAAAAAAGAATATTGCCATTGGTAGTGCCAGCGTAATGGAAGCACCAGATGCTTTGAAGGATGTACAGAATTATTATAATGAAATTGACAGGCCTCATACCACTATCAGCTTGCTTACCTCCACAGCTAAAAGCCCCACAGGTAAATTACTGATGTGTGCAAGCAATGCTTTTATATTCACGGAGCATCATGGCAGCGAACCAAGGGTGATACATGAAATGTGGGACAACAATATGCACCTGATGAAGTTCTCCAAAAAATTAAATGCAGGTGAAACGTACAAGTATTCGATAGTTGGCTCTTCCATTACATCAGCACATCATGATGATCCATTGAACGAAGCAGAACGCCTTACCATTTTTGCAAAACTACAGGGACGTGACAGGTTGGTTGAAATGCACAACAAAGCATGGGATGAAATGTGGAAGAGCGATATTGTAATTGAGGGTGATGCTCAAAGCCAGCAGGATATTCATAGCATGATCTATCATTTGTATTCTTTTGTAAGAGAAGGAAACAGTAACAGCCCTTCACCAATGGGTTTAAGCGGATTAGGTTACAATGGCCATGTTTTCTGGGATACAGAGCTATGGATGTTTCCTGCATTATTGCAATTAAAACCAGAATTGGCAAGAGGCATGATCGAATACCGTTTTGCAAGATTGGAAGCGGCAAAGCGAAATGCTTATGGCAAAGGATATAAAGGTGCCATGTATCCCTGGGAAAGCGCAGGCAGTGGCGCAGAAGAAACACCGGTGTGGGCATTAAGCGGCCCGTTTGAACACCACATCACTGCGGACATTGCACTGGCTGCATGGAATTATTATTGTGTAACACAGGATAAGAATTGGTTACGGGAAAAAGGCTGGCCAATACTAAAAGCCACAGCAGATTTTTGGGCGAGCCGTGTGGAACGCAATGGTCCGGGCCAGTATGATATTAAAAATGTAGTAGCGGCTGATGAATGGGCAGAGAACGTTGACAACAATGCCTTTACTAACGCTGCCGCTAAGGCCAATTTGCAACATGCTACAGATGCTGCCAAATTATTAGGTATTGCCGCCGATGCTGACTGGATGAATGTAGCAAACAATATTCCCATTTTAAAAATGGCAGGCGGTGTTACAAAAGAACATGCAACATATAATGGAGAAGGCATCAAACAGGCCGATGTGAATTTGCTGGCTTATCCTTTAAAGGAAATTACCGACGCAGCACAAATAAAAAAAGACCTGGATTATTATTCCGTTCGTGTGCCCAATGAAGGTACACCGGCCATGACGCAGGCAATTTTTACTTTGCTGTATGCCCGGATCGGTGATAAAGAAAAGGCGCTGCATTTTTTCAATGATTCTTATAAGCCAAATTTATTACCACCATTTAATGTAATTGCTGAAACAAAGGGCGGCACTAATCCATATTTTGCCACTGGCGCCGGTGGTATTTTACAGGCGGTATTAAATGGTTTTGGTGGCTTGGAAATCACACCCACAGGCATTATTCAAATAAACCCACTGTTGCCAAAAACATGGAAGAGTCTAACAATAAAAGGTATTGGAGTGGAGAAAAAGACATTTGTAGCGAGGTAATTTTTTGTAGCCAGTCTCACCTTCATATTGAACTTGTATGGAATATCTTCCGCAACCGTTTGCAGCACATTTCTCAAAAAAATTGTCTTTTATTCTCAAATTGTTTCAGGAAAATTCCGGTACATTGCACAAACTAACGAATGAGAAAGCTGGTTGCCATATTTATGCTTGCTATTTTTACCTTCAATGTTGCAGGGTACCAGTTATTTTTTAATTACATTTCAAATAAGGCTGATACCAATTTAGAACTGGCACTTGACCAGGATAAGTATAATGATGAAGAACTCATTACCATTAAGCAGCCAATCAATCTTCCTTACTACACAGATTCAAAAGATTTTCAACGCATAGACGGAGAGGTGGAAATGGATGGTGTAAAGTACAAGTATGTAAAAAGCCGTATTTATAATGGTTATATAGAAATGCTTTGCATACCACACAAAGAGAAAATGCAGATTGAGCAAAGCAAAAATGAGTATGCTAAAGTTGCCAACAGCTTTCAACAAAACGATACACAAAAGAAAGACGGTACCACAAAGTCCTTTCAAAAATCAGTAAGCGAATATGAAGAGCAATCATTAATAACAATAGATTGCGGCTCTAAGCTTATTTCAAATAATTATGTTTTGGTACAATCCATATTCGAAGAGAACCACTTTTTTACTACAGTAGAGCAGCCCCCAGATGCTGCTCATGCTTAAGGCATTTTTACACAAGGGCTGCACAGCACAGTTGCAATAGCCCATATTCACACTTTTGTTTATGAAGATTTTATTAGCTGCAACGGCATTGCTGTTGCTGATAACTGGCTGTAAAAATCAGCCGGTTAAGAAAACTTATTTTGGCGACAACACTTTTACTTATTGTAAAACAGTAAAGGAGTTGAACGAAGTGGTAAAGCATGTAGGCTTTTCCCCCATTGTTGCTAGCCGCAATTATGCGTATGCAAATATTGCTGCGTATGAATGCATTGCTGCAGGTTCTCCCAATGAATACAATTCACTGGCCGGGCAGATCAATGGCTTAAAAGAAATGCCTAAACCGGATACAGCAAAAAAAATTGATTATGAGTTTGCATCGCTGCTTGCATTTTGTAAAGTAGGCGAAGCAGTAACTTTTCCCGAAGGCAGCATGAAAGAATATGTGGACAGCCTTAAAAAACATGGAAAAGACGAAGGAATGCCGGAAGAAATGTTCAATAACACATTGGCATTTGCTGACACCATTGGCAAATCAATTTTAGCCTGGAGCAAAAAAGATAACTATGCACAAACAAGAAGTTCATCACGATATACAGTAATTGATACACCAGGCCGCTGGATACCAACGCCACCGGCTTATACTAGTGCTATTGAACCACACTGGAATGAGATACGCCCTATTGCTATGGACAGCGCTTCTCAATTTATGCCGCCAAAGCCAATCGCTTTTAATATGAAAGATAAG
This sequence comes from Bacteroidota bacterium, assembly GCA_040385725.1. GTDB lineage: Bacteria > Bacteroidota > Bacteroidia > Chitinophagales > Chitinophagaceae > Ferruginibacter. The sequence goes on along the minus strand of JAZKGV010000254.1, from coordinate 9,065 downwards.
GACGGTGATTATTACAAACAGGTGATGGAAAGCAAAAATGCAGGTGACAGTTTAACTGAAGAACAAAGGCATATAGCCATATTTTGGGATGATCTTCCTGGCAGGCTCAATGTAGCAGGCCATGTAATGTTTGTTACAAAAAAATTCTCTCCGTCCGGACACTGGATGAATATCGTGGGCATTGCTGCACAAAAGTCAAAAGCAAACTTCAGGAAAACAGTTGCCGCTTATACTCTTACATCAATCGCAATGTTTGATGCTTTTATTCAATGCTGGGATGAAAAATTCCGTAGCAATATGGTTCGTCCTGAAACGGTTATCAATAAATATATTGATCCAGATTGGATGCCCCTGTTACAAACACCACCGTTTCCGGAATATACCTGCGGGCATAGCACAGTGAGTTCTGCCTCTGCAGAAGCGTTAACAAAAATGTTCGGCGATAATTTTAATTATACAGATACCAGCGAATTGGAATTTGGTATTGCCAACCGTTCGTTCACTTCTTTCCGCCAGGCTGCAGAGGAAAATAACTTTGCAAGATTTTACGGAGGTATTCATTTTCACCCAAGCTGCTTAGTAAGCACAGAGTATGGAAGAAAAGTGGGCAGCTTTATTGTGGGCAAATTAAAACTTGAAAAAAACTAATCAACATATACCAAAACTAAAATCAACAAGAACACGATGAAAAGGAAACTACATTCATTAATTGTCTTATGCAGTTTGATTGCAGGCATTCAATCTGCAAAAGCACAGACAGACCTTGATGCCATTATGATGGGCAAAGGGCAGCTTTGTATTGGCCCGATGTACAGCTACAGCAGCTGGACAAATTATTGGGAAGGAACATTAAAAAGAGAGAACCTGAACCTTGGTAAAGTATCCACTCAAATGTATTCACTGATGGGTGCTTATGGGGTAAGTGATAAATTAAACATACTGTTTAATGCTCCCTATGTAAAAACAAAAGCATCTGCCGGTACGCTGCATGGCATGAGTGGTGTGCAGGATCTGAGCCTGTATGTGAAATGGATGCCTATAGAAAAGCAAATGGGGCCAGGAACATTTTCACTCTATACTATTGGCGGCGTATCAATTCCGTTAACTAATTACACACCTGATTTTCTTCCTTTATCAATTGGCCTGCAAAGCAAAACGGCTTCTGCAAGGGTGATGATGGATTATGAATGGAATAATATTTTTGCTACAGTATCCGGAACATTTGTAGCAAGGGATAATATCAAAATTGACCGCACCTCTTATTATACAGATCACCTTATCCTGAGCAATGAAGTGTCTATGCCGGATGCTTCCAACTTTAATTTCCGTGCAGGGTACAGAAGCAGCAAATTGATTGCAGAAGCAGTTGTAAACAGGTGGACCACACTTGGCGGTTTTGATATGAACCCAAACAAATCAGATACTATCGATTATCCAAACAACAATATGCCTTTTCCGAGTAACAGGATGAATGCCACTACGGCCGGCATCAATGTAAAGTATGTTGTTACCAATGACCATGCCTTGTCAATTGTGGCTGGTGCCAACACCACCATAGCCGGAAGAAATGTTGGTCAAACCACTACTTACTACGGCAGCATTTTTTACATTATTGAATTTGGAAAAAAATCAAAAACAAAATCATCTTCAACAAAAAAGGAACCTGCTAAAAAATAATTACCATGAAAAAAATAATTTCTCTAACTATAATCGCTGCAATAATTACAACAGCCCTTATCAGCTCCTGCAGCAAAGAAGTTGTGGGCCGTACAGATAACGCCCCTGCGCTGGCACCAGCTAATATTGACAGCAATGCTGGAGCATGGAAACCTGTATTGCTAACAGCGCCAACTGATATTATAGTGGCGGCACCAGGCGCTACCGGCACACCCGATTACATTGCACAGGTAAACGAGATCAAATCATTCCAGGCAAATATGACGGAGGAAGATAAACGTATTGTAAAGTACTGGAGTGCTGGTGCAGTATTACGCTGGAATGAAATTTTGAGAGAGCTGGTGGCAAAACATAATTTTCCTCCTTATCAAAATGCAGATGGCACATATCCTTTCCCCAGTGCAAATAATCCATTGGCCTACCCACAATTTCCATTTGCTAACCCACCATATGCGGCAAGGGCTTATGCTTATGTAAGCGCTGCACAATACGATGCATTGGTAACAGCTTATTATTATAAAAAATTGTACCGCCGCAATGCGCCTTACAATGTTGATCTATCGGTTAATGCACTGGTACCAAAATCTGCTTTGTATTCTTATCCTTCGGAAGATGCAACAGTAGCTGGTGTGGTAGGAGAAATGATGAAATTGCTTTTTCCCGGCGACCAGGATTTTATTCAACAAAAAATGGAGGAACATAAAAAAGCAAGACTTATGGCAGGCGCTAATGTGAGAAGTGATATAGAAGCAGGTGAAGCATTGGGCAAAGCTGTAGCAGTAAAATTTATTGCAAGAGGAAGAGGCGACAGGGCCGGCGCTGCAGCAGGTAACCAGGCTATGTGGGATCAACTAAAAACTGATTGCGAAGCAAGGGGCGAAGTTGCCTGGTTGAGCCAGGAGACGCCTGTAAGGCCATGTATGCTTCCGGCATTTGGAAAAGTAAAAGCATTTTTATTCGATTCATTAACTACGGTGTCATTAATAGCCGGCCCGCCACCATCAACCAGCAGCCAACAGTTTAAAGATGAAACAGAAGAGATTTACAATTTTGTAAAAAAACCAACAAGAGAGCAAACAAGGATTGTACATTTTTGGGCAGATGGTGTTGCTACTTATACTCCGCCAGGCCACTGGAATGCAATTGCTGCAGATGACTTTATTACAAAGAATTTCAGCGAAGTACGCTGGGCAAGAAATATAGCATTGCTTAATATGAGCATGATGGATGCAGCGATCGTATGCTGGGCCAGCAAGTATAAATATTTTAATCCAAGGCCATCGCAAGTGGATCCGAGAATAAAAACAACTACCGGCCTGCCAAATTTCCCATCCTATATTTCAGGGCATTCAACATTTAGCGCTGCCGCCGCCACTATACTTGGCCATATCATTCCTGACAGGGCAACAGCTTATGATGCAATGGCAAGAGAAGCATCTATATCAAGAATGTATGGTGGTATTCATTTTCGCAGCGATTGTGAAGTTGGGTTAACCGTTGGGGCAAGTGTAGGCGGCTATGCGGTGCAGAGAGCATTGACAGATGGAGCAGAGTAATAAATACAAAAACCGGCCTGGCTTTCTTCGCCTTGCTGGAGATTAAATATGTAAGTTTTATGTTTTAGGTAATAAGGCGCTGTAATTCTTTACAGGGCTCATTTTTAAAGTTCTTGATTCACTATAAAAGTTTTATGTTTTAGGTAATAAGGCGTGGTAATTCTTTACAGCGCCATTTTTTAAAAATTAAAGTATTCATCATAGCGTGGATTTTTGGTAATGGCAGGCTTTAGTATGAACAGGAAAATTTGCCATATCAAGTCCAGTAAAAGGGTTTTATTTTTTTATGTTTTTGGTAAGGCGTGGTAATTTTTTACAACGCCATTTTTTTAAATTCTTATTACGGGTTACAAATTTAAAAACCACACAGCTTTTAAAAACGGATTGCCATGCCATACATTCCTTTAGAAGAACATTTGCCAGGTATTACCGGCTTACTGGAATACAGTAAAGAAACGGCTGCTCCTATCCGTGAGTTAACACAAATCTTATTACGTGGGCCTTCTTCTTTAACAGAAGGCGAAAGAGAGTTGATCGCAACTATTGTTTCCTACAAAAATGAATGTGCATTTTGCTGCACGGCGCACACTGCCGCAGCTGATATTTTATTGGGAGAAGAGGAAACCGCTGCTAAAGTAAAACTGGATATAGACACTGCACCGGTAAGCGATAAGATGAAAGCCTTGTTAACTATAGCTGCACAGGTACAGCAAAGCGGAAAGGCTGTAACAACAGCATCAGTACAAAAAGCAAAAGATGCAGGCGCTACAGATATTGAAATACATGATACAGTTTTGATAGCAGCATTATTCTGTTTGTATAACCGCTATGTTGATGGACTGTCAACAGTAACACCAACTGACCCTGCATTTTACAAAGGACTTGGCGAAAGATTGAAAAATAACGGCTACAACAGGTTGGCACAGGGATACGACCATCTTAAAAAATAAATAATGACTATTACTGAACAAAGCGATAAAATAAAACCATATCACTGGTTGTTATTTTTTATTTGCTTTTTTGCGACAGCCTTTGCCGGTACTGTGTCAACATTAATGTCTGTTTATTTACCAGTAGCTGTAAAAGATCTATTGGGAAATGTAAGTGATGATGAATTAAATAAGATCAGCGCTTATATAAATTCAGTTTTTATTTTCGGCGGCTGTTTTGGTGGCATAATAGCTGGCATTATCAGTGATAAAGCAGGAAGAAAAAAAGGGTTGATATTATCCATTGCCTGTTATGGTATCTTCACTTTACTCACAGGTTATATGCCTCACTGGTGGGGCGTTGTTATCTGCCGTTTCTTCAGCGGCTTTGGTTTAGGCGGTGTGTTGGTTACTACTACTACATTAATGATGGAAGAATGGCCAAAAAAATCAAGGGCCATCTTCATGGGTTTTTTATCTATCTCAATGCCGGTTGGTATTTTTTCCGCAGGCGTTATCGATTATTTTGTTTCCTCCTGGCGGCAGGGATTTTTAGTAGGTATTTTTCCCGTTGCTATTGCCATACTTTCCATTTGGTTATTAAGGGAATCACAAAAATGGAAATTCAATAAAGAAGCAATCATTCCACTTACTGAAAAGAACGAATCAATTTTTTCTGTTACTCACCGCAGGAATTTATTTTTTGGTGCTGTCATTTTTGGTTCTATGTTGATTGGCTTATGGGCCATCTTTTCATGGTTGCCTACATGGATGCAGAGTGTAATTACTACCGGCGATGGACAAAAAGAACGTGGCCTGAGCATGATGACAATGGGAATGGGCGGACTGGTTGGTGGATTTTTATCGGGCTGGTTTATCAATGCGATGGGAGCAAAAAGATCGTTACTGTTATGCTATGCCGTGTGTGCCATCGCTTCTGTTTTATTATTTAAAACAAACACTTCTTTTTCAAATATTATTTATGCTGAGATAGCATTGATAGCATTATTCTTTGGTGCAAGCCAGGGTGTGCTGTCTGTTTATATTCCTGATCTGTTTCCTGTTGATATACGTGGCACTGCTACCGGTTTTTGTTTTAATACAGGAAGAGTTTTAACTGCTGTTGCTGTTTTATTTGTTGGTGTGCTCGTGACAGAGTTGGGTGGATATAGTAATGCTTTATTTGTTTTTTCTATAGTGTTTTTAGTTGGCCTTGCATTTACATTTTTTGCTCCGGCAACAGAGCAGGAGAAAGAAACAACATTACAACTAGGTGCCATTGACTTTGCTGAAAACAAGTTGAGCTAAAATAATTTTTATGCCACATATAAAAGTAGAAGACGGTATCCCCGGGATAAGAAGCCTGGTTTTATTCAGGCCGGAAACTGGAAAACCGTTGTATGATTTAGCACAGGTATTATTAAGAGGCCCATCGCCATTAACAGAAGCAGAGAGGGAATTGATTGCTGCATATGTATCTCATAAAAATGATTGTATGTTTTGCAGGAACAGCCATGCTGCTGCTGCAAGATGTTTATATGGTGAAGAAAAAAATGTAGTGGATGAAGTGCTGAGGGATATGTTCCGTTCCAATGTAAGCGATAAGATGAAAACGTTATTGCATATAGCAGGAAAAGTACAGGTGTTGGGTAAGGAAGTAAAACCCGGAGATATAGTTGCCGCAAGAGCATTGGGTGCTAATGACAGGGAGATACACGATACAGTTTTGATAGCAGCATCTTTCTCTATGTTCAACAGGTATGTGGATGGACTGGCAAGCTTTACACCAACAGAACCCGAAGTGTATGAAGAAATGGGAAAACGGATGGCGAATGGATATACGGCACCAACTAAAATCTAAACTTCTAAACCATCTAAACTAATTATGCCACATATCGATTTAAAAAACGACTTCCCTGGAATGAGAAGCGCTTTGGCTTACAGCCCTGAAACAGCTGCACCAATGGGTGTGCTGGCAGAAATATTATTAAGAAGCAATGAAGGGCTAAAACCTGCAGAAAGAGAATTGATCGGCATGTATGTTTCTTATCTCAATGATTGTTTTTACTGTCATCATTCTCATGGAGAAATTGCCTGTATCTATTTGAATGGAGATAGAGAATTAGTAGAACAGGTAAGACAAGATTATACCAAAGCAAACATTTCTGAAAAACTAAAATCACTGTTAGCCATAGCCGCTAAAGTGCAAAAGGGCGGAAAGTTTGTAACAACAGAAGATATAGAAAATGCAAAAACAAATGGCGCTGATGATAAAAACATACATGACACAGTATTAATTGCTGCTGCATTCTGCATGTTCAACCGCTATGTAGATGGATTGGCCACCACTACGCCAACTGATATGTCCTCTTATCCATTGAGAGCAAAACAAGTGGCGGAGAAAGGATACGGCAGCCATGTGTATGCAGAGAAGCAACCGATTTGACCAAAACATAACACCATATACATTTTATTATTAACCAAAAAACTAACCAAAGCTTATGAAGAAATTTATGTATCAAATGCTGGTGTTTATGTGTATCGCATTGTTGCCGCAATGTTTGCATGCACAGGAAAAGAACATCAGCGGAAAAGTGGTAGACGCCTATGGCTCACCATTACAAAGCGTTACTGTATCTGTTAAACAATCAAACATTGCAACTGTAACCGATGCAGACGGAAAATTTAAATTGGCAATTCCTTCCAATGCTGTACTTGTTGTGAGTGCAAGCGGTTACAAAACACAAAATATTACTGCAGCGGATGCACAAAATGACCTGCAAATAAAACTGGTAGTGGATGTTGCAAGATTAGACGAAGTAGTGGTAACAGGTTTAGCAACCAATGTAAAAAGAAGAAACCTTGCCAATGCTGTTGCAACAATCTCTGCCAAACAATTAAATGGTATTGCACCGGCGCAAACTTTTGATGCAGCTATCAACGGAAAAATTCCTGGAGCTTATATCAATGCAAGCACCGGGGCACCCGGAGGCGGTGTATCGGTAAAACTGAGAGGTGTTACTTCCGTTTTTGGCAATACACAACCTTTATATGTAGTGGATGGTGTGTTCATGGATAACAGTGCAACCTCTGCCGGATTAAATGCTGTTACCGGTGCAAGTGCCGGTGGCAATTCTTCTAACCAGGATAATCCATCCAACCGTATTGCAGATCTACGGGCAGAAGATATTGCCAATATAGAAATTCTAAAAGGCGCTTCTGCATCTGCTATTTATGGTTCCAAAGCAGCGGCTGGTGTTATAATTGTTACAACAAAAAGAGGAAGAAGTGGCAAAACAAATATTTCTGTTTCGCAGGAAGTTGGTTTTGTAAAAGTGAGAAAATTATTAGGCACCCGTCCGTTAACAAGAGAAATTGTATCAAACCAACAAGGTTGGGATGTAAATGAATACGATGCCGCCGTAGCAGCAGGAAAAATTTATGATTACGAAAAAGAAATGTATGGAGAGACAGGCATCACAAGAAATACAACGCTGAGCATGAATGGTGGTAATGATAAAACAAGTTTCTATTTTAGCGCCGGCACCAAAAAAGAAGATGGCATTGTTAAAAGAACAGGCTACAACAATAACAGCATCCGTTTAAATATTGATCATAAAATAACAGACAATATTAAGATTGGTGTAAGTACTAATTATATCAACTCATCTTCTGACCGTGGTTTGTCTGGTAATGATAATGCTGGTATCACTTTCGGTATCGCATTGTCTTCCACACCATCATTTACTGAATTGCATCCTGATGCAAATGGAAACTATCCCCGTAACAGGTACGCTTCATCTAACCCGATTGAAACAAGGGATAAAATGATAAACAACGAAAGCGTAAACCGTTTTGTAACAGGTGTTAACCTGGAAGCAATCTTATGCAAGACTAATACTTCAGTAACAAAATTTGTTGCAAGAGGTGGTTTTGATTTTTATGATCTGGAAACAAATGCTTTGTTCCCTGGAAGCTTGCAGTTTCAACAAGTGAATAAAGGAACTTCTATACAAGGCTTTACTAAAAACATGAACACCAATTATATTTTCTCACTGGTGAATACATGGACACCAACTGATAAATTATCGTTTACAACATCCGCAGGTATCACACAGGAAACGGGTAATTACAATAACCTGTTGAATGTAGCCACACAGGTTATAGAAGGCCAATCAAATGTTGACCAGGCTGGTGCTTTAACTGCAACACAATTCCGTACAAAAAATAAAGACAACGGAATTTTTGTACAAGAAGAAGCTACTATTTTTGATGCTGTTACTTTAACTGCTGGTGTACGTTTCGACAGGTCATCCAATAATGGCGATGTATCTAAAAATTACATCTATCCCAAAGCAGGGCTTTCCTGGAACCTTACAAAAATGTCTTTCTGGAAAGGGAACTTTTTTGATAACCTGAAAGTACGTGCCGCTTATGGCCAGGCTGGTAACTTCCCAGCTTATGGCAGCAAGTTTACTTCATTGGCTGTATCAAATATTGAAGGGTTGCCTGGTGCCGTTGTTGGCACACAACGTGGCGAACCAGGTATTGAACCAGAAAGGCAAACAGAACTGGAAGCAGGTGTGGACTTCAGTATTTTTAAAGGACGATTGGGTTTTGAATTTACTTTCTACAATAAAAAAGTATTTGATTTTTTATTACAGGATAAACCATCAGCTTCATCGGGCTTTTCAACTCAGTGGGTTAATTCAGGCGACCTGGAAAACCACGGTATGGAGATCGGTTTAAATGCTGTCCCTGTTTCTTCTAAAAAGATCAAGTGGAATACCTCGGTAAACTTTTGGTTTAACAGAAGCAAAGTTACAAGGCTTACTACCGGTCCCGTACAGTTGGGTTCGCTGGCTGGTGTGTTATTAGGAACCTTCCAGTTGGAAGAAGGAAA
>JAZKGV010000253.1:851-33330 GCA_040385725.1 Bacteroidota bacterium | reverse complement strand
AAAAACTTTCAGATCAGCTCCATCTGTATAAGTCCCGCCCGTGCTAGGCATATGAAATTGATAAGAAGTTGAAGCATACCCAAGCCCGTTTTTTGAAAAATGAAAATCATGAAAAAAATTTACACGGGTGTGATCATTTAACACTCTTTGGGTTACACCGTTTTCTGACAGCACGACTGTTAAGTTCTCAAAAGTATTATATCCAAGGTGGAAATTTTCATTAATATATATGTTACTAAAAAGAGTACTGTCATAAACTGTGGCGCCATTATGAACAAACATGGCTATAATATTTGTATTATCATAAGCAATTTGTAAGGTGACAGGAGAACTATGAAAAAGTTTCATCCACAACTCATTTCCCAACGAGTCATATTTCAATAAAGCTGAACTTGCGCCAGATACAGGTGGCCAAGTGCCAAAGGAATAATAATAATCGGGATTATCTGGCAAATAAAATCTCGGAGTTCCTATAAGTGGTGAATTTAAGCTTACAGTTTTGCCTGCAAATACAAATGAACTATAATAATTACAGGCTGCATAAATTCCTCCACTATTATCTATTTCAATATCAGTATATGCCAGGCTGTCGGGCAATACCCGGCTTTTAAGCAAATTGCCATTTTCATCAAATTTTGCATAAAAATTCTGTGGGCTTATTAATGTATCTGATGTAAGATCAATTGAGGGGCTTGCTGACTTGCATAGCAAAACAAATTGGTTACTGTTATTTATCTCTAATAAACTTACGCTGTCATCTGCAGTACCACCAAAGCTTTTCACCCATACAGTATTCCCGGTAGTATCTATTTTAGCTATAAATATATCCCTGCCGCCATTATTATTAAGTGTAGTGTTATCCCAAACCAATGTAGGTGATGTAAACGTGCCTGTAATATATAGATATCCATTCTTAAGTTTAAAGCTTGCGGCAACTTCATCGCCTGCTCCACCAATTGACTTTGTCCATTCCCAATACTCTCTTGGATTTTGTGCTGCTACATGCAGGGGTGCAATAAACAAATAAAGCAGTAGTATTTTTTTCATTGCATAAACGGTTAAAAATTGCAGCCTGATCAGTATCTGGTTAAATTGATCTGCACTCACATAAAGAATGCGGCAAAAAAAGAAAAGCTGTAAACGTGGTTAGTAACCAAACTTACAAAATTATTACGCCCTAAGCAATTTTAAAAAATGCAGGTACCTGTACAGCGTTGAAGTTTTTTGAAGATCAATCCGGAAATTCATTTCCGGGCACTTTAACATAACCAACAGGGTGCAGAATGTTCCATTCTTTAAAATCCTGCCGGGCTTCAATACCGGTGCCATCGATCACCTGCATCTTTCTTCTTATACGTACAGGTTTATCGGTATAAAACTCTGTGCCGGTTTTATTCCTGTCCCAATACAGTTCGTTGCAATAAAGTGTATCTCCCAACACATTAATTACCCTTACACTGTCTTTTAAAAATACAATGCTTTTGGTTTCCTTATACCTGGCATACCGGGCATCCAGCCTGCTTTCAATACTATCACCCTGGTCACTGTAAAAATCAACATGCAGTGTATTAGGAAATTCAATATAAGAAGTCGTATCCTGCACTTTGTACATCAGCGGCGCTGTAAGTATCGCTTTCTTTTTACCAGCAATAGAATATCGTGTTACTACATTTTTGGCAACATCTTTCCCAAGTTCTTTTTTATCAGGATATACTTCCTTGATATCATTCTCACAACTGCATAAAAAAAAGCAGCCCCATGTAAAGGCTGCCAGTAATTTTATATGCACTTGTTTTGTAAGCATTACCGCAAAGTTATTAATAGTATTTGCTCCTGTTGAACCAGATATCACTTAAAGAAAGGCCGAAGCTGATGCGGAGAAAACTTTCACGAAGATTGGAACTTTTATCACCACGGCTGCCAAATTCAACCGTAGTGTTCAGGTAAGAATACTGATCGTTGCCATAGCTTGGCCTTAGTTTTAATGGAATACCGGCCCCAACACTAAACGCATACTCAGGCATTGATTGGCCAATGTTTACATAAGAAGGCCCGTAATAAAACCCAGCCCTGTATTTTATAAAGCTGAAATATTTTCTTATCGGTGTTGTCCTGTCGGCAGGCAGGTACTCGGCACCGGCACGTATTTTCCATGTGTTCTGTACATTATCTCCCTGTCCAAAAAAGCGGTAATCTTTCCAGTTAGTACTCTCATAATCGGCGCCAAATGTCCAGTGGCCCGAGCTGTCTTTGTAAGTAAACCCTGCACCCCATGTTAAAGGATATTGTACGCTGCCATCTACAGTACTTTTAAAAACACTGTCGATCTGGTAAATGCCATTCTCCACATCGTACTTAACTGTCTGGCTCAACTTATCCTGGCTGCCATTCATCGTTTGTTTTAAAGAAGCATAAGCACCCAGCCTCAATGTAGATCCTCTTGATGCGTCTTTTTTATTCTTAAATTTTATTTCGTATTGCGTACCCAGCGTAAAAAACATACCTCCAAAACTGGTAGCGGTTTCTGAATTAGACTGGTAGTGAGAAACTGAGTCGTTTAAAATAGTAACGATGGTGCTGTATTTTTTATTTCCAAAGCGGTAACCGGTATTAAAACCAACATTAAAATTTTTAATTCTTAACCCTGCGCCGATTAAAGCCTCTGTTACACCTCCGCTGCCTTCATACAAATTACCGATGCTGTCAACACCATCTTTTCTTTCCAGTGTAAGAATTTTGTAGTTGATCCTTGACAGCGGTCGCAGTCCAAAATTCACTCCAAGGAAAACGCCTTTCTTGTTTGCCTTTCTTAACCTTATAGGCAGGCCCAATTGCAGGTAAGAAATGATAAGATTGGTGGCAGTATATTTTGCAGCCGGGTCAATTTGCTTGAGGTTACGGGTGTTTATTTCAAAACCAAAGTCAAAGATCGTTCTGCTTGGTGTGGCAGCAATGCGGTTCATAACAGAGGGTTCGTAATAATTAAAATTTCCATAACTGGCAGGGTTTGCAAAATTCACTGTCTGGTTATCGGAAAAACCTGCTGCAATTCCACCCATGCTCCTGTTGAGAATACTTTGACCGGGCAGTATATCACCCAAACCATAACGGGAGTAAGGGGAATTTTCCTGGGCAATGGCAGATGTGTAAATAAACAGGGTTAAAATCAATCCGATAATCCTCATTATGTTAGCAGTTGTTGGCCTCACTAATAGCGTAAAGCCCTTTGAATAAAAATTTTAAGTCCGCAAATATCTTGTTTTTAAGGTGACGGGCAAAATAGCCTGCATCACCCCCGGTTAAAACCACGTTAAAGTTGGCATACCTGTTGGCGTAAAACTCAATACAGCCGCCGATTTCAAAGGTTATGCCTGCCAGCACACCGCTTTGCAAATTTGTTTTTGTATCGTAGCCAATTACAGGGAAATTATAGTCTTTATGCACCAATGGCAGTTTGGCTGTATAATCATGCATGCTCTTAAACCGCATTTCCATACCGGGAGAAATGGCACCTCCAAGAAATTGATGGCCCTGGTTTATGAAGTTATAGGTGATGCAACTGCCCAACCCGATCACCAGGTTATTTTTACCGGGATAAAAGTGAACGGCTGCTGCACAAAGGGCCAGCCTGTCTGCTCCAATGGTTTCCGGTTTAGCCGCCGGCGTGGTAAAATTGAGTTTGCTGCTGTGGGATAGTTTATGAAAGGTTGTATGAGCAGAAAGCAATTTTTCTATTTCGCTATTGTGATCAATAACAGAAGATAAAATTGATCTTTGTGGCTGGTGGTCTTTTATAATTGTTTCTATAGCTGCTGTGCCGTCATCTGTAAGCAACAGTTCTTCTTTACAAACATCACCATCAAATATGGCGGCTTTTAAACGGGTGTTGCCAAAATCGAGGCAGAGTGTTGTCATGAAAAAAGTTTAAAGTTGAACCGTTTAAAGTTTAAAGTTGGTGTATGCTGCAAATAATAAGCTTAAAATATAAAAAGGGTGATCAACCTTAAACCTCAAACTTTAAACCTTAAACTTCTTAAATATCAAACCCATGTAAATTTTTAAAATGCCCATTCAGTTTCACTTTTTCCTTTAATGTTTCCATTTCCGATAGCATAGGCAGCACTTTTATAATATGCCTTTTCAAATATTCCTGCCGCTGCAATTCATGCAGCAGTTGCAGTAGTTCGTATTCTTCTTCTAAAGAAAGCCCGGCATGGTGTGCCACATCGTAACTCCATAATTCTTCATCCGGCTTCTTAAAATCCTTGGTCACTTTTAAAAGGTTGTGCAGTTCCCTTATTCCTTTTATCACACCCGTCATTAAAGTGCGGTTGCCCTGTTTGGTATTGCCCGGATAGTTTACAATAGCACCACTGTACAGTTTGTCTGGTATTTCTTTCACCACTTCCAGTATCCTGAACACTTTAACACCCTTTGTTTTTATATCCATTTCGCCATTATCATGCAACTTGCTTATTTCCTTTATCTCCATCAGCGTACCCATTTCATTCATCTTATCGTTGATAACTGTAGGAATGCCAAACTGCTTGCCATTTTTGCTGCACTCCTGTATCAAAGCTTTGTACCGTGGCTCAAATATGTGAAGGTTGAGGTCTTCGCCGGGATACACAACAATACCGAGCGGGAATATTGGAATAAAATTTGTCATTCTGTAACCAGCAATTTACGCTAAAGGTAAAAGGGAATGAGGAATTTTGAATGTTGAATTTTGAATGAAAATGGTAAGTGATTCCAGCTACCTTTGCTCCACCAACTAACCTCCGGTATGAAATATTTTTTTATCCTCTTTACTTTCTTATTCCACACTGCTTATTCTCAAAAATTAAAGAAAGCAGATAAAGCTATCATAAGCAACCTGCAGGCTCATATTGGTTTTTTAGCTGATGATAAACTGGAAGGAAGGCAGACAGGAAGCGAAGGAGAAAAAAAAGCATCGCAATACATTATTGATGAGTATACAAAAGCAGGCCTTACTGCCAAAGGTGAAAATGGAACTTTTTTGCAGGCATTTGAAATAAACGATGGAAAGTTTGTAAACCCTTCCTCTCATTTTATTATTAATAGTAACGAGCTTGAATTAAATAAAGAATTTTTTCCGCTCAGCTCCTGCCCAAACAAATCATTAGAAGCCACTTGTGCATTAGCATTGCAGGAGGGCGGCGAGCCCTGGTTTTTTGATTTGAAAGAATTACTGGAAAAGAATAAAACCAATCCTCATTTTGATCTGGATGATGCCATTAAAACAAAAGTGACAGATGTAAAGAAGAAAGGATGCATTGCTTTGTTTCTATATAATACATCAGATATTAAAGATGAATTAAGATTTGACGGCAAAGCAAAAACTGATACCGCAGCCATACCAGTAGTTTACCTCACCAAAAAAGCAACAGAAAAATATTTAAAGGACGAAACTGCCACGCTTGATATAAAACTTAAAATATTAATAGAAGAAAAAAAGAGGTATGGCCATAATGTGATCGGCTTTATTAATAATGGTGCCGCATCAACGGTAGTATTAGGTGCCCATTATGATCATCTTGGTTTTGGAGACGATCACGTTTCATTATACACGGGAAGGGATTGGCTCATACACAATGGCGCTGATGATAATGCAAGTGGCACAGCAGCATTAATAGAGTTGGGCAAAATGCTGAAAGCATCAAAACTGAAAGGCAATAACTATCTTTTAATTGCTTTTTCCGGTGAAGAGCTTGGCTTGTTTGGTTCAAAATATTTTGTTGAGCATCCCACCATTCCGCTTGCCAGTATTGATTACATGATCAACATGGATATGGTGGGAAGGCTTAGTGACAGCACACGGGGATTAAATATTGGCGGCTATGGCACATCACCTGCATGGGGGAAAACATTGCCTGCCGCAGATAAATATTTTACTATCAAATTCGACAGCAGCGGCACCGGCCCAAGTGATCATACTTCTTTTTACAGGAAAGATATTCCAGTGTTGTTTTTCTTTACAGGCCTTCATTCAGATTATCATAAACCAAGTGATGATGCTGATAAAATAAATTATACCGGCGAACTGATGGTGCTGAAATATATTTATAAAGCCATTGAAGAAAATGACAAGAAAGGAAAATTGGCATTCACCAAAACAAAGGAAAGGCCGCTGGGCAGCAAAACAACTTTTAAAGTAACACTTGGTATAATGCCTGATTATACTTTTAGCGGCAGTGGCGTAAGAGTTGATGGCGTATCAGAGGGAAAAACAGCACAAAGAGTGGGAATTAAAACAGGCGATGTGCTTTTTCAATTAGGTGATCATAAGTTTTCAGATATACAAACTTACATGGAGGCATTAAGCAAATTCAATAAAGGCGATGCCACCAAAGTGAAATTGAAAAGAGGGGGTGAACAGCTAAGTTTTGATGTTGTGTTTTAAGGTGTGATATAAAACAAAGTCATGGCAAGAATATTAATGATAGCAGGAGTTTTTAGTTTTACTGCACTCTTATCATGCATTTCGCCAAAAAGCGACTATGAATTATCTATTCAAAAGGGGAAAATAATAAAGCAAGAAGAAAAAACCTATTGGGACATTCCTACAACATTGACAAATAATACAAATGATACGTTGAGATATTATAGTATGTCTTGTTCGTGGCAAGACTATTACTCGGTTGACAATCAAAAATTGGAAGTGAGAGGCTCGGACTGTGATAAGAACATTCCTAAAATACTTACACTTAATCCGGGGCAGAAAAAGTCAGTTGATATTCAACTTGTGATAAGCCAACCAATGGATGGTCCTGAAATTAAATTTAGGATAGGATTTAATTTGATAATAGCTCCAAAAAATAAAAATTCGTTTGATTTCGAAGATGGGCTAGAAAAGAAAAATGTCATTTGGTCAAACCCAATTTCAATGTAAAATTGACGAAGCGGTAAGAGATGACAGGTATTACAATATGAAACTAAAAATAGATAACGAATCAATAGCGCAGGAGTTTTTTGAAGACTCGGTATTGCTGGGCATTGTAGCGCCGGTAAAAAACTACCAGATGAGCTGGCACCTGAACCAAATACTGGGTTTTGATTTCAGGATAAAACATGAATATGAAATACAGTTAACAAAAAAGAGCAGGGAATATTTCTTTTCTATTTATGAATATAAAGTGCCGGCGATAACACTCACACATTATTTATACAATAACCAGTTTGATGGCGAATATTTATTACCAGAGTTTAAGCACCTTGATTTTTTGTGGTTAATAAAAGGAGACCCTCTTTCGCCGGAAGAATTAAAAGACCTGGTGCAGTCAATAAGGTTATTACCCGGTGTTCAATTAGTAACAGAGATGACGAATGAGAAAATAAAGAACAAGCAGCACCTTATATTTTAAATTTCGAATTATGAATTTTGAATTACGAATACTGCGCAATGAATAACCGGTATGCACACATTCGTAATTCGTCATTCGGCATTCCTAACTATTTATTAAATTATTAACTACTAAACTGGCTGACCATGTGGAAAAAGCAAAACAATACGCTCTATAAAAAATTTACTTTCAAAAATTTTTCCGAAGCCTTCGCCTTTATGACAAGGGTAGCTATAGAAGCAGAAAAAATGGACCATCACCCATTATGGACAAACGTGTATAATAAAGTGGAGATATGGCTGAATACACATGATGCCGGTGATGTAGTAACAGCTAAAGACCGGGCGCTGGCAAAAAAAATTGATGCCCTGCTGAAAAAATAATTATTGTGAGTTTGTCCTGAGTACTTTCATCTTCACTGTTTCGATACGGGTGCCGCTTACATTTAAAATATCAAACTGGTAATTCCCTGTTATTACCGTTTCTTTTTGCCTTGGTATCTCATCCCTGTTTTGAATAATAAAACCACTTAGTGTTTCAGTGTCTTCACTGTCGGGAAATTCAAGGCCATATTTTTCAGTGATATAGTCCAGTTCAATTCTTCCACTAAAGATATATTCGTTGGTGGAAATTTGTTTTTCTATCAACTCATCGGTATCATATTCATCACGTATCTCACCAAAAATTTCTTCCAGCAGGTCTTCCATCGTTACAATACCGGCCGTGCCGCCAAATTCATCCACCACCCATGCAACGCTTTTTCTTTCTTTGCTGAACTTGTTCATCAAGTCAGTAGCACTCATACTTTCAGGGATAAAAGGAATAGGCAATAGAATTGATTTTATTTCCGGCGGGTTTTTAAACAGATCTAATTGATGAACATAACCAACAATATTATCAATATCGCCATCAAACACCACCAGCTTACTCAGTTTGCTGCTGATGAATTTATTTTTTACATCAGTAATATTTGTTTTTATATCCACCGCCTCTATCTCTCTTCTCGGTATTAAACATTCCCTCACTTTTGTTTCACTTAACGACAGGGCATTTTCAAATAACTCTTTATTTATTTCCGAACTGTCTTCTTCCTCGTGATGCTTGCTTTGGTTTACAAAATGTTCCAGGTCAATTTTGGTGAAGGCATCCTTTTTTTCATTGAGTTTTACATTAAAGATGTATTTCAGCATCCACTCTGCCATGCTTACAAATAAACTGGCAACATTGGAAAAAGCGTTGTAGAAAAACCTTACCATCACACTTACAAATCCACTATTTAGTATGGAATCATTTTTTGCCCTGAAAAATGCTTTGAATACAAATTCAAAGAAAAGCAAAACAGTAGTGGAAAGAATGGTTTCAACAATTAACCTCACGTAGGGATTTTCTGTATTAAACCTGTTCCAGAAGTTTAATTCCCAAAATGGCTTGATGATAAAACTCAGCGACAATCCATACACTACCAGGAAAACATTAAAACAGATAAGTGTGGTGCCGATGAATTTGGCTGGCTTATCTGCATATTTACCCCATATTTTGCCGCTTAGCGTTCCTTGCTTTTTTCTTAATTCGATAGATAATTTGTTGGCAGATATAAAAGCAATTTCTATCCCTGCAAAAAAACCTACCAGCAACAATGAAATCAAAATTGCAAATGGTGTTATTAAGTCCATATTGTAAAAATAGTAAATTGAAGCGGCTATTTATTAATAAACTCCTGCACTATTATAACGGCTTTTTCCCTTGCTTGTTGCAGGTTGTCATTGATAATGCTTTCGTCAAACTGGTCTTTGAATGAAATTTCGTATGAGGCCTTATTCACCCTTGCTGCCAATGACTCCTCTGTTTCGGTACCACGGCTTTGCAATCTTTTTTTTAATTCTGCCACCGAGGGTGGTTCAATAAAAATCGTCAATGCCGTATCAGGATATTGTTGCTTTACATGAATAGCGCCTTTTACATCAATATCTAAAATGGGAATTTGATTGTTGTTCCAGATACGTTGCAATTCTGATTTCAGCGTACCATAAAATTTCCCTTCGTACACCATTTCCCACTCCACAAATTCGTTGTGCTGTATCTTATGTTGAAAATCATCGGCGCTCATAAAATAATAATCCACTCCATTTTTTTCACTACCCCTTGCCTGCCTGGTGGCTGCTGATACAGAAAATGCCAGTTGTGGAAACTGCTGCATCAGGTGATGCGTTATGGAAGTTTTACCGGCACCGGATGGAGCAGTAATGATGATTATCTTGTTAGTGATTGCCATGTGCAAAGAAAAGGAATTTAGCCACAGATTGCACAGATGAACACATATTGGTTGCCACGAATTACACCAATTGACACTAATGCAAATACTATTATTTTATTACCGGCATTTGTTCTTTTGGCAGCATCGTTGTGTCACTCACTTATGCTTTATATCATTATTCACCAAGCTAATATTCGGATTATTCTCCCTTGAACTGAGGGTTTCTCTTTTCTAAGAACGCATTAATACCTTCATTATAGTCATAAGTTAACGCAGCTTTTTGCTGGTACTCGTCTTCCATCAGTAATTGCTCTTCCCAACTGTTAGTGAAAGATTGGTTGAGGGCATGTTTGGTATAAGCCAGGCCTTTGATGGGCATGCTGGCTAATGTGGCGGCAATTTTTTTTGATTCTTCCTCAAATGTTTCAGCAGAAAAAACTTTATAGATCATCCCCATTTTTTCTGCATCTGTTGCAGAAACTTTATCACCCGTCATCATTAAGGCGCTTGGTTTTTGCCAGCCGATCAATCTTGGTAAAGTAAAAGTGCCGCCGCTGTCTGGTATCAAACCAATTTTGCTGAACGCCTGGATAAATGCAGCTGTTTCAGCAGCAATAACAATATCACAGCACAAAGCAATATTAGCACCGGCACCGGCAGCCACACCATTAACAGCACACACTACAGGTTTTGCTATATTCCTGATCCTTTTTACAATCGGATTATAATGCTCTGACAAAATTTGTTTTATTGCAAGCTTGTTATCACCCACCAGTTCACTAATATCCTGCCCGGCACTGAATGCTTTGCCTGCTCCTGTTATATACACACACCTCACTTCATGCAATGATGCACATTCATCCAGCTTAGCCTGCATAAGCAATGCCATTTCCCTGTTGAATGAATTAAATTTTTCAGGGCGGTTAAGTGTAATGAAAGCAATGCTGTGTTTTATTTCAAATAATATGGAAGACATAGAAGTTTTTTTGACTACACAAAGTGATTAAATAAGTACAAACAAATTCGTGTAATTAGTGTAATTCGTGGCTTAGAAATCGAAGCTATGCACATCTTTATGCACCAGTAAAAAATCATTTACAGTATCATAATTACGATTAGGTGCGCCAATGCGGTAGAGGTACACAGCACTATTATCTTCTTTTAATGTTTTCATGCAACGAAAATGTGCATTGGTGCCAAGTAAAAAATTATCTAATTCATTCTTAAAATTATCGCTTGCGCCATTTGTTTTAATCCGGTAATCTTTTACTTTATGCAGGTTATTGATAAAGCGCTGCACAGGTTCCAGCACAAACAATGCCACCACCACCATAGATGCAACTACAATTGCAATGGGATAATTGTGATACCCAACAGCCATTCCTAATGCAGCAGTGATCCATATCAATGCAGCAGTGGTCAATCCATTTACAGAAATACCTTCTTTAAAAATTACACCGGCACCAATAAAACCAATACCGGTTACAATGTTACTGGCGATCCTGTCGGGGCTTACATCATTACTTTCTTTTGAGAGGATGGTATAAAGACAAGACCCTACACAGATCAATATCATCGTTCGAAAGCCTGCAGGTTTACTCCTGAACTCCCTTTCAATACCAATGACGGCGCCAATAACAAAGGCGACAGAAACCTGTGCGGCTTCTTCGAGATAAACTGAAATATCCATAGCAAATAGCGGAGGTTAGTATAAAGGAAAGGTAGGAAAATTTAATGGCATTTAAAATAATCGAAGGGCTCTTTACAATCATCACATTGATACAATGATTTGCAGGCGGTGCTGCCAAATTCGCTGATGCGGTGAGTGTGATAAGAATTGCATTGAGGGCATTGAATCGTTTCTTCTGAAAATAAACTGCTGTTGCAAACCTGCTGTTTTGGATTGGGTGGCGCTATTCCGTATGCCTTTAATTTTTGTTTGCCTTCTTCACTCATCCAGTCTGTGGTCCATGCAGGAGAAAGTACTGTAGTTATTTTAATATTCTTATACCCGTTTTCCAACAAAGCCATTTTTATATTCATGCTTATCATATCCATGGCGGGGCAACCTGTGTAGGTGGGTGTGATAATTATTTCTATTGTATCATCAATAATCTTTACGTCCCTTACAATTCCCAGATCTAACACAGAAAGTACGGGTACTTCCGGGTCGGGAACTGTTTCAAGAATGGATAATATTTTTTTCTTACTGTTCTGCATCATTCTGTTTCCTTCTTCAATTGTATTATATACCTGAAACCGATAGCGCCATGTTGGGTAGAAGGCGGGTAAAATTGATGGGCACCTGGCTGTATGTAAAAAACACTGCTTGTCCAACCGCCACCTTTTACAATTTTTGCCTGCTGCATTTGTTTTAAAAAACTATCAACTGGTGTTTTTAAAATGTCTGCGGAAGGATTAGCTAGCCTGATGCTATCGAAATATAGATCTCTTATTTTGGTATAACATTCATCGCCATTCGTTAGCGTCCATTCAGCAACATTCCCTTTCATATTAAATAAACCATTTACATTCGGGTTGAATGAATTTACATTCATTGTAAAGACTCCGCCATCATCACCGGCATTTTTTATAACATAGCCACTTGCATCTTCAATAGTAAAAAAATTACAATCAAACTCAATAGAGTGGTTTGAATTTGCTTTAACAGGCTTGTTTTGATAAATGCGACCCTGGTTGATTGCGGATGACTGCCTGCTATGAAATTCACTATTGCTATCAGGCAATGTACCCGATACCGCAGCGGCTTCCCATTGGTATAAAGAAGGCAAGGAGCAAGTAATGTCAAAGCCTTTGATGTTCCGCATTGCGCTTTTGAGCTGATTTGTTTTCCAGTGGCAATAAGCTTCCGCTTGTGAAAAACTCACACCGACAACAGGGTAGTCATCATAAGCCGGATGGTATAAATAACTGGTTGGCATCGCATCATTATAAGATAACGGATAAAGTTTATGCCAGCAAACCGTATCAGGCACTACAAGAACATGAAGCCATTTGTTGCCAGCTTTATATACATAGTCCAATCTTTTACTGTCGGCATGCATTACTCCATTAGCTTCTGTTAAAAATGGCGTTAACGGTTGATGATCAAGGTCTTTCAACTTCTCGAAAGCCTGTCTTACTGTAAAATTTTTTTTATAGTCAACCCATTCGTTACGAGTATCGCCTTTTATATATCCAAACAGTTTATGTAAAATAGAATCCAGTACATTATCAATAAATTCCCTGTATTGTTTATTCGTAACTTCATAAGGCGAAATATAAAAATCATTCACCGTGGTTATTTCAGGCAAATAAAAACTAAGTGAATCGTTTCCTTCATGTTCCTGCAACATGATTTTTTTACGCGGTAAATATTTTATTTGTGCAAACTCCTCAGATAAAGGCTTATTATTCTTTTTGATTTTTTTAGCCAGCGCCTTAACTATTGAGTTTTCTTGAGGTTGCGCTTGTACAGACAGGCAAATGAGAAAAAAGAAAAACAGGCAGCTTATATTATGTCTTGCATAAAATTTCATTACCATTCTGAGTTTGGATAGGCTCTTTGCATGTATTGTAATTCAGTCAAAATGTAGCCAAGGTGTTCTGTATGCGTCCCTGTTTTGCCGCCACTTTGCATAAAAACCTTTTCAGGAATTGACAACCTAGCTTCATCAAAAATGTCTTTCACTTTTTTATTCCATTCATCTTTCAATAATTCAAAATCAATTCCTGTTTCTTTTTCATAATCAGCAGGCACAAACATTTCTCCTGTGTACCTCCATATTTCATCAATGGCTTTTATCATTCGATCATGGCTTTCTTCCGTACCATCACCAAGACGTATCACCCATTCGCTGCTCCAGCGAACATGATAAGTAATCTCTTTTAATGCCTTTGTCACAATGGCAACTACCTGTTCATCTTTACTTTTCTGTAATTGCTGAAATAATAAATATTGAAACTGGCTGAATAAATACTGGCGAAGAATGGTTTGTCCCCAATCACCATTAGGCTGTTCAACTAATAACAGGTTTTTAAATTCTCTTTCTTTTCTTAAATAAGCCAGTTTGTCTTCACCAGTATTGCCAATCAATGTGGCAGCATACTGGTAAAAATTTCTCGATTGCCCCAAAAGGTCAAGTGAAATATTTGTGATGGCAATATCCTGTTCCAGTATGGGACCATGCCCACACCATTCACTGTTTCTTTGAGAAAGAATAAGTGTTGTATCTGCAAGGTGAAGTATATGATCTATTGATGTCTTCATTACATATGATTTACTTCATCAGGTAAATTATAAAAAGTTGGATGTCTGTACACCTTGTCCACTGCAGGTTCGTACAGTTCACCAGCTTCTTCAGGATTAGATGCAGTTATGTGTTTGCTCTCCACCACCCAAATGCTAACGCCCTCCATCCTTCTTGTATAAACATCTCTTGCATTTTCTATTGCCATTTGTGCATCGGTTGCATGAAGGCTACCAACATGTTTGTGATCTAAACCTTGTTTGCTGCGGATAAAAACTTCCCAAAGCGGCCATGTGCTGCTATCATTTTTTGATACATAGTTGCTACCGCCAGCTTTGTCTTCAGGAATATCTCCGTAATAAAATTTTCTTATTATGCAATTCATGTTATGCTACTTTTTGTTGTGAACGTGAATTTCTTTTTTCAGCAAATGCCATTGCCGCCTCTCTCACCCATTGTCCTTCTTCATGTGCTTTTCTTCTTGCTTCCAATCTTTGCCTGTTGCATGGCCCATTCCCTTTTACCACATTCCAGAATTCATTCCAGTCTATTTCACCAAAATCATAATGCTTTCTTTCTTCATTCCATTTTAAATTACTGTCAGGTAAAGTCATCCCTAAAATTTTCACCTGCTCTGCAGCCATATCCACAAACTGCTGCCGCAATTCATCATTTGTTTTTCTTTTTATCTTCCACTTCATGCTTTGGTCGCTGTTTGTGCTTTCGCTGTCCTTTGGGCCAAACATCATCAGCGAAGGCCACCACCAGCGATTGATCGCATCCTGGCACATTGCCTTTTGTTCTTCCGTTCCTTTTGATAAAACGATCAATGATTCAAAACCCTGGCGCTGGTGAAAACTTTCTTCTTTACAGATCCTTACCATTGCCCTTGCATAAGGACCATAACTTGTACGACAAAGCATTACCTGGTTTAGGATAGCAGCGCCATCCACCAGCCAGCCAACAGCACCCATATCTGCCCATGTAAGTGTAGGATAATTAAATATGGAAGAATATTTTGCTTTACCGCTGTTCAGGTCGTTTACCATTTCATCACGGCTCATGCCCAATGTTTCCGCAGCGCTGTATAAATACAAACCATGGCCAGCTTCGTCCTGCACTTTTGCTAAAAGAATGGCTTTTCTTTTTAATGATGGCGCCCTGCTTATCCAGTTGCCTTCGGGCAGCATGCCTACAATTTCGCTGTGGGCATGTTGGCTTATCTGGCGAATATTTGTTTTGCGATAGGCCTCCGGCATCCAATCCTTTGGCTCTATCTTTATTTCCTTATCCACCTTATCCTGGAAAATGGTTTCAAAATCCTGAATTGCCATAGTATTTTAATTTGAAGGTAAAGATAATAAAAATACTAACAGTTGTTAGTATTTGGTTGTTACAAAACGGTTATAAGTTGGATGCTATTGTGTCAATCCTTATTTTTGCTGCCCGTTCAAAATTCGTCATTCAAAATTCTGAAATGGAATGGTCCCGTAGTTCAATGGATAGAATAGAAGTTTCCTAAACTTTAGATACAGGTTCGATTCCTGTCGGGACTACAAAGCCGGAGTAATAACTCCGGTTTTTTATTTTACAAATACCTTCTTCAAAAAATCATCAATGTATTTTACGGTCGGTTCAAACCATGGATGAAACAGGCAAAATGTATGTGGTGAATTTTCAAAAGTATGTACCTCAGAGTAAATACCATTTTCGCTCAACACTTTTATATAAGCCTCTCTCCCGGCATGCATTGGCGCCACTGAACTATTGATGAATAATGTGGGTGGCGTGTTTTTATTTACATAAGTAAGAGGAGACGCATCTTGCCATAATTGAAAGCTGTCTTTCTTAGAAATACCAAACCATTGTGTGGCAGCGGATAATTTCTTACTGTCATCGCCTTCACTGCTTTCCGGATGAACAAATGAAAGGGTCCCGTCTATATCGACCATTGCATTTACGTTGGATGAAATACCAGTGTTACAGCCAACGCCTTCAAATTTCTCCATGCTTCCCGTTGTTCCAACAAAAGCTGCTAATTCACCACCTGCAGAAAAACCAAGGACAGCAATTTTGGACGTATCAATGCTGAAACTGGTGACATTTTGTTTTACCCATCGTATCGCAGCTTTGATATCATGTACGGCAGCAGGAAAAATTGCTTCTGTTGACAACCTGTATTCAGGTGTGAAACAGGTATAACCTGCCTGCGCTAATTTTTGTGCCAGTGGATAATGCTGTATCCTGCTGCCGGAGCGCCACCCGCCGCCGTGAATGATGATAATTGCAATACGATTGGCATCATCCCTGTTTACAGAATAGAATGCGTCCATCACTAGTTTTCTTCCATTCAGATCGCAATAAACAATGCCTGTATCTTCCTTTATCTCTTTTGAATGAATCTCCTCGGCTATAGTAATGCCTGGATGTTTTTTTAATGCTTTGACATAAGCACTGAACGTGGAAAATGATGTATCTCTTTCCTGGCGTTTTTGCGCCGCCAAATTTGCTGTGATAAAGAAAGTTATTGTGAATATAAGTACCCTCATTCGCTCATTTTTTATCTACAAATATTAACCCTGTAAATCTTTATGCAACATCCATATTTCTTTAAAAACACAGGCTTATTCACCGTTCAATTTACGCAATCGTTGCCGGTTGCGATTGCACAAATAAAAGCCCCCTATTACTATAATATTTTAGAACCTTGGTATAGTTTTATCTCCGTTTTTATGGCGAAGGTTTCCAATATCCAAAACTGAATTTCAGACCGGCGCCACAACAAACACTATTTCCTCCAAATTAAAAAACAAATTACAATGTTATTAAAAGTTAAAAGGGCTTTCCGCTGGTTTTTGAAACCATAATTTATTGGGCCCTAACGGGCCCATTATATTTTTTAATATCTGGATTTTGATATTTTTTCTTCCTTATTTCTTCTTCTTATTGCCATATTTTCTACCGTTTATCCTGTGAAGCGTTTTTAGTTCATCTTAAAAATGAAACACATGCCAAAACGATTGCTTCCCCTGCTGGTCGCATGCATTTTATTTTCAACCCTTTCTTTTTCGCAAGACCAATGTGCACCCATAGGATGGGCTACACAAAATGGTGGCACTACTGGTGGCGGCACAGCTACGCCGGTAACAGTTACTACATTATCTGCACTGCAAACGCAGGCCAGCTCAAGTGGTGCTAAAGTGATATACGTTTCCGGCACCGTTGGTACTGGTGTGGGAACAAGGGTTAACGTTGCTGCCAATAAAACAATTATTGGCTTGCCGGGCGCTAAACTCATCGGTGGTTTTGATCTGAAAAAAAATAACATCATTATCAGGAACATGATAATACAGGGTCCTGGAGCTGTAGATGTAGATGGCGTTGACTGTATTACTATTGATGGCACTTCTACTACTAATGTATGGATCGATCACTGTGATATTTATGACGGACAGGATGGCAACCTCGATATTTCCAATGGCGCAAATTATATCGCTGTTACCTGGTGCAAGTTCTATTATACATCTGCATCAAGCAATCACCAATTCTGTAATCTTATAGGAAATTCAGACAGTAAAACTTCCGACAGAACAAAACTGAAAGTTACCATGATGTACAACTGGTGGGGAACTGGCTGTAAAGAGAGGATGCCACGTTTGCGTTTTGGCCAGGTACACATAGTGAACAATTATTTTAGCTGCACCGGTAATAATCATTGCGTTCGTGCCGGCAAAGAAGCAGACTTACTTGTTGAAAGCAATTATTTTGATGGTGTAAGATTACCCATTGATCTATATGAAAATAATTTTACTGCTGTAACATCAAGAAACAATACGTTTGTTTCAACCACCGGTAACACTGCAGGAAGTGGTACAGCATTCACTCCTCCTTACACATTAACTATCACTCCTTCAACCAATGTAAAAGCGTTGGTAATAGCTACCGGGGGCGCTACTTTATCAAGTCCAACATCATGCGGTGGTGCTGCACCTTCAACTTATACATTAACAACAACAGCTTCACCTGTGGCAGGCGGCACAGTTAGTGGAGCAGGAACATATAACACGGGTGCAACAGCAACGCTTACTGCAACAGCCAGCAATGGTTATACATTCAGTAGCTGGAGTGGCGATGCAAGTGGAACAAGCACCAGCACTACTGTTACTATGAACAGTAATAAGTCTGCTACAGCAAATTTTGCTGCAGAAGCAAATTTGTTAACCATTGCATTCAGCACCGCATCTACCACAGCATTATTACAACCGCCTTATGTAAGTGGTGTGATCAATGACCCAACTGATCCTGCAAGAACAAAAGGTATTGTTGCAGATGTAAAATATAATAACTCAAATATTACTACAGCTAATTATACATTAACGGGAAGCAGCAGTAATACAAGTGTTGTAACCAATGCTAATATTGTTATTACCAAAGCAGATGGACAGGCAACAGTAAAAATTACTCCAACTGCTGTGGGTTATGCAACCATTACACTTACGCTTACCAAAGGGCCAAATACAAAAACGATCATTATAAACTATGCAGTTTCGGCAGCAGCCTCTGTACCTGTACAAACTACATGGAATACAGGAATATCAGATGGCTCTGCGGCAATAGCATTGGATGATGATTATTATGTAGTGGCTGATGATGAATTGAATAATCTGTATGTTCATTCAAGAAAAGAATCTGGCCTTCCATTAAAATCTTATAATTATGCAGGCAGTTTAAGTTTACCAGATGGCACTGCAGAAGAAACAGACCTTGAAGGTGCTGTAAGAAGTACAACTGTTAACGGCCGTGTTTACTGGATCGGGTCAATGGGCAATGGTAAAGAACCAAACTTTAACAGTAAGCCAAACCGTAACAGGATTTTTGCAACTAATATCAGCGGAACAGGAGCCGCTACCTCTTTCTCTTTTGCTGGATATTATGGAACATTAAGAGAAAAAATATTGACCTGGGGTGATGCTAATGGTTATAGTTTTACAACAAGCGCTGCTGCAGGAAAAGATTCAAAAACCATTGATGGGTTTAATGTGGAAGGCATGGCGTTCGGCCCTGATAATACAACCTTATACATCGGCTTACGGGCACCGCTGGTTCCCACAGGCAACCGCACTAAAGCGGTGATTGTGCCAATACTCAATTTTGAAACATGGTTCAATAATGGTTCGCCTTCCGGTAATCCAACCTTTGGTTCACCCATTGAATTGAGCCTTGGCACAAGAGGAATAAGAGATATTGTACGTTTATCTAATGGTACCTATATCATTGCCGCAGGCAGCAGTAATGATACTCAGAACAGCGCTTTGTATAAATGGACTGGCAATGCCGCTGACGCACCAGTTGCATTAAGCAGCTTTACAACTACCGGTTTAAATATTGAATCTGTAGTGGGTGTAAATGAAAGCGGTGTGTTATCGCTTACCAAACTCCAGACAATAAGCGACAACGGTTCTGTTGTATTTTATAATGATGGAGCAGAAGCAAAAGACTTAACTCAAAATAATTTTAAAAAATACAGGAGCGATGTATTGACAGGTGATCTGTCTGCAGTTACAAATTATACACTCACCACAGCGGTAAATCCTGCTGCTGGTGGCACAGTTAGTGGTGCAGGTTCTTATGCTTCAGGTTCAGTTGTAACTGTCACTGCTACACCGGCATCCGGTTACACATTTGTAAACTGGACTGGTGATGCAAGTGGCACCAACAGCACTACAACTGTTACAATGAGTGCTGCCAAATCGGTTATAGCTAATTTCCAGGCAATAGCTACCAATTATACATTGACCACTGTTGCAAGCCCAGCGGCTGGCGGCACTGTAAGCGGCGCAGGTTCTTATGTTTCAGGTACAGTTGTAACTATCACTGCTACACCGGCAGTCGGTTATACATTTGTAAACTGGAGTGGAGATGCAAGCGGGACAAATGCCAGCACTACCGTTACTATGAGTGCAAACAAATCTGTTACAGCCAACTTCCAGGTTATAGCCCCAACAAATTATACATTAACTACAACAGCATCGCCGGCAGCAGGCGGCACAGTTAGTGGTGCAGGCTCTTATGCTTCAGGCACAATAGCTACAGTTACCGCTACTCCGGCAGCAGGTTATGTATTTGTAAACTGGAGTGGAGATGCAAGTGGTACAAGTGCCAGCGCTACTGTTACTATGAATGCAAACAAATCTGCCACTGCTAACTTCCAGTTGTCTGGCGGTGGTGGTACTACTACAATAAGAATAGAAGATAATGCTACCACATCAACTGGCCTTTGTTTGATTGAAGGTGCTGTAAGCAGTAACAGCGGTGCTAATAATACAAAGGTTATTAACTTAACCAACACGGCAGGCAAAGCAGTTGTGTGGAGAGTAAACGTTCCATCTGCCGGCACGTATACTCTAAACTGGCGTTATGCAAACAGCAGCACCAGTAACACTTTCAGCATGAAATTTATTTTGAATGGCGTTGTTGTTAATGCTGCATTACCGTTCCCTAAAACAAGTGGCAGTTCAATATTCTTAAACACTATTGTAAATGTTACGTTGAATGCAGGCAATAATGACATCCGCCTGGAAAGTATTGCATCCAATGCTACTGCTGATATTGACTGGATTGAAATTACTGGCAACAACCCCGTAGCAGGCAATTGTACTGCAGCCAGGCCTGCGCCAATTACTTTACTTGCAGAAGATATAAATCAAAAAGTTGGTGTGTATCCAAATCCAGGTAAAGGAAGAGCTACTATCGGTTTCAATTTAAATGAAGCAGATAGGATCAATGTGAGGATTGCCGATGTTGACGGCAAAGTAATAAGTGCAGGCACAAAACTTTTACAAGCTGGTTACAACAAACAAGAATTAAATATTACCGGCAAAGCACCTGGTCTTTACAACGTAATTGTTACAGGTGACAAAGGCAATAAATATATTTTTAAACTCATCATCCAATAAAAATCCACTCATAATTATCCCGCTTTAAAAAGAATGTCCTTGAATTGAATCAGGCGCCGTATTAAATGATACGGCGTTTTTTCTTTTATGATCTTCTATGATACCACGTTAAAGTATTTTTTTAAACAGTTTTTATACTCATCGTCATCCAATACTTTTTCATTGATGATGTTACCGCTCTCAGTTATTTTAAGACAGGTGTCTGCAATAGTAATGCGGCCATTTTCTGTGGGCATTGTTATAAGCGCTTTCTGTTTAAAATGTGAGCCGGGGTTTGTTTGATGATATTGGCACATTTCTGCAAACTCATTTAACTGCCTGACAACAGGCATAAAAATATACTCAGGAATATTTTGAGAGTTTCCCGACTTACTCGCCCTGTAATAATCGTCTTCCTGTTTTTCAACAATAAAATCTCCACGCTGGTCATGTTGTATCTTTCCAATATTTATTTCCAATGGTGAAAATGCAAACTCACCAAATCCCACATCGGTCAAATATTCTTTATCATCAATCTTTACCAAAACAGCCAGGTGGTCATACTCAGGGCTGTATACTTCTTCTTTACTGTAAACTCTTGCGGAAATGATCGCAGCATCAAATCCTAACGCAATAAGTAGTGAATGAAAAAGCCCATTCAATTCATAACAAAATCCGCCCCGGTTTCTCAAAGCTATTTTGTCAAAAAAATTATTAATGTCTAAAACAATCGGCTGATGATAATGAATATCGAGGTTTTCAAAAGGGACTTTCAGTAAATGATTTTTTTGAAGTGCCGTCAAAACTTCAATTGAAGGTTTTCTTTCGCCTGTATAATTTATTCTTGTAAGATACTTTTCTATATCCATTTTTATGTGCTGTGTTTACAAACAACAATTTATAACTTTTGGTTCATAGGATGTTATTACATAAAATAAAAAAGAGCCGTCGTTAAACAGCTCTTTCAAAAATTTCAGGTTTTTGTTTTATTCTTTTACAACCATCACTTTTATTACTGTTACTTTTCCATCTGGCCCTGTAACTTTTAACTGGTATGTTCCACCTGTTAAATATTGCTTTGGCTGAATAATTTTTGTAGCAGTACCGCCTGCATGGCTTATCAGTTCTGTATTTACTACCTGCCCGTTGTTTCCATACAAACTGGTGGAATAAACACCGGCTCCTGATCTATTCATTTGCAATTGTATCACGCCGTTTGTTGCCGGGTTAGGAAATACATATAATGCAGGGCTTGCTTTCACCACTTTTACTTTTGCCACATCACTGTAAGTTATCGCACCGTTTTTACTTATGCTCTTTATGCGGTAGTAATATTCACCCGGCGCAGGTTGCAAATCAAGTCCGTTGTAATATACAGGTGCTGCACTTTCTCCATTTGATAGTTTTTCTGCAATAGCAGTAAAGCTTGTACCATTGCTGCTGCGTTCAATTTCATACTTCTCAATACTCCATTCGTTGCTTACTATCCAGCTAACTGCAACATCATCATTCAGGATTGAAGCATCAATCTTAGTGTATTTAACCGAACGCCTGAACACCAGCCTGAACCTTTCGTTAGCTGCACTTGCTGCATCGGTGGTGATAGAAAAATCCACTACCGTAGTATCGGTAATGCTTACGGGTGTTTTCTTTTTAAGGTATGTGTCTTCAAGAAATGCGGTGGTTGATGAAGGAAGCCCAAGACCATCCATTACAAATTTCAATTGGTAATCTTTACGCTGCATCCTCGACATGTAATAGAAGATCGTATCGGCATCTGCATCCAGTTTCTTTCTTTCAATTGATAAATAACCTTCTTTTCTGCGGAGGCAGAATGTTTCGTTTACGTTACTCAGTTTACGGGCATCATCTTTATCTGCATCATTATTAAAATCGTTTCCAAAAAGGTTTATTGTACCGTCAATTACATAAGCAACATCGTCTGCTTCTTTTGCCTGCAACAGTGTTGTCAATTGTCTTACAGGCCTGAAGGCAGTGGTATTACTGTCAGTATTTTTATTTATTTCATTCATTGAAAGAGTACCACCGCCTGCAGGGAAATCAACCATAATAGCAGCCCCGGATGGGATATAACGGTTATCATAGTTTCCTGTTCCATACCCGGTAGAAATACGGGTAAAATTGGTTCCATTCCATTGAAGTGTTACAAATGCACCCACCCCTGCTGAACCTCCTAATGATGGATCCCAAACATAATAAGTAGGATTAGCAGGCCAACCAGAGCCAGTTCTTGACATTGCAAAATAATCTACTGCCGAGGCATAAGGATTGCCTACAGTTTGCATACCGCTGGCAGTAATTGTTTTTTGTCCCAGGAATATTTGCCCCCTTGGCCTCAAGGTTGTAATGGTTGGAGTTTTAAGATTATTTGTTATTTCCCCATAATTTTCTCTATCCCCACGAACAAACAACAACCATCCCTCCTGGCTATTAACACCTGTTGCATTGGTATTAGCCGGTGTATTCCATGTGCCTGCGCCTGCAAAGAATTTAATAGAGGAAGCATTATTGGGGCTAAGGTCAAAACCAGTTGTTACTGTAGTGCCGCCTGTAATTTGAGTTGCATAACCTCCGGCAACTCCGCCAGAAGAATCTGCTGCCACTGATGCAGCCCAATTGGCCGAAGTATAACTCCTTCCGTTTGCACCATTTCCCTGCTCCTGCCAGGCCTGCGAAATTGAATGTGTGCCACCACCAGTTCTTTTGAATGGTGCATTTACCAAGCGCCATGCTCTTCTTGCAGGCATGTAGCGTTGAACAATAAACTGCCCGTTAATATCATCCGTACCATATACAAAAGCTGTATTGGTTGAATCACTCACATCCACCCTGCCATCAACTAATGAGTTGGAAAGAATGGAAAAGAATTTATTATTGGTACCCAGGTCAAGTGTGCCTGTTGTAAAGGTTGCTTCAAAACCTATACTTACATGATCCGCCAATGTTACTTTAGTTGCCTTAACATTTTTCTGCATCCGCAGGTATGGGAAATATTGTCCACCAGTAGCCGTAATAGTTGCATCTGTACTTCCTTCAAAATATACAGACCTTCCATTACCTCCGCCAAAGTTTACAGTGCCAAGGGCATTGCGTACCCAGTTGCCCGTTAGTTTTAAATCACAACCAACACTGTTTGACATGGTAAGCGTACCAGCGGCAGCGCCGCCTATGCTGATATTGCCTTTTACAAATAGATCATAAGGCTGCAGGTAACTGCTCAATACCAATGTGCCGGCTGTTGCAGCACCCAAAGTTAAATTGCCACCACAACCCAGGTCAAACAGAGGGCTTTGGAAATCTAATGTGGTTCCGTTTTGAACGGTTACATGATGAGGATAACCTGCGGTGCCAAGACCACTGTTATTTCCCCATTCAATAGTACGGTTGTAACCGCCACCTGTGTTGTAAATTAAATAAGAACCTGTGTTATACCTGGCTGCGTTATTAACTACAAAACCTCCACTGTTAATCAGCAGTATGCCATTTATCCTTGCATTACTTTGGAAATCCACCCCGGTGCCACTGGTACCGATCGTTACATTCCATAACTCTGGTGTACCTGATACGGCGCCGTTAGTTGCAAAGCGGATGATATTATCTGTAGCTGTGCCAGATAGATATTGGTTACCACCTGTACCTACCACCAGGTTGGTGCCTCCACTAATAACAAGAGTACCGCCTGTACCTGCATTAAATTGTCCTGCACTCAGGTTTATTCTCGGTGTAGAGGTATTATTATTAGTAAGTGTTACTACATTATTTGGTGCTATGCCTGTGTTAGCGATAGTCAACACACTTGGCGCCACGAAAGCAGATCCAAGCCTTAAACCAGTAATTTGATTTGCATTACCTGAATATGTATAATTACCTCCGTTGATATAAGGGAAATTAGTTGTGCGGATATTGCCTGCAACAGTGCTGCTTACACCATTAATACTTTGCATAGATAATGTACCGCCGTTATTTACATTTACAGTGCCTCCAGCAACAACCGAATTAACATAGTTTTCTCCAGTGCAAATGAGAGTGCCATTGACAGCCATTATACCTGTGCTGTTTACTCCCATATTCTTTTGCAGGCTTGCGGTTGTACCTGCATTAATATCAAAAGTTGACAATGCATTTACATTAAAAGTACCGCCGCCCCAAATGATTTGTGTGGCACCACTGTTTAAATTCACTGTGCCGGTACTGGCTGGAGTAAATGTAAGTGTGGCACCGGTAACGACATTTATATTTCCTTTTATCGAATGATCAGGGGTAGGTGTACCTTGTAAATTAAGATTGAATATCCCTATTGTTACGGTAAGGCTATCGCAGATAAATGAATTGGCAGCAGCTATACTAGTAGTTTTATTGGCGTTCCATGTAAAATTGGAATAAGTACGGCCAGATATAGATGGGGCCGTTACCCCATTAGGATCGGAATAGCGGAACAAGCTACCTGTTTGGAAAGTACAAATATTTACCCCTGCACTACCAAACGGGTTTGAACCCTCAAAAGTTTCACAAACAGAACCATTCTGGAATATAACGGCACCTGGTGTACCAGTTGCCCCAAATGGATTGCCACTAAATCCTGTAGCCGGAATAATGCCTGTGGAAAAATATCCACCTGAAGGAAATACTAATGCATTTGCATTTGTTACGGTAACTGTATGTGCTGTTTGTTGTAATCTTAATGATCCGGCCACATTCCCTGTAGCACTTGATGGAAGATTAAAATTCACTGCATTAGCCCCACTAATTGTCATTGAAGAACCACTGGCAACGCTAAACTGGGGTGTTGCTGTTCCGGGGAATATCATATTAATTGTACCTGTAGCCCCTGCATTGTAAGTAACAATATTATTTGTGCTAACAGTAAATTGTGTAAGACTTATACCCGTAGGCACACTGGTGGTTGTATAAGTTGCACCACCTGCCACATCAAAAATAACACCATCACCACTACCCGGTACACCTATTGGAGACCAATTGGCGGAGGTAAGCCATGAACCACCTGCCGGGTTTATCCAGTGATAAATAGCTGGCGCTACAAACACCCTGCCCACCCATTCTGCTGTTGCAGAAAGTGTGCCTGTAGCTTGAGTTAGCCCGGCGCTGCTGTTAAGCACATTACCAGTTATTGAGCTTCCTGCATCTGCAATCCATGCGCTGCCGTTCCAGCGGTTGAGCCTGATACTTGCCGCCGCACCTACAACATCAGCAGGCATAAAAGTATAGCTTGATGTATAAGTATAGGAGCCTGTTGTTACACTCAAATCAGTATTCCACCACCTGTTATTAATATAGTTTGTTGTAGAGAGGTCGTTGCTGTTCCTTGGCGTAACAGCCCTTACGTTCAAATAGCGTGGAGTTGAATTTACAGTAAAAGTATAGCTTGCAGGTGTGTAATTACCGCTATTGCCAACAGGATATAAAATAGTAGCTAGCGCTACCGGCTGGCCCAAATAGCCGGTACTGTTGGTAATTACCATTTTTGTATTAGAGAACGGAGCTCCTGTAATGCTTGCTGTAGTAAGATTAAATGTGGTTAATGTAAGGTTGCCCGTTTGCATTTGCAATGCTGCACTAACATTAAAGCTTTGGCTTAAAGTAACACCTGCAGCATTAGAATTATTGATTACCATATTTGCCACATTAGATGGTGTGGCTACAGGTGTTGTTGCAAACACACTTGTTATCTGCGCTACTGAGCCGTTGAACACATAAGTAGCTCCTGCATCTAAAATAGCGTTTGCAGCTGTAGTGACAATACTTGCTGCGCTATTTGAAACCGAATTAAAAACCCCGCCTGCGTGTGCAGTTCTTAAAGTAGCCCCCGAGTTTACCCTTACTACAGTATAAGGATTTGTTGCCAGGCCAATACTATTGGTTCCACAGTCTAATGTAGCGCCATTATAAACAGTTACACTCCAGCCGTTAGATGAACTTGAACTGGCAGGGATAATACTATTGTTAAGCGTTAATGTTTTACCGGGATAAACAGCAAAATGATTTTTTACATTTGGTCCTCCACCTACATGCATCGTTCCTCCACTTTGGGTATAGGTGGCGGCAGCAATACCTCCTTTAAATATAATACTGTCTATAGATGACGACCCTCCACCGGTAAAAGTTCCATTGGTCATATTGAAATTCCCCCCAATAATTAACCGGTGATCTACACCTGCATTACCTGCTGCAGTCTGAAACCGGAAAGCAGTTGCGGAGCTACTTGACTGCACAAAGTCATTTCCACAGTTAATTGTGATAGCGCCGGTATTGGAAGATGCCAAAGAACCTGTACCGCTAATCGTTATATTTCCTGTAGTTGTAATAGTCAAATTTGTATTAGTACTTGCTGACATGCCAAATGTGCCGCTGCTTACAGCAAGCGAAGCAGCAGAATAGATATGAGTTTGGCTGCTGCCCGGCGATGTGATATTTCCGCCACTTAGGGTCAAAGCATTAGCAACCGTGGTAATAAATGTTTGACTTGCTCCGCCTGTTGGAGTATAAGTACCTCCCGATATTGTGATACCGGAAGCGCCATTTACAGTAAGAGAACTCGTAACACCAGAGCTGCCGGAAGTAATTCCATTTAAAGCGCCGCTTGAAAGAGTAAGATTACCTGTAACAATAATGTTGGATGTACCTGCGCTTCCACTTGTACCGGTAAATGTGCCACCATTTATAGTAACATTCCCTGTAACATTGAGCGTGGATGAAAAAGCTACTGCGGTATTGGCTAAAATCCCGCCGGAAACTATAATATTACCCGTTACAGTAGTCGTATTTGGTGCACTTCCTGCAAGCCTGAATTCCCTTGTAGTGCCGCCTGTTGCAATAATAGTAAGATTGCCCTGGATATTGGTGAGACTAGATAACTGGTTCCAGCTTCCGGCGAAGGTTGGTACATTAATAGTTAAATTTCCCCATCCCAAGCCTGTACTTGGTGGAAGGTTAATTGGGTTATTGCTTACTGAAGTGGCCCATCTTGTGATAGTGACATTACTGGAAGCTCCAAACGTACGTGTACCTGAGCCACCCGGAAAGTCCGAAACAACGCCAGCTACGTTTGTTGCAGTATTTATTGTAGTTGCATTATGGGTATATGTTCCTCCATTCCACACATAAAAATTTGTAACATTTACTGCTGCTGCTACAGCACAATTATTTGTAAATGTACCGCCACTATTTATTACTAATGTTGGCGATATAAATCTGTTTGTTGATGTAAGTGTACTGCCATTGTCAATAATTAGTGTGCCCCAAACTATGGTATTATTTAGATAAGTTGTACCAAACACATTAGAGTTGATAGCATGTGTAAAGGTTGCGCCTGGGTTAATAGTAAATTTTATGGGGTCTTTAGGTACTATTGATACGTCAAGTGTTACGTTATCATTGTTATTTATAGTGGCAGGGGCATTTGCAACTGGCAGAGCGCTATTACGCCATATAGCAGGGTTGCTCCAGTTATCTGTAAGCGACGTTCCTAAAGTAATATATCCCGAAAAAATAAAGTTAGCCGTTGCTGAGAAAGGACAGGAACTTGAAAATGCCACCTGCACCACACCTACACTATCTGCCAGGGTTACAGGTATCGTTAAAACTGCAGTCGTGGCTGTGGTAGCCCCAATTGTTACATTGATATCATTTATGGTTGCGTAAGTAATGTTAAGAAGGTTAGTTCCGGTAATAGTTATAGGGTCGCCGGCATAATACGGCCCGCCTGTTATTGGGCTTATTGTTGGAGTAGTTGGGCATACAACACTTTCAAATTCATCAGCGCCAATATCAGCCCTTGTGCCAGTGCCAGTGTAACCAGGATTTCCAAATCGTACTTCATCATCATAGTCATCTGTAAAACCAGCGATAGTTTCCGCTCCGCTTTCTGCAGCGGTTGTTCCATTAAGATGTAAATAACTGATGTTCGAACCAACTATACTTACAAAATTGGCAACTAAAGAAGCAGATACAGATGTTGTGTCCCTTGACATAGCTACCCTCGTTTGATAAGCAGCCAAGCCCGGGTCTGTATTAGTGCCATCATAAAAGATCGCCCTTGTAGTACTTACAGGCGTACCTGCATAAAAAAGATTATTATCAGAACTGTTTGCATAGGTCGTAAGCAAAGTGCCATTTCTCCTGTAAGCAATAGTACGGCCGCTTGCTCCCGGTGTTGATACGTTATAAATAATGTTATTACGCATATCCAGTATAGGACCTGTGGCTGCGTAAACGGCTGAAGAACCAAAGTTGACGCCGGCGCCTACTGCATTAATGTAAACAGTATTATAATATAGATTTACATTAGTACCTCCACTAACACTTATTCCTCTTACTGCGTCATCAAAATTGGCCGAAGGCGCTGTGACATCACCAATAAAATTGTTAGAAGCAGTGATAGTAGTGCCGCCAGATATACTTAAGCCATATGCTCCTCCCGATACTAAAGGATTGAAAGTATTTGTTATGTTGTAGATCTTATTTTTATATACCGTGAGAGTGGTACCAAAGCTTACAGAAATACCCCTTACAATAGTAGCCGCAACAGATGAACTAAGTGTATGAACAGTATTCTTATATACATTTTGTGTGGTACCATTAGCTATACTGATACCAATTACACCCGTGGTTGCTGATGTTGATGCAGAAAATGTATTTACATTGTTTGAAAAGATGTTGAACGAACCATTAGTAACAGTAAGTCCTGTTATATTATGATTATTATTACAATTGCTGATCGTATTGTTTGATATATTACCTGTACCATTGTTAACCTGCATAATCAACATTGCATTGCTTCCATTCCCGGTAATGTTGTTGAAAGTATTGTTAGTAATGTTTTTTATCGGAGCAGTACCACTACCATCCATACTAAACCAGCCAGATACTGGGTTTGTGATAGTGATATTGGAAAAGTTATTGCCGTCATTGGTAATGATAGCCCCTGCTACAGAACTCCCTGCATCATTATAAAAATATGATACCACAGCGGAAGCTCCCGTTTTTGTAAAGGAGCCAATAACCTGGTTGTCGTTTATTGTTTTTGCACCTGTTGCTCCCAGCGAAACACTGTTTGAAATAAAAGTAACACCTCCGGTAGTATTTACATTCAATGCTGTAAATGTATTGGTGCTGATATTTTGTGAAAGTGTGGCTGCACTATTAAATATGTAAGTATGATTTCCCGTACCCTGCACAGTATGTGTTATTCCCCTGAAATCATTTGATTGAATGGTTAACGTTGCTGCTGCGCCACCACCGGTGTTATTGACAGCAACAAGATTGGTTGAGTTTGCTGCAGAAAAAGTAATAAGCCCACCCGATGCATTGCCAAACTGGTTGTTATTGATAGTAACAGACGAAGTAACGTTACCAGAATTTGTAATACCGGTAAAATTGCCTGTTGTCGAACTGATAGTGTTGTTACGGAATATG
The DNA here is from genome assembly GCA_040385725.1 of Bacteroidota bacterium. GTDB lineage: Bacteria > Bacteroidota > Bacteroidia > Chitinophagales > Chitinophagaceae > Ferruginibacter. The sequence continues at coordinate 3,074 of JAZKGV010000253.1, read as the reverse complement.
TTCCCGGAAACATTCAAAGATGTAGCTGAAGCGGTATTGTTGATCGCTGTAAATGAGCCCGTGCCTGCATTGGAGCAGGAGATAATATTATTATTGGTAACAGGAAGAGCGCCGGTGGCTCCATTAATAATGATGCCTGTCAAGTTTGAGCCACCCGTTCCGGATACTGTACAGTTCTGAATATTATTCCCTGAAAAAGTGGCGGTGCCGGTTGCTGAGCAACTTATACCGGTAAAACTGGTGCCGGCAGTGCTTGTTGCGCCAATGGATATCGAGTTAGCAGTTGCAGTACTGCCTATTGCATTATCAGAGATATTAAAAGAACCTGTAGCTCCTGGAACATACACAGCATTAAAATTATACTGCACAGCCGCAGAAGCAGGCGTTAAAGTAATAGCCCCAATATTATTGTGTTGGATACTAACGGTATTGGTAGAAGTGGCATAAATGCCTGTAATAAACAAGAATGTACTGGTGTTGGAACAGGTAATGATTATTGAGCCGGTACCTGTGGCTGCACCAATGGTATTTCCCGTGACAGTACCAATATTAGCTGCGCCGGCAGAAACATATATTCCTGAAAATATACCCGGAGCTGTAGTTAAATTGGAGGCACTCGTGAGGGAAATGGAAGATACAGAATTGCCTTGTATTGAACTTGCCGTTGCAGTGCCTGCAAGCTCAATGGCTATTACCCGGTTATCCGTTTGTGAAGTAATATATGTTGTTGTTCCTGTCCCGCCGCTGTTTCCATATCCAATAGTATTACTACTGATCGTGTGTCCGCCACCGTCAGCTATTTGAATAGCCCTCACAATTACACCGGCAGTAGTTACAGTTCTTGATGCACCCTGGAAAAATTTATTATTACTCACTGTCCATACATCACTGCCTGTGCTTGCAAATACACCTGCGGAATTAACTGTGGCATTAAAATAATCCTGGATATTATTGCTGCTTATTGTTATGGCAGTATTAGAAGTGCCGTTGGCATATACTGAATAAACCGGCAGGTTGGCACCCGTAGGCTTAATTGTATTAGATGCTATTGAAATAGTAGCGTTCGTTCCTGTACTGAAAAAGATGATGCCGCTTGCTGTATTGGTGGTGGAGCCTTCTATTGTACAGTTCTGTACTGTATTTGTTGAAGCCGTATTATACATCCTTATTGTAGAAGTACCTGCTGCATTACCTGAGTTGCTGTTTGAGATTGTCAATGTATTGCTTCCATCATTCAAACCATCAATCGTAACATTGTCTGCTCCATTCAAATCAATTAATGGCGCTGCAAGGTTGCCGCTTACTGTTCTTGACAAACCTGATGGCCTTACTGTGACAGATCCATAAGATGAAGGCCCTCCGCTGGCATTTAATACTGCCGATAAAGTTTCGGTTGTATTGCCGGAAATCCAAACATTAATAGCTCCTGTATGTGTCCCTGAATTAATTGCATCAAAGGCTGCCTTTAGCGTGGCATAAGAAGCATCGTTAGGAGCGTTCGTTGCATTAACTGTTACAGGCAATACAGTATAAGAAAAATTTACTCCGGCGTTATTTCGAAGATTTAACGTTGCCATATCATGCGCTGTCTGGCCATAAGTGGTTACATCTGTCCCGATTTGGGCACTTGATTTGGGGCTGCTGTATACATAATATTGAACCGTAGCGCCTGCAGCCTGTGCAGGGATAGAAGCTGTACCCGTGGCTCCCACAAAGCTCAATTGCACAAGTGTGGATGTAACGAAGTTGTCTGTCGAATAGCGAACATATACATTTTCACCTGCGCCTGGAGCCGCAGACATTACCACTGTAATAGTTGGGCTAACGGTGCCGCCCACGGTTGCCGGGCTTTGTGTTACAGAAGATATAGTAGCCGGGTTGTAAATTGTTTCCAGCACCGACATATTGTTGTTAGTTGTAGCACCATTATTTGTAACATTAAAGGTGTAGTAGTTGTTGGCCATTACAGCAGGAAGCAAACCGCTTTGACCGCCAAAACCGCCATTATATAGAGCCGAAGAAGTACCACCAACTGGCGCTATAAAAGTGTTATATCCAGTAAGTGTTAGCCCGGCTGTATATGGCCTCCAGTTTATCCATAATTGCATTAGCCAGCTGGGGCGCCAGGTTTTTGTCTGTATTCCACACCTTTACTTTCAATTCGCCGTATTCACTCTTCATCACCCTGCTGTTTCCTTTTAGCATCCTGGCTGCTTTTATTCT
>JAZKGV010000253.1:0-841 GCA_040385725.1 Bacteroidota bacterium | reverse complement strand
CCTGGCAAAACTCCCAATTAAGTGAACTGGCTATGGCATTGTTTAATGCCAGAATTCGTACTTGTTTAAAGCCACCTACAGGATTAAGATTGTAGGTGGTATAGCCACCGTTCACTAGTTGAGTGCCTAACACCGTTGGTTGTGCAAAAGAAGTGTTTTGCAATGCAAGAAAGAAAAAAACAAATGCGAGGCATGTTTTAAATATACCCTTGCTATACCTGTTAATATTTATTAAAGGAAATATTGATAAAAGAAGGGTAAAGTTTTTTTTCATATTCAAGCATTTGACCACAAATAGAAGAAAGTACTTTATATACGCTAAAAATGATTTTGCGATTGTTAAGTTCAGCCTCTTTATTTATGTTTCGTTAGAGTTTAAATTATTTGGCAAACATCATGCTGCATATATGACCGGCACCTATTATTGTGTATTTTTTACACATTTATCGTCATATTATCCAATAATTCAATTCAAATATACTACTCAAATACGGTACAGGCAAGAGTTTGGGGAGTTTAATTATAAAACGTTTTGTTAACGGGATTGAACTTTTTTTTGTAACTCTTCACTAGGTTTTTCTTATGTGGTGAACCTGCTTCTCTTTATTTTGGAAAAAATTTTCAAAATATGTACATCCTGATTTTTTAAAAAGGCAGTATTATAAAACGTAAAGTGTGGCTAAGGCTGCTTATTTTAAATGGCATAAAAAAGATGCGCCCGTAAGGGGCGCATCTTTAAAATTTCATTGTGATATATTCTATTTTTTATTCAACAATACAGTTTGCGTTGTCCTGCTTCTGTCAGGAGCAGTGATCTCTACTGTGTAAGTTCCCCTGCCCA
>JAZKGV010000252.1:3498-5613 GCA_040385725.1 Bacteroidota bacterium | reverse complement strand
CACTATTACAGTGGGCACGCCCACTGCAAACCCATCAATTTATACAGCCACTACAGCTTTTGGTAGCGGCACAGCTTACCAACTTGATGCTGGCGCAAGATGTGTATATAAAGGTGACGGCACTTCAGCAACGGTAACGGGCCTTGTAAGCGGCAACACCTATTACGTACTAATACTAACATTGGTGGATGCAGCCAATTATGATATCACTCATTCCTATTCGGCTTATGCCACCACGAGTACCATCTACAACAGCGCTTTTGAATACACCTGGCAGGGCGGTACCAACGGAAGCTGGGTAGTGGCAACTAACTGGAACCCCAACCGCAACAGCACATCTGCTAATGATGTACTTATTTTTAACACTGCCGGAAATGTAACAGCAACCGATGTGACTGAAGTGAGCACAATAGCTAAATTGTCAATCAATGCAGGAAATGTAACACTGCAATCAGCAGCTTCCTTTACACTTACCATCACACATGTTGGTGTTGCCTCCACCGACTTTACTGTTGCAGGCGGCGCAGCACTTACCCTTGGTTCCTCTGTAAGCATAACACTTGGAAGCAGCACCACGGCAAGTATTGTGGGTACTTTAAATGTAAACAACGGCAGGACATATAACAGTAATGGCACCAGTGTGGTAACAACAGTTGCCGGCACAATAAATAATTACGGCGCTGTTACTTCCACCACGGCGGCAAAATTTGTAGTAAATGGCGGCGGAACATATAACCACGGCATTGATGGCGGTACTATTCCAACGGGAACCTGGAATACCAATTCCACCTGCCTTATCACAGGTACTGATGATGTTCAGAACTTTAGTGGGCACAGGCAAACATTCAGCAAATTTATCTGGGACTGTGCAAACCAAGGCTTTACAAATGGGAAAACGCATTTTGTATTGGGTGAAAATTCAAGTTCAACTCCGCCAATGATGGTTATTACTGACAGTTTTATAGTTAAACGCACCAATGGAAGGATATTGCAATTGTCATCCACCGGCGGACAGCAGAATTTTGTATGCGGCAACTTTTTCCAGTATGGTGGTTTAGTAGCTATCACTTACAATACCGATGCCAGCGGTGAGCAGCGCTCACTAACGGTAAACAAAACATTTTATGTTACGGATTCTTTAGAGAGCAATACAAGATTCCAGATAATTAATACGCCTGGGGGAGAAAATATAATCGGCCGCCTCTTTGTAGGTGGCAATGTAGAAATGCATCCCACCATTGCCGCCAGCATTCTTGAAAGAGTAGTTGGCGGTGCCGCTGCACTTGCAGAAATATGGTTTAACGGCAGTGTGCCGCAGTATGCCCGTTTTCATACCATTTCGGGCAATGTTGATTTTGTGAACAATCATACCAGCACCGGCGTAACACTGCTTAGCGATGTAACAGCCAATTCTTTTAAACTGATGCAGGGTACATTTTTTATTGCTTCTAATACGCTTACGATAAAAAATGCAGTTACTTACCCGGTGCCGGGCACAGGTACATTTGGCGGCTCTTCCACATCAAACCTTACACTTAACGGCATTACCGGTGCATTGAATTTTTATACAGGCTACCGCACTTTAAAAGATTTTACACAAACAGCAAGTGCCACTGCCAGCCTTGGTACAGAACTGGCCATTGCGCCTGCCGGAAGAGACAGCCTTGGTGTTGGCGCTGTGCTTACAACAAATGACAATTTGATTTTACGTTCTGATGCAACAGGCACGTCAAGGATTGCACAAATACCAACAAGCGGCGGTGTGGCACAGGCAACTATTATTGGTAAAGTAGCAGTGGAAAGATATTTACCAATGGGTCTTACTTATGACTCAAGAAGATGGCGGTTACTAACAGCACCTTTCAAATCTGCAACAGCACCAACGATACAGGAAGCATGGCAGGAAGGTACATTCTGCCCGGACAGAACCAACCCTGCTGCTTACGACCCCAAGCCCGGTTATGGCACACACATTACCGTAAGTAATGTAGCCGCAAATGGGTTTGACCAGGGATCGCAAAACAACCCTTCTATTTTTTATTATCAGAAACATCTAAATTTCTGGAAGGCACCAGGCTCCACAACCAGTATAAAAGTAACTGATAGTAACGGTGT
>JAZKGV010000252.1:0-3488 GCA_040385725.1 Bacteroidota bacterium | reverse complement strand
GTGTACCAGCTTTTTGTAAGGGGCGACAGAAGTATCGTTATACAAAACCAGTTTGTTGCAGCCAAGCCTACAACGCTTGACCCTAAAGGCGAACTCTACCTGGGTGATGTAACTATCCCCATGGGTTCATCCGGTTTTCACCCGGTGGGTAATCCTTATGCTTCCCAAATAAAAATTGATAATGTTTCTTTCAACGGCACATTGGGTAAAAGCAAAACCATTTATTTGTGGGATCCTAAAGCAACTGGAAGCAGTGGTGTTGGTGCTTTCATTACCTGCTCCGGCAATGGTGGCTCACCTCCTACATACATGTACACCGGCAACAGCAGCAATTATAATAGTAATCCTGGAGTGATCGAATCTTCCGGTGCATTTATGGTGGGTGCAACAAGTGGCAATATTATTTTTCATGAGTCTGACAAAACCATCAGCAGCAGTACCATTGGTGTGGCGAGCAGGCCTTCAGCCGCAAAACAGGTAACAGGCTCATTAGGAAAAATAAACCAGCTATATATTGATTTGATTGGAACAAGAAATGGAGAGCCTTCTCTTGCTGATGGAATTGCTATTGGTTACAACCGTCATTTCAGCAATAACATTGATGAAATGGATGCTGAAAAGCTGTTAACCTTTTCTACTAAAGAAAGAATAAGTATTCAAAAGGAACAAGGTTTGTATTCAATTGAAAGAAGGAAAAGAATAATTGAAAACGATACCATTCAGCTTTACATTTCAAGACTAAACAAAGCAACCTATACATTCAACCTGAGGCCGGTTGATTTTAGTGATGAATACATTGCCTACCTGGAAGATAATTTTGCAAAAACAAAAACAGTTGTTAGCCTCCTGGAAAATTCATCCTTTAGTTTTGATATTACAGATGACAGTTTATCAGCTGCCGGCAACCGTTTCTACATTACATTCAAAAGAGATAAACCTGCGATGTACTCTGAACCGCATCTTATTACTGTATTTCCTAACCCGGTAACAAATGGAATAATAAAAGTGATGATGAATGAGATGCCTTCAGGTGAGTATGCAGTAAGATTGATCAATAACCTGGGACAAGTAATGCACCGCAACAAACTTATACACCGTGAAGGCTACAACGAAACAATAAATTTAAGCAGTGGGGTTGCTAAAGGAATTTATAAGCTTGAAATTGTTACTGCCGAAAAACGCATCACTACTATTAATGTGATGATACAATAATTTATCCTCATAAAACCCTGAACACAGTTCAGATGGGCGCAAGTAATATTGCGCCTTTTTTATGCTGCAGATTGAAAACAAATCATGGGTATGAATGTAACCTTGGTAACAATTGCAGTATGCAAACCGTTCTTTATCATGCAGGCGATAAAAGAAAAAAATCCGCCGTGGCGGATCAATTAGAAATCTTTTGCTGGAACGATTTTTACAAATCAGTGATGGGGCTGTATTTAGGTACCAGGCTTTTCATTACAAACCATCCAATTAAATAAGCCACTGCACAAATAGAGAAGATGATAAAATAACCAGCTTCTTTCCCGGTGAACCCTGCAAACTGCATTTGTGTTTTGCCTGCATGTTCAAACAAAACGCCAGAGCCTTTATTAATAAGGAAAGAACCAATACCACCTGCCATTCCCCCAATACCAGTGATGGTTGCAATTGCTTTTTTGGGGAACATATCACCAACAGTAGAAAAAATATTGGCAGACCATGACTGGTGAGCAGCGCCTGCAATACCAATAATGATAACAGGTATCCATGAACTGTAACTGCCCAACGGCTGTGCTAATAAGGCAAGCAAAGGAAAGAAAGCAAAGATCAACATGGCTCTCATTCTTCCTTCATAAGGGTTCATCCCTTTTTTGTCAACAAAAAAAGTTGGCAGCCAGCCTCCGAAGATGGAGAACAAGGTAATGGTATATAATACAAATAAAGGCAAGGCGCTTTCTGTGCCTTTCATTCCATAAATATCTTTAAGATAAGCTGGCGTCCAGAACAGGTAAAACCACCACACACCATCAGTCATAAATTTTCCAAATGCAAATGCCCATGTCTGTTTGTATTTAAAACAAGCGGCAAAAGAAACTTTGTTTTTATTTTCAATTATCGGTATTGCTAAAGCAGCATCTGCAGTTATATCCTGCTGTATATATTCTAACTCGTTTTTATTTACTGCCGGATGTACTTCAGGTTTCCTGTACATAAAATTCCAAAAAAACATCCATACAAAACCTACCACACCAATGATCATAAATGACATTTCCCATCCATAAGCTGCAGCGATATAAGGAATGGTAACAGGTGCAGACATTGCACCAACAGTAGCGCCAGCATTAAAAATACTGGTTGCTAAAGCCCTGTCTTTTTTAGGAAAATATTCTGCCGTGGTTTTTATTGCAGCAGGAAAATTGCCTGCTTCACCCACTGCTAAAATAAAACGGGCAAAGATAAAAAGGGAAACAGAAGTGGAAGTAATAACAGCAGCTTTATCAAATTTTGCAAGAGATTCTTTTGCACCTTCAAAACCTACCAGCCAATTACCAGTGAGAATACCTGATGTGGCAATACCACAAAATGCATGGATACATGCACCAGCCGACCAGATACCAATAGCCCACAGGAAACCTTTTTTTGTATCCATCCAGTCAACAAAACGACCTGCAAACAACATTGATACAGCATAGAAAATAGAGAATAAGGCGGTGATGGTACCATAATCACTATCCGTCCAGTGAAACTCCGGAACCAGGTAATCCTTCCATGTTAAAGAAAGCACTTGCCTGTCGAGGTAGTTAACCGTAGTGGCAAAAAACAGCAATGCACAAATCTTCCAACGGTAATTACTCATTGCCACATTTGGCTTTATTGTTGACATCGGATAAAATTTATTAAAGCAATCGTGATATAATCGAACCTAAAATACAGTTGGCAAAATTACTTAGTCCGTAGTGATGCAATAGTAGCCAGCACTTCTTTTGTTAGTGACTCAATGGTTGCATAATCTTTTGCTTCCAGCAAGGGTTTGCTGATCAATTTACTTCCCATACCAACAGCCACCACACCCGCTTTAAACCAGGCACCAATATTTTCCTTCGTGGTATCCACACCACCGGTTGGCATAAATATCAGGTTTGGAAACAGTTCCTTGATCGTACTCATAAACTCCGGGCCCAGCATATTACCCGGAAAAAGTTTGATAAACTTAGCACCTAAATTTTCAGCAGCGATAATTTCTGATGGCGTCATACAACCCGGCAACCAAAGCATATCATTTTTATCAGCAACAGCCGCTGCAGTTGGTACCAGGCCCGGAGAAATAATATAATCAGCACCAGCATCAATAAATGCCTGCGCCTGTTCACCGTTCTTGATAGTACCAACACCAAGGTACATCCCTTTTAATTCGCCATCACACAAAGTACGCATGGCTTTAAAGTTATTCAATGCCGCTTCGCCCCTGTTGGTATATTCAATTGTTCGGATACCGGCAGTGT
>JAZKGV010000251.1:235-3322 GCA_040385725.1 Bacteroidota bacterium | reverse complement strand
ATAAAAGTCAGGTGATTTCTGAAAAAGAAGTTCCCAAGCCTAACTATATTAATACAGAAAAGAGATCCAAAAAAGAAGTTCCGGTTCCTGATTTTGATTTGCATATTGAAAAGTTAGTCAAAAACTATAAATCATTAAGTAACTACGATATACTGACGATTCAAACGGAAACAGCCAAAAGGCATATTGAGTTTGCCATTCTTTGATTCACTTTCTTCTTCTGAGCGAACGCAGATAAATTCAATGGCCATTATTCTTACAATTTTTGTGATCATTTTTATTTTATTCTCTTTAATTCTAACCTTATTGGTGATACCGGCTGTATATACATTCCTTGCCAGTAAACATAACCCAAAGAAGATCGAAATAACAGATTAATAAATGAAGAGAAACTTTTTTATACTATTCATCTTTTCTGCTTTTATTACAAAGGCACAACAGCCGCTGCAGTTAAAAGACGCCATTAATATTGCATTAAAAAATAGTTTGGATATACAACTGTCGCAAAACAGGGTAACTATTGACAGTATTTATAATAATTATGGAGTTGCCGGCGGGCTTCCTGTTGTAACCGGGGCGTTGAGTGACAATGAACAGATCACCAGTGTAAACCAGAAGTTAAATACGGGCGTGGAAATTCAAAGGGATAATGCGGCGGCTAATTCACTGGCAGCAAATGTTACCGGGAGTATTTTGTTGTATAATGGCGGAAGGGTGGTGGCCACAAAAAGGCGGCTTGCACAATTGCAACAGCAAAGTATAAAGTTGTTGAACTCACAGGTGCAAAATATTATTGCTGATGTAAGCAATGCGTATTATGATGTGGTGCGGCAGCAGGCTTATACAAAAACAATAGAGCGTTCCATTGATGCTGCTAAACAAAGACTGGATATTGTAAAGACAAGCCAGCAGGTTGGCCTTGCAAACAACGCAGACCTGTTTCAATCGCAAATTGATCTGAATGTATTGGTACAACAACAGCAGTCGCAGGAATTGGTAATTGGCCAGGCAAAGGCAGAATTGCTTCGTTTGCTTACATTAAAGGTTGACAGTTCAGTTGAAATAAAAGATACTATTGTTGTAGACCGTTCTGTTGATTTTTCAAACATCTACAGCAGGCTTGATAAAAACCCTGATATCACCGCAGCGGAAGATCAGATCAGGATCAATGAGCAGATAGTAAAAGAAACGGCGGCACAACGTTATCCATCCATCAGGGGAAGTACAGGATACAACTACAGCAGAAACACCGGTGCAGGCCAAACAGTATTCAGCCAGAGTTATGGGCCTACAGTTGGTATAAGCATTGGCGTTCCTATTTACAACGGTTCCATATTCAGGCGACAACAAAAAGCTGCAGGTATTGATGTAAACAATGCGGCAGTACAGAAAGATATTTTGCTGAGAGATTACACTGCCAATGCTGTTAAAACTTACCAGGCATATACAAGTACATTAAAACAATTGGAAACAGAACAAAATAATAACCAACTCACAGGTCAATTATTAGAACTTGTTCTTAAAAGATTTCAATTACGCCAGGCAACAATTGTAGAAGTAAAAAATGCACAGCAGAGTTTTGAAGAAAGCGGTTACCGGTTAACCAACCTTAATTATGCAGCTAAATTTGCAGAAACAGAATTGAAAAGATTGGGAAGTATGTTAACCAACTAAACTATCTAAACCTTCTAAACTATCTAAACTAATTTTATTTAGCAATCACTTTCAGCGTACTCTTTATCCTGTTCACCTGGTGTATCAATTCTTGTTTTTCTTTACTCAATACAGTTACATGCCCCATCTTTCTTCCAGGCTTGGTTTCTTTTTTTCCGTAGATGTGTACAAAGGAGTTGGGGATCTTCAGCACTTCTTCCAGGCCTTCATAATATGCAGTACCACTATATCCGTCAGCACCCAATAAATTTACAATGGCAGCCGGCAAGATCGCTTCTGTACTTCCTAAAGGATAATCAAGCATGATGCGCCACAGCATATCAAACTGTGAGGAGTAATTTGCTTCGATAGTATGATGGCCACTGTTATGAACCCTTGGTGCTGTTTCATTCACATACACTTCACCTTGCTTATCAATAAATAATTCCACCGCAAAAATGCCTGGGCTTTGCAATGCTTTTACCACTGCAATAGAAATAGCTTCCACACGCCAGAATATTTTATCAGGTATATGTGCAGGGCTTATCTGGTGGCTCAATAAATTAAGGTCATGGTCAAACACCATATCTACTGCAGGATAAAAAACCATATCGCCTGCATTATCAACTGCAACGATCATAGCAATTTCTTTTTCGATCGTCACCATTTTTTCCAATACGGCCGGTGCATCAAAACCTTTTGCGGTGTCATGTTTTGTTTTTAATAACTGCACACCTTTTCCATCGTAGCCGCCTTCGCCTACTTTATGTACCGCAGGTAAAAAACTTTCCTGTTCATTTAATTCAGCAAGGTTATTAGTAATAATAAAATCACTGGTAGGTATTTGATTGGTTTTGTAAAATTGCTTTTGTAAACCTTTATCTTGCACGATTGAAAGCACTTTTGGTTGCGGAAATACGCGAACACCAGCCTTTTCTAAATCCGAAAGTGCTTCAACGTTTACGTGTTCAATTTCAACAGTTATCACATCTTTATCAGCTCCAAAAGCCAGTATGGTTTCATAATCCATAAGAGAACCCACTTGAAACGATGCAGCAATGTTTTTACACGGTGCATTTTGGTCGGGATCGATGCAGTGCACATGCACATCGTAGTTCAATGCTTCCTGAATGAACATTCTTCCGAGTTGTCCACCACCAAGCATTCCCAATCGAAATTGATTTCCGTACCAGTGTTTTTTCATGTGGCAAAGATAAGATTCTTCACTCGCAAAGGGTTGCTTACAATCGAAAAGCTTTTGACAAGTATCGAAGGTGTAGCACTTTTTTCCCCGAAAAACCGTACTTTCGCCAAAAATAATCGCGCTCAAGTGCTTCATATACACGACAAATCCTTCGAGATTTTTATACGTTCGGAAGAAATATTAGCTGAAATAGATGCTTTGGCAACTGCAATCAATACGGATTATGCAGG
>JAZKGV010000251.1:0-225 GCA_040385725.1 Bacteroidota bacterium | reverse complement strand
GTGCTCAACGGTGCATTTATGTTTACCTCAGATCTGATGAAACGCATTACTTTACCCTGTGAAGTTTCGTTTGTAAAAGTGAGTAGCTATCAAGGCATGAATACCAGCGGGCGAGTAGATGAGGTAATCGGTCTAAACACGTCGATTAAAGGCAAGCATGTTATAATTTTAGAAGATATTGTAGATACAGGAATCACGATGGATAAGTTGTTTACACTTCTCAGC
>JAZKGV010000250.1:0-6767 GCA_040385725.1 Bacteroidota bacterium | reverse complement strand
CAATTTGAAAAATAACCCTTGCAAAGGTTTCAGCAAAAATGATATTAAGCCTTTTAACAGGAGAAGCATACAATCTTTTTAAAACAAGTGTTTCCCTCAAATTGAAAAATAAAAATGCCACGCCAAATACCGCAGAGCCGATCATTGAAAAGCCAATCATACCCGGCAAATAAAAATCTATCAGTTTATACTCTCTGCCTTTTACTTCTTCAGTAGTCACATTTACAAATGATCCGTCTGTTACCAGGCTACTTTCAATTTGTGCGGTGGCACCTTTTATCACAGACAACAATGCCGGCAATTCCCGTTGGTTGGCTGATGAAGATTTTACATGTATGCTATACTTTTCTTTTTCGCCCGGGACCGAAGTTTGATGCACACTTATCAGTGCTGTTATCTGCCCTTTTTTCATCATTTCAACCAAAGAATCCTGGCTGGCTGTTCTTTCATTTAAAACAGGGTTGCCTTTTAAGGTTTGGTAAACGATGTTAGTGGTGTCAGAACTTTTGTCAAATGCAATATCAGTGCTAAAAGAACCGCCGCCACTTAATGCTCCAAAGATCACAATTAACACAATGGGAAAAAAAATGCTAAAAAAAACAGATTGAGGGCTGCGGAACATTGCCTTAAGGCTTGCCTTTGTTATTGCCAATGTAGCTTGGGCCTGGCTGTACTGCTTCATACCTTCCTTAATTTTGGCGCAAATCTATTTGTAAAAAGGATGGGAAAAAACTTTTTAATATAAGACAAGTGTCGTAAATTTGGTGACAAAAGACGGATATGAAAAAGAAAAAAGCCATTCCCAAGAAAAAAACAACAGCCTACTCACAGGATGAAAACACAAGTTTAATACTTAATGAACCACCTGCGCCATATATGAGAAGCTTTAAGGCAATGCCTTCTTTAAAAGATTTTACTTACAACGAATTTAAAAAAATTGCCGATAAAGCGCCTTTTACACAAGCCGAGTGGGCTGTTATGCTCCACGTAAGCGAACGTACCCTGCAGCGGTATGCCAAAAGCAATGGGAGTTTTGCTTCTATCAATGCTGAAAGGGCCATGCAAATAGATAGTGTAATAAAAAAAGGCAAAGAAGTTTTTGGAACTGTTGATTTATTTTATACCTGGCTTAAAAGAAAGCCTCAAATGCTCGAAGGCCAATTATCTTTAGAGTCGCTTACTACAGCACATGGCATCAGCATGATATTAATTCAATTGGGAAGAATAGAACACGGCATACTAGCATGATCATATACAGGCTTGCCACAGGCTTACACAAAGAAGACATTTCCGGTAATGGATCAAAAATTTATGGCGGAAGATGGAACTCCCCGGGTGTTGCCGTTTTATACACGGCAGAAAACATTTCCCTTGCTGTGCTGGAAATATTAGTACGGGCCGACAGGCAAACCATTCCGCTTTCGTACAGTTTAATAAAACTCTCCATCCCCGATACGGCAGAAACAATTGTAATTCCTGAAACAAAACTAAAACGTTCCTGGGAAGATGACCTGGCATACACACAATGGATGGGTGATGAAATTTTAAAAGCCAACGGAGCATTGATACTAAAAGTGCCTTCTGCAATTGTGCCTGAAGAAAATAATTACCTGCTTAATACAAAGCACAGTGATTATAAAAAAGTAAAAATTATTACAACGTCAGGTTTTGACTTTGATAAAAGATTATTTCTTAGAAATGAATAAGACTTACCTGCTTTTAGGCAGCAACGTTGGCAATAGCAAAAAGCAACTGGCTGATGCAATAAAACTGATCCGAAAAAATATTGGACAGGTAACCCGGCAATCGAAACTGTATGTTACTGCTGCATGGGGCAATACTAACCAGCCAGACTTTTTAAACCAGGTAATTGTTGTTGAAACAAAATTTAGCTCCCAGCAAACGATCAATACTATTCTTTCAATTGAAAAACAAATGGGCCGTGTACGTACGGTAAAAAATGCCCCAAGGATAATTGATATTGATATCTTATTTTTCAATAAAGACATTGTTGAAGAACAAAACCTGGTTGTGCCGCATCCTCAAATACAAAACCGCCGCTTTGTTTTAATACCGCTTAATGAACTATCGCCAAATTTTAAACATCCTGTTTTTCAACAAAGCATCCACCATTTACTTAAAAACTGCAAAGATGATTTAGATGTGAAAAAAATTTGATTATCCTGCTGCTGTTTCCCTTTATTTTGCGGTTGGTAAATTATGAAGTACAATTTTGTAACAATAGAAGGGAATATCGGCGCAGGGAAAACCACATTGGCCAACATACTCAGCAAACATTACAACGCCAGGTTGATACTGGAAGAATTTGCCGACAACCCTTTTCTTCCAAAATTTTATGAGAACCCACAACAATACGCCTTCCCGGTTGAATTATTTTTTATGGCGGAAAGGTACAAGCAATTAAAAGACCTGCTGCAAACAAAGGATATGTTCCAGAGCATCACTGTTTCTGATTATCTTTTTACTAAATGCCTGTTGTTTGCAAAAGTGAATCTGATTGATGATGAATTCAGGTTATATCAAAAGCTGTTTGACATCATTAACCCACAAATAGTACAACCTGAAATTTTAATATACCTGCATACTCCTGTAAACCGCTTGAAGGAAAACATAAAAAAACGCAACAGGCTCTACGAACAGAACATTCCCAGCGATTATCTTTTTCAACTGCAGGAAACTTACACACAATACATCAAACAGCATAATATAAAAACATTGTTTATTGATGCTTCCAATGCTGATTTTATTGGCAACCCTGAGCATGTGAAGATCATTACCGATGCACTGGATAAAGAATACGAGGAAGGGCAATACTATCTAAGCCTGCCATAATTAAACGGCATTTACCATTTGCGTAAAACAATCTTCAGGCAACCTGATTTCAGGAAGTTAGTTTTTACCTTTGTGCTTCATCAATAAAAACAAGTTGAACAGCTCTCCTTTCCAGGCTTTACAAATCCCTGAATTCAGAAATTTCATCTTTGGCCGTTTTACTTTCATCATGGGGTTGAGAATGATGGGAACGCTTCTCATCTGGTGGATGTATGAATTGACGCATGATGCTTTTAATATAGGAATGATCGGGCTTGCAGAAGCAATACCGGCCATCGGGCTTGCATTATATGCAGGGTATGTGGTTGACAAAAGTGATAAAAGAAAATTATTGTTACGTTGTGTGGTACTTTTTGCAATTTGTTCTGCCATTCTTTTAGGTACTTCCACCAGTTGGTTTCAACAATCTTTTTCAACAAGGATCACTGTTATATTTATCTATACCGTTATCTTTTTTACCGGTGTGATAAGATCATTTTCCGGCCCTACATTCAGCTCTATCATTGCGTCCATTGTTCCAAGGGAAATGCTTATTCCAGCTTCGCAATTAAGTTCCACCAGTTGGTTGGTGGCAAGCATTACCGGGCATGCTGTTGCCGGGTTTCTTATTGCATGGTTGCATGTTACAGGAACTTTTATTGTTGTGGTGAGTTTAATTATTACAGGCCTTGCTTTTTTATACCAGCTACAATCAAAACCGCCCGGCATAAGTGGGGAAAAGAAAACACTTGACGCTGTGATGGAAGGATTGCAATTTGTTTTTAAAACAAAAGATGTACTGGCTGCTATTTCGCTTGATCTTTTTGCTGTTTTGTTTGGTGGCGCTGTAGCATTGGTGCCGGTATATGCAAAGGATATTCTGAAAGTTGGGCCTATTGGTTTTGGCTGGTTAAATGCTGCTACAGATATAGGGGCGATCATCATGGTAACATTGCTCACCCTTTACCCGATGAAAAGAAAACAAGGGATCAAATTATTATTGGCTGTGGCTGGTTTTGGCGCCTGTATAGTTCTTTTCGGTATATCCCAATGGTATTGGCTTTCATTTGCCGCTTTGCTCCTGAGTGGTGTACTCGATGGATTAAGCGTCGTGGTAAGAGGGAATATTATGCAGTTAAAAACTCCTGATGAACTTCGTGGCCGTGTAATGAGTGTAAACTCTATGTTCATTAATTCTTCTAATGAAATTGGACAGTTTGAAAGTGGTGTGGCGGCTAAACTGATGGGCAATGTTCCCTCTGTTGTATTTGGTGGCTGTATGACGATGCTGGTTGTTTGCATTACCTGGTTTAAAGCACCATCATTGAAAAAACTGGAATACTAATTGTATCTTATCATCCAAAAAATGATATATGCAACGCAGAAATTTCATCCGTAACAGTTCTCTCATTCTTGCCTCCCTGGCTTTATTCAGCAATAAAACAATAGCACAATTACTTGCTGATCCTTCCTGGAAAATAACAATGCTGACAGATGACATCGGTATATTTACCGAGAAAGGCGGCACTATATTATTTATGCTTTCGAAGGAAGGTATTGTGGTAATAGATTCCCAATTCCCCGATACGGCTCCCCATTTGATTGATGAACTAAAAAAGAAAACAGTGCAACCATTCAGGCTGCTCATCAATACACATCATCACGGCGACCACAGTTCCGGCAATATCGCTTTTAAAGGACTGGTAACGCATGTATTGGCCCACGCCAATTCAAAAGCCAGCCAGGAAAGAGTGGCAAAAGAAAAAAAGAATGAAGAGCAACAGTTATATCCCGACCAGACTTATACTGATACATGGTGTGAAAAAATTGGCAAAGAAGAAATTTGCCTGCATTATTTTGGCGCTGGCCATACTAATGGAGACAGTATTATTCATTTTAAAAATGCAAACATTGTACACCTCGGCGACCTTATGTTTAACCGCCGCCATCCTTATGTTGATAAAAGCTCCGGTGCAAGTATCAGCAACTGGATCGTTTTATTAGATAAAACTCATAATACTTTTGATGAGAAAACAAAGTTCGTTTGCGGACATGCAGCAGAAGGATATGATATAGTTGTTACAAAAGATGATCTGAAATTGTTTGGAAATTACCTTGGCAAAGTACTCGACTTTGTAGATACCGAAATAAAAGCCGGCAAAACAAAAGAAGAAATTATAAAAGCAACCGCCATACCAGGCGAAACTGAATGGAAAGGTGGAGGAATTGAAAGGCCATTGGGTGCAGCTTACGATGAACTTACTTTGAAGCAGTGATCATCAGTTTTTCCAACACATAATACACAGCAGGGCAAAAGGTGGAATTCTTTAAAGTGAGATTGGGCCTTTTCAAGATCACATCTTCATCTGTATAAGGAAACCTTTCACAATCTGAGGGACGCACTTCATAAATACTGCAGTAATTATCTTCTCCTAAAAAAGAACAAGGCGTTGTCCGCATTACATAATCGCCATCATCATCCACTCTTAAATATTCGTTTATCAAATCGCCATCTTTTATTTTTAAATGTTTGGCAATGCGTTTTATATCGGGCGTTTTAAAACGTGGAGAATAACCTTTGCAACAATTGCCGCATTGCAGGCAATCAATTTTACTAAAGGCTTCTTCATGCAGATCGGGCAAAGCTTTTAATACTGTATTTTTATTGGCTCTTTGCAAATACTGTTTGTACTGCTTTTGTTTTTCAGCAGATTTCTTTTCCCAGTTTTTCAGCAGGTCTTCACTCATAATTAATCATTGGAAGTTTTCAGTGCAATATCTGTTGGCAATCCATCCAGGCTTTTTAAGTTTTTCTCCTGTACATACTCATACAAACCATCAGCGCCCTTTTTCTCTGCCCATTCAAAATGAATATCCCTGTCGCCGGTAAATTCAAACATTGGCACGCCAAAGCCGCAGGATGTTTGTACCAGATCAATATCGGCCACAATTATTTGCCTTGTGCTTGGATAAATAGTAAACTGTGAAGCATATTGCTCCCACTCACCTGTACCGGGCAATACGGCATGGCCTTTACCATACAACCTTAAAATATTTGGCGCCGACTCAAAAGAACAAAACATGATAGTGATCCGGCCATTTTCTAATGTATGTGCAGATGTTTCGTTGCCGCTGCTGATGAGATCCATATATGCCACCCTGGTATCGCTTAACACACGAAAGCAATCAAGCCCCTTTGGCGAAAGGTTCACTCTCCCATCTTTACTCAACGGTGCTGTAGCTACAAAAAATATATGCTGCTCCTTGATAAATTCTTTGTGTGCCGGCTTTATACATTCATGAAACTTGCCCATCTCATTCTATTTGTGTACGAAGGTAAGAAGCAACGCCAAACAAATTTTTAATTATCATTCCGCTGCTGCGTTTGAGTAAACCTTCTGCATTTTTTGTTACCTTACAATCATATTATACACTACCATGAAACATCTTTCTGCAATACTGCTATATTGTATATGTTTTACTGTATACAGCAGTGCACAAACAGCCTTTACTATTGAACAGGGCCAAAATATTGCTCATTCCATACCAGTAAATGAAGTTTACCTGCTTACAAAATTTACCGACGGCGCTGTATATTACAAAGATGGCAGGGCTGGCGGTGGCAGAGTCAATTACAATTACCTGACACAGGAATTGCTATTTATAGATCCTAAAGGAGATACCTTACCAGTGGAAGGCGCTGAAGAAACAGATTCAATAGTGATTGGTAACAACAGGCTGTATTATTGTAAAGAAGGATTTGTAAAGCTGGATACTGTAATAGGTGAAAGCAGGTTGGCTACCAGGAATGCTTTCTCACTGGCTGATAAAAAAGTAGTGGGATTTAATGGTATCAGCACAAGTTCTACAAGCAATATGACTTATGTACAATATAAGCTTAACCCAAGCACCGTTGTGGTAGCTGATGAAAAGAT
>JAZKGV010000249.1:0-6030 GCA_040385725.1 Bacteroidota bacterium | reverse complement strand
AGTAAAAAGACAAAGACAACAACAGGAATTGATAAAACAACAACAAAATGAAGCAAGGCAACAGGCGATAATAAAAACACAACAACAGCAGGATGCTGTAAGACAACAGCAACAAATAAGAGATCAACAGCAACAGGAAATAAAAAGACAGCAACAACAGGATGCGGCAAGACAGCAGCAACAAATAAGAGATCAACAACAACGTGAAATAAGAAGACAGGAACAAACAAGACAACAAAATGAAATGAGACAACAGCAAAGAACACCGCAACCTCAAATAAAACAACAGCCGGGCATACAAAGAGAATTTAATCAAGGGCAACAACGCCCTTCAAAAATAAACAGGAAAGGCCAATTATAAATCCATATAGTGGGAAATCATTTCCCCGTTAAGCAAAAAGAGCCGCATTTTATTGTGGCTCTTTTTAATTTGAAAAAGCCGCTAACCCAGTATGTGATAAGCAACTTCTATACAGGCAAGAAAATGATTTGTTAACAGGCTCCATTTACCAATAAGAATAGCTAACTTCATCAACAAGTATTAGAAATCCCGTCCTAAAACTGCTGACAATCCCCAATTTTCCTTAGAACTGCAACAATATTACATTTGACGAGATTTAAAATATACAGCTCAACTTCATTTATGAGAAAATTTATTACGCTGCTTTTATTATGTTTTACCATTAATTCGTATGGCCAAAATGTTGGTATAGGTACCGATGTACCTACCCACTCTCTGCATATAATAGCTGAAGCAAACCCTGTACGCTTACAAGGATTACAAACAGGTAATGCTACAGATAGCGTGGTTACTATTGATGCCACAGGTGTGTTACGGATGAGAAGCAGTGCTTTTACCCTTTCACTCACAGGATGGAGTACCACAGGAAACAGCAACACAACAGCTTCAAATTTTTTAGGCACTACAGATGGCAAAGCATTATTGCTTCGTACCAACAACCAGCCTTCCGGGTTTATTGATCCGCTGGCAGCTACAAGAAACAATGCTTATGGTAACCGCAGCCTTGCAGTTGTTACAACAGGAAGTGGGAATAATGCTGTTGGGTATGTTGCATTAACAGCGCTTACTTTTGGCAACGGAAATACAGCATTAGGCGATTCTGCTGCTTATAACATCACCATTGGTTCAGATAATATTGCGTTGGGCAGCCGTACATTAGTGGCAGCGGCAACTGCAATAAACAATATTGCTATTGGCAGCAATGCATTAAGAAATAATCTAACCTCGGAAAATATCGCTATTGGTAAAGATGCCGCAACTGCAAATATTGCAGGTGCTAATATTCTTGCCATCGGCACAATGGCTTTACAAAAAAATACCAGTACCAATACTGAATTAGCTATTGGTAATAATGCATTGAAATCTTTAAATGGCGGGCAGGAAAACATTGCCGTGGGTTATAATGCAGGCTTAAACATTACATCTTCTAATTATAATGTCTTACTTGGCCATTTTACTTTAAGCAGTACCACCGGCAGCAGCCGCAATACTATTATTGGCCACAATGCTGCCATTGCCTATAGTGCTGGTGGTAATGGGGACAATGTGTTTATCGGGTATCAAACTGCACTGAGCCAAACAGGTGGCCTGGGCAATACATATGTTGGTGCAGCCATCGATGTGGCAGGAAATTTTTCTCCCGGCAATTCCAGTGCATTAGGCCAAAGTGTTGTGATCACTGCAAGCAACCAGGTACGTATTGGCAATACTAATGTAAGCAGTATCGGCGGACAGGTAAGCTGGACAACTTTTAGTGATGCCCGTATAAAAAAGAATATCCGTGAAGATGTACCGGGGCTTTCTTTTATTGAACAGTTAAAACCTGTTACGTATAATTATGATCTGCAAAGCATGAAAAAATTGCAGGGAGGAAAAGGGCTTACAGATAACAGTGGTTTTGAAAACATCCGCTTTACCGGCTTATTAGCACAGGATGTGGAAGCCGCCGCAAAAAAAATTGGATATGTTTTTAGTGGAGTGGATAAGCCAACGAATGCTTACACGCCTTATGGTTTGCGCTATTCGGAGCTTGTAGTGCCAATGATAAAAGCAATGCAGGAAATGAAAGCATTGATTGATAAACAACAAAAGGAAATTGACGAGTTGAAAGCAAGTATTAAAAAGTGATAAGTGATGAGTGATAAGTTTATTAAATAACTGATCACCGATAACCAATCACCAATAACTGATAACAGAAAATAATGGAAAGAAAAGAATTTATTACTTCCTTGTTTAAACCATCTGCTGCAAAACCAGCAAAGGCAAATTTTAATAACCAGGTGGCGATGCCCGAAGATATTGACCCTATTGGTGGTAGCCTGTCATTGTATAGCGGTCAATGGACAGAAAATGAAGTGATACACTTGCTGAAGCGTACCATGTATGGTGCCCGGGTGGAAGATGTGACTTACTTTAAAACCATGAGTTGCAGCAGCGCCGTGGATGAACTGGTAAATACGGTTAACCCCAATCCCGGCGAGCCAATAAAAGTTAATAGTACATCCCAGACTGTAGCTGCAACAGACCCGGACTGGGGTGTACCCGTAGGGAGGACCTGGGTAAACACCGGCAGCACAGCAGGAATTGTAAACAGGGAGAGAAGGGCAGGCATAAAATCGTGGTGGCTTAACAATATGATTAACCAGCCAAGAAGTGTGGAAGAAAAAATGATCCTGTTCTGGAGCAACTATGTTACGATAGAATTTGAGATTGTGGGAGGGGCGATCATGTGCTATAAATACATGAAGCTGCTGCGCCAGCATGCCACCGGCAATTTTAAAACACTGATTAAAACTGTAACCATTGACCCTGGGATGCTGGTATATCTCAACGGTTATGAAAATACCAAAACAGCACCTGATGAAAACTATGGAAGGGAACTGCAGGAGTTATTTACGATAGGTAAAGGGCCCGTCAACCTGTTTACAGAAGATGATGTAAAGGCTGCTGCCAGGGTACTCACCGGTCACTCAGTAAATCTTACAGATGGAATAAACGGTTTCATCAACAGCAGGCACGATACAAACCCAAAAGTATTTTCATCATTCTATAACAATACTGTTATTAACCGGCCCGAAAACCAGGGCGTGCTGGAAACTGACGACCTGATAGAAATGCTCTTTACTAAAGAGGAAGTATCAAAAAATATTTGCCGCAGGCTTTACCGCTATTTTGTTTACCATATCATTAGTGATGATGTGGAAACTAATATCATTGCCCCGTTGGCAGCAACATTGAGCAGCAATAATTATGAAATAAAACCAGTACTGTTGCAACTTTTAAAAAGCGAACATTTTTTTAATGCCATGCAATACGGCGACATTATCAAAAGCCCGGTTGATTATACAGTGGGCTTAATAAGGGAGTGTGGTATAAAACTTCCGCCTGAAAGCAATCCGCAATTGCTGTACAAACACCTGAATTATTTAGCCGTCACCTTTATGGGTTCGGTTGAGCAAACTATTGGTGACCCTAATAATGTATCTGGTTTTATACCGTATTACCAGGCTCCGTTTTTTGATAAACTATGGATAACCACAGACACTTTTATAAAACGCCAGGGTTTTATTGACACCATGATCAATGGTGGCGGCTACAGCAATGGTGGTTTTAATACGTTTATTGACCCGGTAGCTGTTGCATTCAGAATGAGCAACCCTGCAGACCCCAATCAACTGGTAGAAGACTTTAATACTTATTTTTTACGCAGGGAACTGAGTCAACCCCTTCGGGATACTATCAAAACAGAAATTTTATTAACGGGTGTTACAGATGACAGCTATTGGGCAAGTGCCTGGAACAATTATATGAATGCCCCGGCAAATATGGAAAACTACAGTGTGGTTAATACAAGGTTAAAAGCACTTATGCTGTATTTTTTAAGCAAGCTGGAAGAATATCATTTAATGTAACGGGCTAAAATATTTTGAACATGCAAAGAAGAAAATTTATACGCAATACTGCTGTTACTGCTGTAGGTGTGCCGGGCCTTGTTAATGGTTTTAGCCTTAGTGCCCATGCCGAAGACAGCATGATCGGCAGGTTGCTGCAAAGCGGCACAGCCAATGATCATATACTGGTGCTGGTACAATTGAGCGGTGGCAACGATGGGCTTAACACTGTGATACCACTTGACCAGTACAGCAATTATTATAATGCCCGTACCAATATTGCCATTGCAGAAAACAGGGTGCTGCCACTTACAGGCACAAATGCCACAGGCCTGCACCCTTCATTCAGTGGCTTCAGGGATCTGTATAACAACGGCGACCTTTGCATCATTCAGTCAGTGGGGTATCCCTCACCGGTATTCTCCCACTTCAGGGCAACAGATATATGGAACACAGCATCAGACAGTAACCAATACCTTAATGATGGGTGGCTTGGCCGCTATCTCAATGCAGAATACAATGGTTTCCCCGCCGCTTTTCCCACAGCAGAAATGCCTGATCCACTTGCTATACAGTTTGGCAGCAGTGCTGCATTAGCGTTGCTGGGGCCAACTTCCCCTATGGCCTATAGCATCAGCGACCCCAATGCATTTATCAATAATGCCAATGGCGGACAGGATGCAGTGGCTTCCACCACACCCATGGGAGACAAGCTGAAACATGTAAGGGATGTATCACGCCAGTCAGAAATTTACAGTACTGTAATAAGAACGGCGTATAACATGGCCGGCAATAATAACCTTGCCACCTACCCCAACAATACATTTGCATCACAATTTAAAATTATTGCAAAGCTGATCAATGGCGGGCTTAAAACAAAAGTATATGTGGTAACGCTGAAAGGATTTGACACACATGTGGGGCAGGCAGTCGGCAGCGATACCAGCACCGGTGTACACGCCACTCAACTAAGTATAGTGAGCGAAGCCGTAAAAGCATTTTACAACGACATCAAACTCATGAATAAAGACCAGCGTGTGATGGGTATGGTGTTTAGTGAATTTGGCCGAAGGATAAAAAGTAATGCCGGCACCGGCACAGATCATGGTTATGCAGCACCTGTGTTCCTGTTTGGCAGCCCGGTAACAGGCGGCATCATCGGAACCAACCCTTTGCTGCCTTCAGTGGCTGGGGTAGATGACAATATTGATATGCAGTACGATTTCCGCCAGGTGTATTACAGTATTATGAAACGCTGGCTTTGCCAGGACAGTACCAGCCTGCAGCAGATCATTCAGCCTGGTTTTACTGATCTTAATATTTGCAACAATGCAGATTGTGCCCCATTAGGAAGGCCAACTGCAGTAAATGAAAATAATTTTGTGAACACAGCGCCTAATCCATCATCTGGCATCAGCTCACTTTCTTTCTATACTGCAGGCGGACATACATTATTACAGTTGGTAAGCAAAGAAGGCAGGCCATTACAAACATTATTGGAAACAACTTACGACAGGCCACAAACCATCAACAAGCAAATAAATATCAGTTCCTTCCCTACAGGCATGTATTATATCCGTTATCAAAATGGAAGAAATGTGCAGATGAAACCGATATTAAAAGTGCAGTAACATTTCCTCAGAATACATCAACAATTTAAGGCTGCAGATTTATAATTGAACTGCTTGCACCTAAGAGTAGAATTACCAATGCTGAAACCACAGTAGTAAAAAAGCTCAACATAGCTACTGACGGAACGGGCTGTATATCGTTCCGTCTTGAATTTTTTGTTACTTTTTGTTTCAAGACAAAAAGTAAAATTAAAAGCTAAAAAACACTCCGCTTAACACAAGAAAACAGCCATTTTTTCGTTACCACTCTAACTAAATCCGTCTTCTGTGAAAAAAGTATCCCTCTTTTCAGCACTACTCTATTGTTCACAATTAGCCAATGCACAAACATCTTTTGCAAAAGCGACCTTGACCGACGGCGAAAAATTCATTGAGCAAAAAGAAAATGTCATCACAGAAAAATCAATTATTAAAATTGAAAATCTTGGTTTACCAATCAATACAGAATATCCTGAGTTAAGGCCAACCATTTCAGCAGACGGGCAAT
>JAZKGV010000248.1:0-2433 GCA_040385725.1 Bacteroidota bacterium | reverse complement strand
CTTGGTGAGGCATACTTTGCAAAAAAATTATTAGACTTTGACCTGGCAGCTAACAATGGCGGCTGGCAATGGGCGGCTGGCAGCGGTTGTGATGCTGCTCCTTATTTTAGAATTTTTAATCCACGGCTGCAGACAGAAAAATTTGACAAGGATCTAAAATACATCCGCAAATGGGTGCCGGAACTTGACAGCTTTGATTATCCTCTGCCAATTGTAGAACATGAGTTGGCAAGAAAACGTTGCCTGGAAGTATATGCAAAAGCATTAAAGAAATAATTTCATTTGTACTTACTAAACTAAACGGGCAAATGCTTTGCATTTGCCCGTAGTGATTTTGATAAAGGAACGCTTATTATTTTTCTAAAATCCCTTTCATATTGTCAAGCCCGGTTTGCAGATCCTTTCCAATCATTTCATTCATATTCATGAACAGGCACATAATATTAAATGGATACGTCATCTTTCCACTCATGCCCCATTTTACTTTTGTTTGTGTTGGCGACACTTCTTCCGTTGTTAACCAGGCAGGCGAATGAGAATCCCATGGTTCAATAAAATGTAAGTCCAGGTCAATCCGCTGTCCGTCTGTAATTTTCTTGATCGTTTGAGAACCTTTTCCTACCTCACTGTTCCCTTCCCAGGATGAAACAAAACCTTCGGTTCCATCGGTTCCGGTAAATACCTGTTTTATATTCGGATCTTTTTTTGCCCATACCCCATAATCGTTTTGATTTTTCAATTGTTTGATGTAATTAAAAACATCCTGCTTTGGTTTGTTTACCACCACTTCTTTTTCAGAGGCAAAATCCTTTTTTACAAATAATGCCACCACTAAGATCAATGCACCAAGCACTGCCAGGAAGATCAAAATTTTCTTTACAATTCTCATAAAATTGGTTTTTGGTTTATTTAAAGATATAAATTATTATTTTGTTTTGCTATCGAAATGGAGCAGCCATTGGTTGCCATACTTATCCGTAAGGTCGCCAAACAATGCACCCCAAAAAGTATTTTCCAAAGGATGATTTGCCTTGCCGCCATCAGACAATTTTTTATACATTATTTTTATCTCTCTCTCACTGGCGCAATTAAGCATTAAAGAAACTGAATTGCCTTTTATTAACCCATTTTCACTCACCATATCAGATGCCATCAATAACAATCCATCTTTTGTAAGTGTGGAATGTAAAATACTTTTCTTCATTTTCGCTGGTAATTTAGCTGCCATTGGCGACTCTCCAATTGTTTGTAATACTAATTTTCCGCCCAAACATTTTTTATAAAACGTCATCGCTTCCCGGCAGTTACCATTAAAAGTGAGGTATGCATTAATGTTTGTCATAGATGTTTTGTGATTGGTGAATAGTTATTAGTTAATAGTAAATCACGTTCACTTCGTACATTTTATTATTATAAATCAGGTTTGTACTCAAACCTCATGACCAATAACGATTAACAAATAACCAACACAAACATACCACTGGTTTAAAAACTTTAATAGTGGCAAAACCGTCATTTAAAAGGGTTGATTGCGACAAACAAGTTCCCTACATTTGGTGCATGAAAAATGTTTCCATCATTGTTCCTGAAACTGCTGTGATGGCAGCCGTTACAGACCCACGCTATATGTTCAGCGCTGTGAATGAATTTTTAAAAGCGCAGGGAGAAGAGCCGCTATTTAATATAAAACTGGTTGGCCTTACCAAAGAAGTAAAACTGAGCGGCGGCGTATTTTCTGTTCATTCCGATGCCTTAATGAAAGATGTGCAGGATTCTGACCTGATTGTGATACCTGCATTAAGCGGTGATATGCAAACGGCACTTGAAGCAAATAAAAAATTTATTCCATGGATAGTGGAGCAACATAGTAAAGGCTCAGAAGTAGCCTCGCTTTGTATCGGTGCATTTTTATTAGCCTCCACAGGATTATTAAAAGGTAAGCAATGCAGTACACATTGGTTATATGCCAATGATTTCAGGAATATGTTTCCTGATGTGGAGCTGGTGGATGGAAGCATCATCACAGAAGAACATGGTATTTACTCAAGCGGTGGCGCCGCCTCTTACTGGAACTTATTATTGTACTTAGTTGAAAAATATACCAACAGGGAAACAGCTATTCTTGCTTCAAAATATTTTGCTATTGATATTGAACGCAACACACAATCGTTCTTTATGATGTTCAACGGCCAAAAGGACCATGAAGATGAAGAAATAAAAAAAGCACAGGATTTTATTGAAGCCAATTACCAGGAAAGAATATCTGTTGATCAGTTAGCTGATCTGTGTACAGTTGGCAGAAGAAGTTTTGAACGCCGTTTTAAAAAAGCCACTAACAATACTGTTGCAGAATATATTCAAAGAGTAAAGGTAGAAGCGGCCAAAAGAAGTTTTGAGAACAGCCGCAAGAATATTAATGAAGTGATGTATGAT
>JAZKGV010000247.1:0-4316 GCA_040385725.1 Bacteroidota bacterium | reverse complement strand
AAATAAATCATCATCAAAATCAACATACACCATGCCTGAAAACAATGTTTATGATGCCATCGTAATTGGCTCTGGTATCAGTGGCGGATGGGCCGCTAAGGAACTCACCGAAAAAGGGTTAAAGACTTTAATGCTTGAACGTGGCCGAAACATAGAGCACGTAAAGGATTATGTGAACGCCGATAAAAATGTTTGGGACTTCCCTCACCGTGATAAAGCAACGCAACAGATGAAACAGGATTATCCTGTTTTAAAAAGGGATTATCCATTAAATGAATCCACTTCTGGTATGTGGGCCAATGAAAAGGAAAGTCCTTATACAGAAGTAAAACGTTTCGACTGGTACCGTGGTTATCATGTTGGTGGAAGATCTTTGATGTGGGGAAGGCAGAGTTACCGGTTAAATAAATGGGATTTTGAAGCCAATGCAAAAGAAGGCATTGGTGTTGACTGGCCAATACGTTATGAAGATATTGCACCCTGGTATAGCTATGCAGAAAAATTTGCTGGTGTACAAGGCAGTAAAGAAGGGTTGGATATATTACCTGATGGTGAATATATGCCTGCGATGGAAATGAATGTAGTGGAGAAAGACCTTGCACCAAAGCTGAAAGAATATTATAAAGGGAAACGCCACATGTTTATCGGCCGGAGTGCCAATATTACACAACCGCATAACGACCGTACCAATTGTCAATACCGTGACCGTTGCTGGCGTGGTTGTCCGTTTGGTGCTTACTTCAGTACACAGAGTGCAACATTGCCTGCCGCAAGAAAAACAGGCAATCTTACATTGGAAGCAAATAAGATTGTGACCAGGCTTATTTATGATAAAGACAAGAAGAGGGCAACAGGTGTTGAGGTAATTGATGCAGAAACAAACAAAACTTATACATACAATGCAAAAATAATTTTTGTATGTGCTTCTTCATTTAACAGTACCTGGATATTGATGAACAGCGCTACTGATATTTGGCCTGGTGGTTTAGGGAGCAGCAGCAACGAACTGGGGCATAATGTAATGGACCATCATTTGAAAAGCGGCGCAGAAGGTATCGTGGAAGGTTTTGAAGATAAATATGAATATGGAAGAAGGCCAACAGGCATCTATATCCCAAGGTTCCAGAATGTTTATGACGATAAAAGAGATTATCTACGTGGTTTTGGCTACCAGGGTGGTGCATACAGGGAAAGGGGATTGGATATTGCAGAGTTTACCATCGGCAACGATTTAAAAGATGCGTTGAGTGAACCCGGCAAATGGAAAATGGGCATGATGGGTTTTGGTGAAATTTTACCTGACCACAGCAACAGGATATTTCTTGATAAAACAAAAAAAGATAAATGGGGCTTACCTGTTTTATCATTCGATGTGGAACTAAAAGAGAATGAAGTGAAAATGCGAAAGGATATTCCTACCGAAGCTGTAGCAATGCTGGAAGCAATGGGGGTAAAGAATATTAAAACGTTTGACTACGGTTATGCAGTAGGCATGGGTATACATGAAATGGGAACAGCACGAATGGGCCGTGACCCCAAGACAAGTGTGCTTAACGGGCATAACCAGGTGTGGGATGCCCCGAATGTATTTGTAACAGATGGTGCTTGTATGACGAGTGCAAGTTGTGTAAACCCATCACTTACATACATGGCCTTAACTGCAAGGGCTGTTGATTTTGCGGTGAGTGAATTAAAAAAACAAAACCTGTAAATAGTGATCAGTTATCAGTGATGAGTTTTTCAACTGATAACTGATAACAAATAACTAATAACAATTAATCATGGAAAGAAGAGAACTACTAAAACAGATAGCCATACTTACCGGCGGTGCTTTTATTGGCGGCGAATTATTTTTGAGTGGTTGTAAAAGCGGAGCCTCATTAGAAGCTGGTTTTACACCTGCTACTATTGCTTTGCTTGATGAAGTAGCTGAGACCATCATTCCTGCAACAAAAACACCAGGTGCAAAAGCTGCCAAAGTTGCTGAGCTTATGAAGGTGATCGTAACAGATTGTTATCCTGCAGCGCATCAAACAGCTTTTACAAAAGGCATAGTGCAATTAGACGAAGCCTGCAACAAAGCAAATGGCAAATCATTTATGGATTGCGATGCCAAACAACGCCACGATTTTTTAGTGAACCTTGAAAAGGAGGCGAAGACATTTAATGACCCTCTTAATAAAGAAAACGAAGGCAAAAATGACGATGATAAAAAACCACTTCATTATTACACGATGATGAAGCAATTGACTTTATTTGGTTTCTTTACTTCAAAAACGGGCGCTGAAGAAACATTGCGCCATAAAGCGGTGCCCGGGAAATATATTGGCGACTACCCTTATAAAAAAGGAGACAAGGCATGGGCTGAATGATAATCATAAATAAATTACTACACTATGAACAGGAGAAATTTTCTATTGAATACAGGCATTACAGCCGCCGGTATTATGGCAGGTTGCGATATGAAAGCAGGAAACGCCATTCATAAAGATCATCTGATAGGCATTCAATTATTTTCATTGAGAGATGAAGTTAACAATGGCTTAGATAAAGTGTTGGCTAAAGTTGCGGCCGCTGGTTATGGCAGTGTGGAAATGTATGGGTTTAACTCCGCAGACAATTTCTTTAAAAATACACCTGCACAGGTAGCAGAAATGCTAAAGGCACATAAACTTATTTCACCGAGTGGGCATTACCAGCTCGACATGTTTGATAAAGATGGACAAAAAGTTATTGATGCTGCATTGACGCTCGGCCATAAATATGTAGTGATCCCATGGTTTCCTGCTGAACAAAGAGATTCCCTGGACGATTATAAAGTGATAGTTGAAAAGATGAATAAGGCGGCACAACTTTGTAAGGATAATAAATTGAAAATGGCTTATCATAACCATGAGTTTGAATTTATAAAATATGAGGGTGGTGTATCCGGTTATGATATAATAATGAAAGAATGTGATAAAGAACTGGTGGATCTTGAACTTGATTTATACTGGGTAAAATTTGCGAAAGAAGACCCGATAGAAATATTTAAGAGAGACCCGGGCAGGTTTAAAATGTGGCATGTAAAAGATATGTTGGGTGATGAGAAGAAAACACAAACAGAAGTGGGTTCAGGTACAGTTGACTTTGCCACAGTGTTTAAAAATGCAGGATTATCTGGAATGGAATATTTTTATGTAGAACAGGAAAACCTCCCTGTGCCCGGTGATGCCAATATTAAAAAGAGTGCTGATTATGTAAAAGCTAATTTGCTTCCTTTGCTGAAGCATTGATCGAAAAATAAAAGTGATTAAAAAAGATGTGGTGCAAACCACATCTTTTTTATTTGAAGTATTACACGCCTAATAACTTTTCCAAATAATGTTGTTCAATATTAAACATCGCTTTTAATTCTTTTACCTTTTCCAGATTTTCTTCTCTTTTGTCGATAGGGTTCTCATTTTTCACACCAACGATCATTACGTTCTTTGGGGTATGTTCCGTATTAATAAATTCAAACACTTTTGTTTTATAGCCATTGGCTTCTAATAGTAAGGCACGGATGGTATCGGTTACCATCTCGGCCTGCCGTTCTAATAAAATGCCATGTTTTGTAATGGCGGATAAAACATTATCAGGGTTTACCTGCCTGCGGATCTGTTTGTGACAGCAAGGCGCAACAATTATGACTTTCGCATTGGCATCTATTCCTTTATAAATAGCATCATCTGTAGCGGTATCGCAGGCATGTAGTGCAATTAATATGTTGGGTGATGAAAGTTTTGCATCAGCAATTGTACCTTTTTCAAAATGGAGATCAGTGAAGCTGGCTGTTGCAGCAATTTGATTGCAGATGGTTACTAAGTCAGGCCGCATTTCAATGCCGGTGATGTTAGCCTTCTGCTGTAATGTATTAGTGAGATAATCGTATAAAGCAAAAGTGAGATAGCCTTTGCCACTGCCCATATCCACTACATTAATTACACCGTTGAATTGCAATTCTTTTATGATCCCATCAATAATCTCTGTATAGCGGTTTATCTGTTTGTATTTATCCTGCATCTCTTTTTTTACCACGCCATCATTTGTAGTAATGCCAAGTTTATGCAGGTAAATATTGTTTGTTGCTTTTATAATGCGTTGTTTTTGTTTATCGTGTTGTTGTGTTTTAATATTTGTATGCGATGCTGATTTTGTGTTGATCTTTACTTTATCATTTTGCTGTAATAGCTGAAAGTCGTTTGTAGTGGTAAACAGGTCGGCGTTAAAAAAATCTTCTTTTAATAATTTATCGATAACAGCAACCGCTTCTGCAGTATCAAAATTTTTGGTAA
>JAZKGV010000246.1:0-12223 GCA_040385725.1 Bacteroidota bacterium | reverse complement strand
GTAAGACCTTTTATTTAAGAAAGGCCGCAATTGGGGATCCATTGGGATAAAAAGTTGTTCCATTATTTAGACACTTCCAATTCAGTTGTACACAACTTTCGCATAACTCAACAATAATATACGGCCGTCTCATCACCAGGGGTACTTGAAATTCAACTGCCCAGAAATTCCGAATAATTGAAAACGTATCGTCAAAATAAAAAAAACTAATCCAAAAAATTTTTAACAACGCCGTTATGTCAGCCTACAACTTTGGCAGGGTTTTCTATTATATTCTTCCCAAATAAAAAACTTTGCTTCTTTGCTTTCTTTGCCGTCATGGCGTGAAACAAAAAAACAAAACATGAAAAACGAACAACAGTTTCTCCCAAACATTGCCCTCTGTATCCTGATGGATCTGATCGGTATGGCCAGCTATCTTATTCCTGCATTTGCTGAATTTATCGATATTATCTGGGCACCTATTTCCGCTATGATATTTTACAAGATGTTTGGCGGAAGGATTGGCATGATCGGTGGCGTATTAAACTTTGTGGAAGAGATAGTGCCATTCACAGATGTAATTCCATCTTTTACCATTGCATGGTTTGTAAGAAAACAGCAGGTGGATAAACAGCTTACGATAAAATAAAATTAAGGCTGGATATATTCCTGTAGTTTATCCTCCGAAAGAACAGCAATGTTTTTTCCATCCATTTTGATGGCGCCTTCTTCAATCATTTCATTCATCATACGGAAAACAGTTTCATAAGTAGCGCCAATGTAGGAAGAAAAATCCTGGCGGCTCAGCGTAAGCGTTAGGTTGCCATTGGACGCAACACCAAATTTTTGTTTGATAGAAATAATAGCATTCGCAATTCTTCCCTTCACCGTCATGTGGGCAAGGTTCCGCATTCTTTTTTCTGACTCTTTCAATTCCGTTGCAAAAAACATCATCAGTTTATAGAGAAAGTCGTGGTTTACTTTTAATGTGTCATCAAAAAAAGAAAGGTCAACAAAGCAAACGTCGGTTGCTTCCAAAGCGGTACCTGATACAGGATAAATCGTATCAGCACCAAGCCCACGATGCCCCACAATATCGCCATCACTTGCTATTCTCAAAATGAGTTCTTTATCTTCTGTCCAGTGTTTATGAACTTTTACAAGTCCTTTATCAATAAAGAACATTCCTTTTACCTCTTCGCCCTCTTTAAATAATAATTCCCCTTTTTTAAAATGCAGGCACTGCCTGTTTGCTTCAATGGCTGGTAACCAGCTGGGCATATTCTGCCTGCAGAACATACAGCTTTTTAGATTGCAACCTTTTTTGTTTTTCTTACTCATCCCGTTGCAATATTAAAGCGTAATGGGCATACATCATTCTTTGTGGATGAATATCTTGTCCATAGAGTATTGCTGTACAGCAGAATGGATAAAGGAAGGATGCAGCTTCACCACATCGCCTATCATAATAATAGCTGGATTAGTAATGTGGTGGTATTCTGCTTTGAAGTAAATATCTTTTACGGTGCCAATGATACATTTCTCTTTTTCCGTAGTGCCATCCTGAATAATAGCAACTGGTGTTTGTTGTTTTCCCTGCGCCGCAAATATTTCCATAATGGCTTCCAGTTTGCTCATGGCCATTAATATAATGACAGTGGCAGAAGATTGCGCTGCCAGTTTTATATCACTTGATATTTCTCCCGTTTTTGTGGTCCCGGTGGTTACCCAAAAACTTTCATTGATTCCCCGGCAGGTTAAGGGTATCATCTGGCTGGCCGGTACAGCCAATGCACTTGAAATACCAGGGATAACTTCCACAGGAATACCAGCTTCTCTTGCAGCATCAAGTTCTTCCTGCGCCCTTCCAAATACGAATGGATCGCCGCCTTTTAGCCTTACCACATGTCCGTGGGATAATGCATATTCTATTGTAAGCTGGTTTATCTCTTGTTGCGATAAAGCATGGCAACCATACCTTTTTCCAACAAATTGTTTGATAGCTTTTGGTTGAGCATACGCCAGCAGATCTGTATTGGCGAGGGCATCATATAATATTACATCAGCCCTTTTCAGGGTATTAATTGCCTTCAGGGTAATCAGCTCGGGATCACCTGGTCCTGCGCCTACCAATGATATAAAGGAAGCCTTCATAATACATTATTTTATAAAATATATAAATTATTTGAAAGAATTGTTTTGTAAATATAGAAATATACTCTTATTTTTATGATATAAATCATTTTTTAATCTGTTTTAGTGATTGACATAAGCAGTACATCACATATAGAATAAAAAACAATTCGATTGCTTGCCACTATTTTGTTTATCTATTAAATGGGAAACAATGAAAGTAGTGGTAATCGGAAACGGAATGGTGGGATACAAGTTTTGTGAAAAGCTTGTAGCTAAGGACGCCAACAAGCAATTTGAAATCGTGGTTTTTGGCGAGGAATTCAGGCCTGCTTACGACAGGGTTCACCTGAGCGAATACTTTGCCGGTAAAACTGCTGAAGATCTTTCCTTAGCTCCATCATCATGGTATGCTGATAATAATATACAACTCCACCTCGGCGACCCGGTTGTAAAAATAGATACCCGGAACAAACAGGTTCATTCTCACACAGGTATTACAGAATCCTACGATCATTTGATTTTAGCCACAGGCTCGGCTGCATTTGTGCCGCCAATTCCCGGGGTAGAAAAACAAGGTGTTTTTATTTACAGGACTATCGAAGATCTGGAGTTGATAACCGACTGGGCAAAAAAATCTAAGAAAGGCGCTGTTATCGGTGGCGGCTTACTCGGACTGGAAGCAGCCAAAGCATTACTTGACCTTGGTATAAATGATATACAGGTAATTGAATTTGCACCGAGGCTGATGCCAAGGCAAATTGATGAAACCGGCTCTGCTTTGCTTCAATCAAAACTAGAAACACTTGGGCTTACTGTGCTTACTTCAAAAAATACAGCTGCAATAACTGGTGAAGATGCTATTACTGGAATGGCGTTTTCGGATAACAGTTCTGTAGATGTTGATATACTTGTTATCTCCGCAGGCATTAAGCCTAGAGATGAACTGGCAAAAGCTGCAGGATTACTAACGGGCAACCGTGGTGGCATTGTAGTGAATGATCAATTACAAACTTCAGACCCAAACATTTTTGCCATTGGCGAGTGTGCTTTGCACAACGAAATGATCTATGGGCTTGTTGCTCCTGGTTATGAAATGGCTGATGTGGCTGTAAAAAATCTTGTTGCTCAAAATGATCTTAATGAGGTGGCGTGTTTTACAGGTTTTGATATGAGCACCAAACTAAAATTGATTGGTATTGATGTAGCAAGTTTTGGGGATCCATTTATTAATACAAAGGAGACAAAAATTGTTGCTTATAATGATAGCAGTAAAGGAATCTATAAAAGGATTAATATAAGTGCCGATGGAAAACAATTACTTGGTGGCATATTAGTAGGCGATGCAGAGCAATACAATATATTATTGCAAACCTGTAAAAACAAAGTCATCCTTCCTCCTAATCCCGAAGATGTGATACTGGGATCAAGAGGTGGAGAAGGAGATGCAGGCGCTGGTATATTAAGCCTGCCGGATGATGCCGCAATATGCAGTTGTGAAAATATAAGCAAGGGTGCAATATGCAGTGCCGTGAAGAATGGTTGTGAAACAGTAGATGCAGTAAAAAAATGCACCAAGGCTGGAACCGGCTGTGGTGGCTGTGTTCCAATGATCAAAGACCTGGTGAACCATACATTAAAGGCGCAAGGCAAATATGTTCGTAATGTTATTTGCGAACACTTTAATTACAGCCGCCAGGAATTATATGATTTAGTAAAAGTTCACCAACTGAAATCTTACGACGCTGTTTTAGATAAATTAGGGACAGGCGATGGGTGTGAATTATGCAAGCCGCCTGTTGCGTCTATTCTTGCCAGTTTGTGGAATGAAATGATCTTAGAAAAAGGCAATGATACAGCACAAGACACCAACGACCGCTTTTTAGCCAATATCCAGAAAGGAGGCACTTACTCTGTTGTGCCCCGTATCCCCGGTGGAGAAATTACACCTGATAAACTAATTGTGATCGGCCAGGTGGCAAAGAGGTATAACCTCTACACAAAAATTACCGGTGGCCAGCGTATTGATCTGTTTGGTGCACATCTTTCTGACCTTCCGCTGATCTGGGAAGAATTAATTGACGCTGGTTTTGAAAGTGGCCATGCTTATGGCAAAGCTTTGCGTACAGTAAAAAGTTGTGTAGGCAGTACCTGGTGCAGGTTTGGGCTGCACGACAGCGTTAGTTTCGCCATCCGTATTGAAGAAAGATACCGTGGGCTGAGAGCGCCGCACAAAATAAAATCTGCTGTGTCTGGTTGCATACGGGAATGTGCAGAAGCACAAAGCAAGGACTTCGGCATTATCGCTACCGAAAAGGGATGGAACTTATATGTGTGTGGAAACGGCGGTTCAAAGCCACAACATGCTTTGTTGCTGGCCATGGACCTGGATAGTGAAACCTGTATAAAATATATTGACCGCTTCCTGATGTTTTATATAAAAACTGCTGACCCACTTGCCAGAACAGCTACCTGGCTCAACAAAATGGAAGGTGGTATTGATTACCTGAAAAATGTGGTGATCAAGGACAGCCTGGGCATTGCCGAACAATTAGAAACAGAAATGCAATTGCTGGTGGATAGTTACAAATGCGAATGGAAAGAAGCTGTTGAAAATCCAGAAATAAGAAAAAGGTTTAACCATTTTGTAAATGCACCAACAGAAAAGGACCCTTCCATACTGTTTGAGCCAATGAGGGAACAAAAGAAAGCGAAAGAGTGGAAGTAAAAATATTCTCTTGCCAGAAATAAGACGTTACCCGTTACGATTGCCTGCCATTTTTAATTAACTGTTCGCCATTACAGTTATTATTTCAAACAACGATTGCTTGCCTTTTTTTACCAGGATGAATATTCCTGTGAGGAAAATTATAAAACGAAAGACTATGATAGCAACAAAAACAATTCATTGGGAATATGCCTGTACAACTGATGAAGTGCCTGCCAACGGCGGTGTTTGCGTAAAATATAATGATGAACAGATCGCCCTGTTTCATTTTGCCCGCCGTGACGAATGGTATGCTTCACAAAACGAATGCCCCCACAGAAAGCAAATGGCACTAAGCCGTGGCATGATCGGCTCACAGGATGGAGAACCAAAAGTGGCTTGTCCTTTTCATAAAAAATCTTTTTCATTGGCAACAGGCGAATGTTTGAATGGAGATGAATGTGCTATTAAAACTTACCCGGTAAAAGTGGAGGATGGCAAAGTGTATATCGGAGTGAAAGAGAAGATCATTTTACGAATACAGACAAAAGAGTATTAAAATCAATTGACATAAAAATAGCCCGGCAGATGGCAGTCTAACCGGGCCGAATGATTCCAAGATTCATCACCTCAAAATCGTCCAAAATTAACATGAAAAAATGTAAACCAATCAAACTATTGTTGCTGTGTTTTGCAATATGCATTGCCAGCAGTTCGTATGCACAATTAACACTTACCGGGCAGATAAGAACAAGAACTGAATACCGGAATGGTACAGGAACTTTAATCCCCAAAACAAATTCCGCTGCATTCTTTACATCGCAACGCACCCGGTTAAGTTTTAATTACAAATGGAAAAGGATCGTTTTTCAAACCTCTTTACAGGATGTAAGAGTGTGGGGACAGGATGCTTCTTCAATAAGTCCTGCTGATGGTAGCAAGTTGGGTTTGCATGAAGCATGGGCAGAAATTGCATTGGCAAATAAAAAAGATTCATCGTTCCAAAATGCTGCTGTTGATTATTTCGCCATAAAAATTGGAAGGCAGGAATTATTATATGATGACAGCAGGCTAATAGGAAATCTTGATTGGCTGCAACAGGCCCGCCGGCATGATGCGATCGTTTTTAAGTTATTGAATAAAGGCTGGCAGGTTGATATAGGTACAGCATTCAATCAAAACACGGATGCCTTTAATTACAACGGCACTTACTATACACCGGCCAATGTTAATCCTTATGTAAAAGACAGTCGTGGCAATTTGGTTGCAACACCAACAGGATTGATACCAATAGTAAATGCCAGTGGTATCAGTTCTAAAGCAGGGACATTATCAATGGCAAATCCGCCAAGCACCAATTCGTTAGGACAGCATTATAAAGCATTACAATTTTTATATGCAGCAAAAACATTTAAGCAAACAAAGATCACAGCATTATTTGTTGCGGATGAATTTTCAAAATATAAATTAGACTCTGTACAAACTATGGCAGGCGCTGATACAGGTTATGTATTTGGCCGTCGCTACAACCAGGCAGGTGTTAATACACGATTTACCACTGGCTTATTGGCAACAAGCATTTTAGATAAGAAAAAAGCTTTCACACTGAATGCAGGATTTTATTACCAGGGAGGAAAAGATAAAGAAGGATTATCACTGGCCGCATTTACTTCTACGCTATCGTTGATGTATGTGAAAAATAAATTCTCTTACACAGCAGGATGGGATTATGTTTCCGGCAATGATGCTCTTTCTTCCTCAACAAACAATCACCGCTTCGATCCATTGTATGGTACACCGCATAAGTTCTGGGGATTGATGGATTATTTCTATGCTGGTACAGGCTCTCCTACAGGTGGATTGAATAATCTTTTTGCAAAAATAAAATATACTTCCACCAACAAACGCTTCAGTAGCCAGTTAGATTATCACTATTTCGCTTTGGCAAAAAATCAAAAGGATGTTTCAGGCAATGCCATCAATAAATATCTCGGAAGTGAATTTGACCTGGTAAGCAGTTATGCTTTAAACAAAGTAACAACAGTTGAACTGGGAGTTAGTTATATGGCGGCAACAAAAAGTATGGAGTACGCAAAAGGTATTACGCCTGGTTCAGCTAACCTGAATGCCAACTGGGTTTACCTGCAAATCAATATCAAACCAGAATTCTTAACAAAATAATTCATCACCAATAAAATCAATAGTTATGGCAGTAACTAATCAACCACTCACAAGGCTCAACATCTTTTCCAGGAAAGGTGTACAGATGCAGACATTTCACATTACATGGCTCACCTTTTTCTTTTGCTTTTTTGCATGGTTTGGCATTGCGCCGCTTATGCCTTTGATAAGTGAACAATTACATTTAACCAAAGCACAAAAAGGCAATGTTGCCATTGCAGCAGTAAGCGCCACCATCATTGCCCGTTTATTAGTCGGAAAACTAACAGACAGGTATGGCCCAAGAAAAGTGTACACATGGCTGCTTATTATTTGTGCTTTCCCGGTTATGTTTATTGGGTTGGCAGACAGCTACATGACCTTCCTTTTATTCAGGCTGGGCATTAGCGTTATCGGTGCCTCTTTTGTGTTAACACAGTTTCATACATCGGTAATGTTTGCGCCTAATATTAAAGGAACAGCCAATGCAGTTGCAGGTGGCTGGGGCAATACCGGTGGCGGTGCCACACAAATTTTTATGCCGTTGATCGCAGCAGGATTAGTAGGTGCAGGCTGGGTAAGCAAAGCGGATAGCTGGCGTTATGCCATGATCTTCCCGGGAGTAATGTTATTAGTAATGGCGTGGCTGTACTGGAAATATACGAAAGACACACCTGCAGGAAACTTAGATGAATTACCAAAGTCACCAAACGCAAAAAAAGAAAACACGCTTTTATTGGCGGCAAAAGATTACCGTACCTGGATACTTACTATTGCCTACGCAGCTTGTTTTGGAGTTGAAATTACGGTTGACAATTTTGCCGCTACTTATTTTCATGATGACTATAAAGCCACCTTGATTTTTGCAGGATTGCTCGCCAGCATTTTTGGATGGCTCAACATTTTTGCCAGGGCATTGGGTGGAATTGTTTCTGATAAGGTAGGCAATCGTTTCGGCTTTAATGGCAAGGTTTCTTTGCTGGCAATTTTATTATTGCTGGAAGGTATTGGCATTATGTTGTTTTCAGCAGCTGGTGGATTGGTTTTGGCAATTGTATTGTTGTTCTTCTTTGGATTGTGTTTGAAAATGGCGAATGGTGCTACTTATAGTATTGTTCCTTTCATCAATCCAAAAGCTGTAGGTAGTGTTGCTGGTATTGTGGGTGCTGGTGGGAATGTTGGCGCTATGGCAATTGGGTTTTTATTTAAGTCAATGTCATACTCTGCAGCTTTTCTGTATTTGGGTGGTGCTGTATTTGTCACTGGCTTAGTAGTACTGGTTGTAAGATTAGCAATGAAAAAAGCATCCGAAACAACATTGGTAAGCCCGATGGAGGCTACGGAGATGGCGGCGGCGTAAGACACATGCCCCAAACCCCTAAAGGGGCTTTAAAAGGAGTTCAAAAATTTGAAGTGCTTTTATTCTATTGAAATGTTGGCTTCGTGGCGATTAAAGAACAATGGCAAAATGTGGAAGATAAAATGTTTGATACTGGTATAAAGTACCGCCTCTTCAATTAGACTTCATCCATTTCCCTTCTCCTTTAGGAGAAGGTGCCCGAAGGGCGGATGAGGTAGGAGAAGAGGAAGGGTGATGAGGTAAAGAGTTGAAAAATGGTATGCTGAACAAGTGTGCGACGCAACGATGATGACCAAAGAAATATAGTTCGTACCAAAAAAATAAAATACAATTTGATAAACGGGGATACATACAAAACGACTTGCTGCTACTGTGGTGTTGGCTGCGGAATAGTGGTGAAGAAAGATAAGCTTGGCCGCTTGCAGGTGGAAGGTGATAAGGACCATCCAGTGAATAAAGGCATGCTTTGCAGTAAGGGTATGAACCTTCACTATACCGTAAATGATACCAGTGACCGTTTGTTGTACCCTGAAATGCGGTATGGAAAAAACCAGCCACGCCAAAGGGTTTCGTGGGATACTGCATTGGAAAGAACGGCTGCTGTTTTTAAAACACTCATTGATAAGTATGGCCCTGATTCAGTTGCATTTTATGCATCAGGACAATGCTTAACAGAAGAATATTATGTTATTAATAAACTGATAAAAGGATTTATCGGGAGTAATAATATTGATACCAACTCAAGGCTTTGTATGAGCAGTGCAGTGGTGGCGTATAAAATGAGTTTGGGAGAAGACAGTGTGCCGGTTTGTTATGATGATATAGAAATTGCGGATGTAATTTTTGTGGCTGGCGGTAACCCTGCATGGTGCCATCCTATTTTATGGCGCAGGGTGGAAGCTGCAAGAGAAAAAAATCCGGCGCTAAAAATTATTGTAACTGATCCTCGCCGGACACAAACCTGTTCCATAGCAAATGTGCATCTGCAATTAAACCCGGGAACAGATATTACGCTACATCATGCAATCGGTCGTGTGCTGATTGAAAATGGTGATGTAGATGTTGACTTTATAAAGAACCATTCTGAAGGATTTGAGAAATACAGGGAAACAGTTTTTGAAAGAACGATTGCTGAAGCAGCGATCATTTGTGGCGTAGATGAAAAAGATATTCGACTAACGGCGTCATACATTGGTAATGCGAAGGGATTTATTACCATGTGGACGATGGGATTGAATCAAAGTGTGATTGGTGTAAACAAAAATTTATCGCTTATCAATTTGAATTTAATCACAGGGCATATTGGGAAACCTGGTTCTGGTCCTTTTTCATTAACAGGTCAGCCGAATGCAATGGGAGGAAGAGAGGTTGGAGGCTTATCAAATTTATTGCCGGCACACAGGGAAGTGGTTAATGCAGCACATAGAGAGGAAGTAGAAAAATACTGGCATATTCCTGCAGGAACTATTTCATCAAAACCAGGATTGAGTGCAACAGAAATGTTTGAAGCATTGAATGATGGAAGGCTGAAAGCGATATGGATATTATGTACTAATCCATTGATAAGTTTACCAGATGTACGCATGGCAGAAGAAGGATTGAAGAAAGCAAAATTTGTGGTGGTGCAGGAGATAAGCAACAAACCAGAAACATTACAATATGCAGATGTGGTATTGCCTGCTGCATCATGGACGGAGAAGGAAGGAACGATGACCAATGCGGAAAGAAGAATAAGCTATTTGAATAAAGTAGTGGATGCTCCCGGTGAAGCATTACCTGATGCAGAGATCATTT
This sequence comes from Bacteroidota bacterium, assembly GCA_040385725.1. Classification (GTDB taxonomy): domain Bacteria; phylum Bacteroidota; class Bacteroidia; order Chitinophagales; family Chitinophagaceae; genus Ferruginibacter. The sequence continues at coordinate 2,087 of JAZKGV010000246.1, read as the reverse complement.
GCCGCTTTGCAAAGAAGATGGGTTATAGCGGATTTGATTTCAAAAATTTTGCAGCAATATATGCAGAACATGCGGCGCTTACCAAAGGAACAAATATTGACATCAGTGATTTAAATTATGAGATACTAAGTAAAAGAAGAACGGTGCAATGGCCTTATACGAAGGAAATAAACGGCTACGGCACTAAACGTCTTTTTGAAGACAAAAAATTTCATACAGCTTCTGAAAAAGCGATCATTCATTCTTTCCCGGATGAGAATTTATCTGAGAAGCCAACTGATGATCTTCCATTGATATTGACCACTGGCCGCATCCGAGACCAGTGGCATACAATGAGCAAGACGGGAAAAGTAAATAAACTCAACCAGCATATTTCAGAAGCCTTTCTTGAAATACATCCTGAAGATGCTGTTGAAAGAAATATTAAGGAAAATGATTTGGTGGAGATATTTAACAGCCGTGGCAATGTAAGGGTGAAAGCAAAATTCTCGGTTGATATAAAAAGAGGCGTTGCTTTTTTACCAATGCATTGGGGCAAAATATTGAACAGTGATCTGAATAGGGCGAATAACCTTACATATAATTTGGTTGACCCAAAAAGTAAGGAACCGGATTTTAAATTTTCAATCGTTGAAGTAAAACTGTATAAAAAAGCTAAGCAAAAAATAATTGTGATAGGTGCTGGCGCAGGTGCCTGTGGTTTTGTAAAAAGTTACCGGGCATTGAATATCGATGACGAGATAGAAATTTTCAGTAAAGAAGATTTTCCTTTTTATAATCGTGTGTTGTTGCCTGATTATATCACCGGCACATTGCAGTGGAGCAATCTTATTAAAATGTCGGATGCTGAAGAATATGATTACAATATCAAACTGCATCGTGGTGTAAGTATCGAAAATATTGACAGGCAAAATAAAACGGTTACAGACAGCAAGGGCAATATTCATCCCTATGATGTAATGCTGATGGCAACAGGCAGCCGTGCCGCCATGCTGAGAGATGTTCCTGCGATGCAGGGAATTTTTACCATGCGAAACAGAACAGACGCAGATAGTTTTAAAGATCATGTAAAGCCGGAAAATGGCAGAGTGGTGATTGTTGGTGGCGGTTTATTAGGTATTGAATTAGCAGCTTCACTAAGAGAAGTAAATGTGGAAGTAACGATCGTACAGCGTATCTCCCGGTTGATGGACAGGCAACTTGACCCATTGGGTAGCCAGTTACTGCATGAAGAATTAACAGATAAAGGCGTTGATATTTATTATAACGATGAGATAGAAAGATTTCTTGGTGACACGACTGTTTCCGGCATCCGCTTAAGAAGTGGTTTGATAGTAAACTGCCAGGCAATTGTAATTGCCATTGGTACTGTTGCCAATATTGAAATTGCAAAAGCAAGCGGATTAGAATGTAAACGTGGTGTTATTGTGGATGAATACCTGCAAACAAATGACCCCAATATTTTTGCCATTGGTGAAATAGCAGAGTTTAAAGGATTTTTATACGGCATTACTGCTGCTGCAGAACAACAGGCAGAAATTGTTGCCAGGTTTTTATCAGGCGATATTTCAAAATATTACAGCGGATCACTGCTGATGAATATTTTAAAAATGCATGGTACCGAATTGTGTTCTTTGGGAATTGTTGAATGCCCGGATGACCCGGCTTATGAAGAAGTAGTGTTTATAGATAAAGCAAAACGTTATTACAAAAAATGTATCATCCACAATGATAAACTGGTTGGTGCCATTTTGATTGGAGACAAATCAGAGTTTCTTGAATTCCGTAACCTCATAGAAAACAAAATGGAACTGAGTGAGAAACGTTTGCAATTACTCCGTTCTGGAAACAGTATTGAACCGGTGATTGGAAAATTGGTTTGCAGTTGTAATAATGTTGGAGAAGGAAACCTGTTGAATAAAATTAAAGAAGGCTGTAAAGATCATTTGCAGTTGTGCCAGTTAACCGGCGCTGGCATGGGCTGTGGAAGTTGCCGCCCGGAAGTAAAAGCAATTTTGGATGCTCAGGTGAATGTGCTTAAAGCGGTCGGCACCGCAGGTCAGACCGCATAACGATTAAGAAATAAC
>JAZKGV010000245.1:0-7799 GCA_040385725.1 Bacteroidota bacterium | reverse complement strand
TGGAAGCATTGTCTTTAAAAACATTTTTGGCAAAAATGAAAAGAGAGCAGGAGATGCATACCATTGTAGTAAGAGTGGAAAAAGAAGTAATGAAATATTTTGGCGAACAGAAGTATTACAATGGTTTTGTTTCTCAAAAAGAAGTGGATGGTAAAATGGAAATGACATTTGTAACGGCATCATTAATGGGCTTTGCAAAATTTTACCTGTTGTTTGGAGAGTATGCAGATATTGTTAGTCCTTCTTCACTGAAGGAGATGGTGAAAAAGAATATTGCGGCTATTCAAAAAAAATTAAAATAAATCCAAACCCTGCTGACATAGGGTTGTCACTACCCCATATTTTCTTTGTGTCATAATCAAAAAATAAAATTTATGACACGTTTAGAATTATTCCGCAAAGAACTCGCAAGAGAAGCCATTGCCACCCGTAAAATGCTGGCCGCAGTCCCCAACAACAAATTCGACTGGAAGCCGCATCCTAAAAGTATGAGCATCCGCCAACTGGCAAACCATATTGCCGACCTGCCTGCATGGCCAACTTTTACTCTCAACAGCAAGGGACTCGATTTTGCCAAAATGGAATACACTCCAAAAGAAACAAACGACACTGCAGCGCTTACAGCAGCATTTGAAAGTAATTTAAAAGAAGGCCTTAATGCATTGGACATTGGAAAGGAAGAAACGCTTGACGAACTATGGACACTCCGCAATGGCGAACAGGTGTACAGTGTGGAACCAAAAGCAGAAGTTATCCGCATGTCAATTTCACAGATCATTCACCACAGGGCACAGTTGGGTGTTTTTCTTCGCCTGCTTGATGTGGCGATACCTGGCAGTTATGGCCCAAGTGCTGATGAGAGTTTTTAAATTATATTTTTAAAAGTATCCCTGGCTTACAGGGATACTTTTTGTTATTGACAAATATATCCGCCATCTACTGCAAACAGGCTACCGGTGGTAAACGAACTGTCGTCTGATAAAAGAAAAGCTACTGTTTTAGCGATCTCTTCGGGTTCAGCTATTCTGCCAAGCGGCTGTACAGTATCTAAACTCTTATACACTTCTTCTTTTATAGCGTGTGCCTTTTGTGTGTATTGTTCTACGGCCCGGTGAAGCAACGGTGTATTAACAGTGCCGGGGCAAATACAGTTTACCCGGATGCCAAATGCTGCATAATCAATGGCAGTGCTTTTAGTCAGTTGCGATACGGCCCCTTTCGTCATGCCATATACTGCACTGCTTGCTTTGCCGATAAATGCCTGGTCTGATCCCATTATAACGATACTGCCTTTCCCTTGTTCTTTCATCACAGGTATCGTTCTCTTTAATAAATAAAATACACCCAGTATGTTCACACCAACGATCTTTTCCAGTTCGGTTTCGCTGGTTTCCTCAAGGGTTGCAAACAAATGAATACCTGCATTGGCAAAAACGAAGTCAATACGTTTTTCCTTTTCTGCTATTGAATCAACAGCCTTGTAAACGTCGCTGCTCTTACTGGTATCACAAAAAATAAAGTATGGATCAGGCGCTGCAGGTGTATTACAATCAAGATTATAAACAATACACCCATTATTTCGCAGCAATTGTTTTGTAGCCTGCCCTATACCGGTACTTGCGCCTGTTATTACAGCAATTTTATTTGTCCATTCCATAACGTTGATTTTAAAATAAAGATAATAGTAATAACAAAGCAGGCCATTATAAAGCAGGCACCCTTTTTTATATAAACGGCTGTTTAATTACCATGAATTAAGGATACTTTTATGCCAGTAAGGTATGGCCAATTCATTTTCATTTTTTATCCGGGTATTCTCCTTGATATGTGCATGCTGCATGTGTTGCGGAGATATTGAAGCTGCGCCAGCTTATTGTCCACCCTTTTTTAAATTCCATAGTGACCATCCCGGTAAAAAAAACCATCCGGAAAAAGATCCGGTTGTAAAAATGGACTCTGCAGATTGCATCATTCCTTTTAGCAGGGCCGGCAATCTTATTATTATCAGGGCAAGGGTGGATACAGTTATCGGTAATTTCATTTTAGATACCGGTGCCCCCGGGCTTGTACTTAACATGACCTATTTTCGGCAATACAGGGGTATCGAGCATGGAGATGATATACAGGGAGGCATTACAGGGAATGTAGAATTTGGCGGAAGAATAACTATTGATTCACTAGGGTTTGGAGGAGTAAAATATTTTGATGCAGAGGCAGACCGTATTAACCTTGGCCATATCGAGAACAGCAAGGGTATTAAGATACATGGTTTATTAGGCATGCAGTTATTGAGGCAATTTGAAATGATCATTGATTATGAAAAGAACCTCATTTACCTGCACCTGGTAAGTAAAAAAGATGCCCGTGGGTATAAACATGAGTTGCTGAAAGACACTTCCGCTTATATTGAAAATTCAATTGATTTTATTGATAACAAACTCATAACTTATGCTTATTCTGCTGGCAAAAAATTAAGCTTTATTATAGATACGGGTGCAGAAACCAATTTGATAGACAGTCGCCTCTCTTCTAAAATACTGGATGGTATTATCATTAACAAAATGGTTTTTCTTACCGGTACAGGCAGCCAGAAAATAGAGGCGTTGAGCGGAAGCATGAACACGTTAAAGATCGGCAATCATGCCGTGGCAAACCTGCCCGTAATTGTTACTAACCTTGAAAAGCTTTGCTTTGCATACGACCGTTGCCTTGATGGTATGCTGGGTTTTGATTTTCTGAGCCAGCAAAAAATAGGCTTTAACTTTGTAAAACGTAAAATGTATATCTGGAAGTGAGCAGGATGATATTTCATACAAACAAAATAATGAAGCAGGTGATTGCCGTACTGGTAATGCTGCTTGCGGTGCAGTATTCCTGCATGGCACAGGAACCTGTAAAAGTGTATAAGATAAAAGATGGCAGGATGTATATTATGCTCAGTAAACATCTTACAGAAGCCTCAGTGGATAGTTTTATAACAGATTATAACCTTGATGAACTTCAACTTAAAAAAGTACTTTCAAATAATGGTACAGATTCATTGGTTAAGGCAGGCTGGAAAGTTGAATTAAACAATAATGAATTGATAGCCTTAAGCAAAAAATTAGGCGGCGTTGAAAGTTTTAAAGATCCTTCGATCGATATTTCTGTCTCCGATAAATTTGATCCAAGATTTAATAATTTTCCTGCAGTAAGCAGCAATGTAAAATATGGCATAAACCGTTTCAGTAATAAAAACCTGTTTGCCATCAATGATTCAGTGGTCACTTTCTTTCTGCGGAATCATGCTGATGCAAAACAGGTGATGCTGGCCGGTAGTTTTAATGACTGGTCAACTACTGCTTTAAAAATGACGGCAACAGAAGGTGGATGGTTGGCAGATGTAAAACTGGCCCCAGGCAAATACTGGTATAAATTTATTATTGACGGCAACTGGGATATTGACAGGGATAATAAACTGGTGGAAAATGATGGCAAGGGAAATGACAATTCTGTTTTTTATAAACCTAATTATATTTTTCGCTCACATGCTTTTGCTAACAGCAAAGAGCTGTATGTTGCCGGTAGCTTTAATAACTGGAACGATAAAGAACTGGCATTGGTAAAAACAAGTAATGGCTGGGCAATGGCGCTATATCTTGCTGATGGCACACATACCTACCGCTATATAGCAGATGGTAAATGGAGTGAGGACCCGGAAAACAATGATCACTTTCCAAATGAGTTAGGCCAATATAATTCAGTGATCCGGTTAGGTAAGCAACATGTATTTAAATTAACTGGGTTTACCACAGCAACAAAAATCACATTACTTGGATCGTTTAATAACTGGAAGGATGATGAATTATTGATGAAAAAGGTAAGCGATGGCTGGGAACTTCCTTACGCAATAGGGCGGGGCAACTATGAATATACTTTTAAAGTGGATGGTAAATGGGTAAGTGGAGATAACAACAGCCACCTTACCGGTGATCCGGACAAGGCCAATTATTTTAATCTTATACTTGACCCTAATTACACTTTCAGGCTGAAAGGATTTGACGATGCCAAAGATGTTTTTCTTTCAGGCGATTTTAATAACTGGTCGCCCAATACTTACAGGATGATAAAAGAGGGTGATGAATGGATTATCAACCTTCATATTGACAAAGGCAAACATGTTTACAAGTATGTAGTTGATGGTAAATGGATGCTGGACCCGGGGAATAATTTGTGGGAACAAAATGAACACCAAACGGGTAATTCTGTTTTGTGGATAGATGAATAAACTCACCTTTTTCATAATAAAAAAAACCCCCTGAAGAATCAGGGGGTTTTTTTCTTTAACCCTTAAAACAACCAACATGAATGATGTTGATATCGTAAAGGTAATATTATTTATTTTACAAAGACAATTTTTTTGGAAAGCTTTTTTTCAAAAAAGATTCCTGCAAACAGGGCATTACAAGCCATTTAAACCTACTGTAATATATGCTACAAAAGGTTTAATAATAAGGGGCTATACAACTCAGGTCTTAATATAAAATGAGGCTTATGCCCGGAATGGTACGGATAGTATTATCAGGGCCTTTTACTTTCACCTCATCAAAAATAACCACAGAGCCTGGTGTACAGCGGTCCATCTGGCTACGGATCGGCTTCAGGCTATTGCTGTTGATGGAACCTTTTTCTACGCCATTTTTAAAACCGGCCCCGGAGAAATATACAACAGCACTTACAACAATAAACCGGGCATCAAATTCAAAATCTTTTAACTCGGCACGGCAATACTCCTGTGCTTTAAAAACTGCTGCAGCCATACGGCTGTTACCCTGAGGTTCCTGTGGTTCGCCAATGTTGATGCTTGTGTTTTCAATAGTTGGGGCGTTAAGTGCAAGATGATCTTCGGGGTGATTGAAGTGGTTGTTGTGTTGTAAAACACCAATGCTCATGAGCGGAAGAAGAAGTAGCTGTTTCATTGTTAAAGGTTTTTGGGGTGAATGATTTTTAAAACTATTATTTCATAAGTGAAAAGAATGTTAGAGTTATAATGACAATTGAAAGAACCAGTAATCATAACTTTTTCTTAAGAAGAGTAGTGGCTTGATCAAATGATAGCATACATTTATGCAACAACTATTTTTCAAAAGAGCTTACTATGAAAAAAATATTTGCGCTGCAACTGTTCTTGCTTTTTTCTTGTATTGTTCATGCACAAACAGACAGCGGTTATTTTAAATCATTTGACAATACAAAAATTTATTACGAAGTAAAAGGCAACGGCATACCTGTATTGCTGATACATGGCTTTACCGGTACGGGCAACGATTGGAAAAATAAAATGCTTTTTGATAGCCTGCTGTCTAACGGGTTTAAAGTAATTACTGTTGACCTGCGTGGGAACGGCAAGTCTGACAAACCAAAACTACCGGAAGCATACGCCAATGATGCAGAGGCAAAGGATCTTGTTGGTTTAATGCAATTTTTAGTAGCAGATAAATACTACGCTTTGGGTTATTCAAGAGGCTCCATCATACTTGCAAGAGTATTGGTGAAGGATAAAAATTGCAAACGTGCTGTTATTGGCGGCATGGGTGCAGATTTTACTGATCCGCAATGGCCAAGACGCATTGGTTTTTATAATGCATTGATGAATGATACTATAAAAGGCTATGAAGGATTTAGAAAATACATTGCCGGAAAAGGGCTTGATCCTTTAATACTTGCCTATCAGCAAAAAGAACAACCTGCTACCAGTAAGGAAGAACTTTCAGCACTTACTCAGCCTGTACTTATTATCTGCGGCAATGAGGACACAGATAATGGTAAAGGAAGCGACCTGCAGCTATTGATACCAAACTCAAAATTTATTGCCGTGCCTGGTGATCATAATAATACTGCTTACTCTGCAGCTTTTGAAAAAGAGGCTTTAAATTTTTTGAAGGAACAGTAACGTTGTATAACAACAAAATTTAAAAATGAACATTCACAGCGGCACATTATTGATAAGTACCCCATTACTTGATGGTACTGATTTTGACAAAGCCATTATTTTTATTGCAGAACATAATGAAAAAGGGGCTTTGGGTTTTGTGGTTAACCACCCGTTTTCAAGAACATTAAATGAACTGGTGGAATTTAATTATTCCAAACCCTTTGCATTGTTCAGTGGGGGCCCTGTTGAAAAAGAAGGGCTTTTCTTTTTGCACCGCCGGTCCGATGCAATTAAAGATGGCGCTCTTGTAACAGGCAATGTGTACTTGGGTGGAAATTTTAAAAAGGCTGTTGCCTGCATTAATAATAACAGCATTGCTGCAAACGACATAAAATTGTTTATTGGTTATTGCGGATGGGATGCCGGTGAACTGGAAGCAGAAATAGAAGAGGGGAGCTGGCGGGTTTTAGCTGGCAGTATTGAAATTGTATTTTCTTATAACACTGAAAAGATGTGGGAGGATTTAATCAGGACTAAACCGTAAAGATTTATTTCTTCTTTGTTTTTACCTGCTGAGTGCCGGTGGTTGTTCGTCATGTTGCATTACAATGCAACTGTTTGCTTATGGCGATTGTCAGCTATTACAAATCACTCCTCACCAAAATCTAAAACTATGCGGTACACATTATTTTTTTTAGGGGCATGCTTATGTACAGGATTTTTAATTTATACAAACAGCGGTGGTAGTAAAAAGCAAACAGTAAACCCGATCCTCGGCGATATTAGTTTTGAAAAAAAGTTTGGCCATAAACCAGCTGCTGCCACCAGCAACGAATTGCGGATAGCGACTCATCTTGAGTATGCAGAAAATATGCTACGACAAAAGGAGACAGCACATCTTTCAGTTGCTTTAAAGGAAAAACGCAACCACCTGCTTGACCTGCTTCATCAATACAGGGTAAAAGGATTGTTCCCTCAAAACCTGGACCACCCGGAAGAGCGTAAGCCTTGCTTTATTGATAAAGACGGAAGGATATGTGCAGTAGGTTACCTGGTAGAGCAAACAGCATCAAGAGAAGTGGCAGAAAGCATCAATGAAAAGTATAAGTATGAAGAACTGCTGGCCATGAATGATAAAACGCTGGATGATTGGGTGGAAGCAAGCGGGCTTACTAAAGAAGAATGTGCCATGATACAACCAACTTATGGCTGGCCCACGCCACCAGCGGAAAATTATAGTAAGATCAGCACATCCTACGGCATTTCCTCCTCTGTGGTTGGTGGCATCGGTCTTTCGCTGAACGCCATTAATGCCATACAGTTATTGAAAGGCACAGGCGGTGGCAAAGCCATACCTGTGGCAGGTCTGATCGTAGGTGCCGGCCAAGTAGTGTTGGGCATAGCCAACATGCCAAAAGAACAAACAAATGCTTTGGGTGTAAAATATACCAATGGAAGCCAGCAAACCCTGTCAATGATAAATATCGGGCTGGGTGCCACCAGTATGGCGTTGAGCGCCTGGAATTTGATAGCCAACCGCAAACCAAAAGACAAACCCGTAAGCTGGAATATTTATAGTTTCCCTACGCCGGATAACAGTACAGGGTTTGGGTTTAGTTTGACGAAGAGATTGTAAGATCAGTAATTATAGAATGTAATCATAGCTTCGCAGCTTTCGCCTTTTACTTGCTTTTTAAAACATTATCGCCAATATTAAATAGTTATACAATTAGCCAGTTTTTTCTAGTTAAGTTTCAAATCTGTTCCTACCCATTTCGACCATAACTCCTGCTTAAGTTCCGGGTTCGAACTTAAACCCGGAGAGGCTGTTTTTTTTAGTAATGGCGGTAAGGAACTATACTTATCAAAGGAATAAATGGATAAA
>JAZKGV010000244.1:0-17703 GCA_040385725.1 Bacteroidota bacterium | reverse complement strand
AAAGTATCCGTTCTTTATTATCAAAGAACATTTCCCTGTTTCTTGTCATGATAACTTTAGCACCTACTTTCTGTAAAGCCTTTTGCAGTTTTAAACTCAATGCCAATGTTACTTCTTTTTCATAAGTACCTGTTGCACCAACAGCGCCGTTATTGGTGCCACCATGACCTGCATCAATAGCAATTGTTAGGTTTTTTAATGACAGATCTGAAGGCTGTTGTTTTATTTTAATGATCAAACTATTACCACTATAATAAATTGTATGCCCCCAATGTTGCTGGTGTTTTAACTCAATTGTTATCCTGAAAATTTCATCTGCTACCTGTTCATAGTCTATTGATTTAATTTCTTTGGCAGTCTGCATTTGTGTTATCCAGTTGGTATTATTGGTGGCTCCAAAAACATCCACTATAATTTTTGATGGTTCAATTAATTGAAAAGACTGATAAGGAAGTTTTGCGAATAAATTCAGCTTTACATAATCATACACACTGTCACCATAAGTAGTTATTTTATCCGTTAATGATTCCGGAGTAAAACTTCCTTTTGGCATTACTGTTACCAGTTCTTCGGGTATATATGCAGTTCTTGATCTTGCCAGTTGTACTTTATAATGCGTACCAACTTTACCAATAGTTTTCAAAACAATGTTGCTGTCAATGTATCCAACCTTTGCACCGCCCAACCTGTCATCTCCGAGGCCATATTCCAAATGCGCCAGCCTGCCTTTTGTAATGGCAATATCGGGTGTGTATTGAGATATTACAGAGAAAAGATTTTTTGTTTCTTTTGTAATGCTTGTACCTGACGAGTCGGTGATGGTAACAGGAATTTTCATCACAAAAAAACTATCTACTTCCTTCACAATATATTCTCCCTGGTAAATACCGGGCATCCCTTTGGTTGCTGTCGCTGGGATTTCATATAACACTGTTCCATCAATTGTTTCCACCATACAATTAGGTAAAGCTTTTACTTTAAACTTTATCCTGTCGCCGGGTTTAAGCACTAAATCTCCTTCAGGAAAAGTTTGTATGCTTTCAATACCAAATGTCTTTACCGGTTCCGCAGGTTTAGGAATTGTATAGGTGTAGTTAATCGTTTTGGTTGAACCTTTATTGGCGCCACTTGCCTTAATAACAAAACTGCTGTCGCCTGGTTTTAAATTCAGCTCCATAGCAAAAGCTCCCGTTGGATAAACTTTTACCATTTTATTATTGATAGTTATTGTACATGTTTTACAAGTGCTTCCTGTAATAAACTGGCGTGCCGTGCCAACATTATTATCTGCCTTGAAAGGGTTAATAAGTTTAATAAAAGGGTTATCGGCTTGAGAATATGCACTACCACCGAGAAATAAAAAAACAATTAAAACAATCTTTTGCATTTGTAAAAGTAAAAACAAAAAGCCACCCGTCGGCTGACAGGTGGCTTTATAGTTTTCATAAATTAATATTTTTAGAAGTTGTATTTACCTTCACCGATCATTTTATCTGCAATTCTTCTTCTTGCATCCTTGCCATTAAATGGTGCTGATTTTGTAAAGCGTTTCAATCCAAGCAACATCATTCGTTGTTCATCCCCCTCTGCAAATGAATTGATCGCTTCCTTTCCTGCTTTGTTTACCTTGTCGATAGCATCCGTTAAATAACAACGCATCAGGTCAACATACAACCTGGTGCTTTCTTCTCCTTTTTTATCTACCATCTTTATCACTCTCAATAAAGTGCTTTCAGCAGCAAATGTTTCAATCGCCATATCAGCAATATTCATCAGTATCTCCTGTTCATCACTTAGTTTCATCATCAGTTTTTGCACTGCAGCACCAGCTACCATCAATATTGATTTTTTCATGTTCAATATTGATTTTCTTTCTGCTGCAAAAGCTCCTTCATCATCATTACCAAATTCAGGAATACTCATCAACTCTTTTGATACTGCCATAGCTGGTCCCATCAGGTCCAATTTTCCTTTCATGGCTCTTTTCAATATCATATCAACCGTCAGCAAACGGTTTATTTCATTCGTTCCTTCAAAAATGCGGTTGATACGGCTATCCCTGTAAGCCCGGCTTATCATGTATTCATCACTAAATCCATTGCCGCCAAATACCTGTACACCTTCATCCACTACAAAATCCAGCACTTCACTTCCCATAACTTTCAGTATAGCACATTCTACAGCATATTCTTCAGCGGCCACCAACAAGGCTTCATTAAAAGGTTTGCCTGCATTCACCATTTCCACCTCTTTATCATCGATCCATTTAGCCGTTCTGTACAAGGCGCTTTCCTGTGCAAAGATCTTTATCGCTCCTTCGGCTAACTTATGTTTTATAGCGCCGAAATTTGCAATGGCTGTTTTAAACTGCTCCCTTGTTTTTGCATAGTCGATCGTTCCTGTCAAGGCCATTTTAGATGCCCCCACTACAGCAGCACCCAATTTTAAGCGGCCAATATTTAAAATATTGAATGCTATGATGTGGCCCTTTCCAACCTCTCCTAATAAATTCTCCACCGGCACTTTACAATCCTGGAAATACAATTGAACAGTGGAAGACCCTTTGATTCCCATCTTATGTTCTTCCGGGCCTTGTGTAAAACCTTCAAAGCCACGCTCAATAATAAACGCCGAAAATTTATCACCGTCAATTTTTGCAAACACAGTAAAAACATGTGCAAAACCGCCGTTGGTTATCCAGCATTTTTGCCCGTTCAGGATATAATGTTTTCCATCAGCACTCAGCACTGCAGATGATTTAGCGCCCAATGCATCACTGCCGCTGTTTGGTTCAGTTAAGCCGTAAGCGCCTTTCCATTCACCTGTCGTAAGTTTTGGAATGTATTTTTTCTTTTGCTCTTCGGTGCCAAAATATAAAATAGGCAATGTGCCGATACCTGTATGTGCTGCTACCGCCACACTAAAAGAATACCCGGCACCAAGGCCTTCATTCACCAATGTAGCTGTGATAAAATCTTTTCCCAATCCACCATACTCTTCCGGAATCGCTGTTCCCAGCAAGCCCTGTTCTCCTGCTTTATCCATCAATGCAGGCATCAGTCCCGGCTCCGATTTATCGATCCTGTCAACAATAGGATTTACTTCCGTTGCCAAAAACTGCAGGCACATTTCTTTTACCATCTGTTGCTCTTCGGTAAAATCTTCCGGCGTAAAAGTTTCAAATGCGTTGCTTTCTTTAATTAACCATTCACCGCCTTTAATTGGTGTAGTGGTGGGAGTAGTTGTATTCATATAGAGAGTTTTTTATTTCAGGCACTAATATCGTTGTTCGTTGATGGTTGGTCGTTGTTCGCATGCTTCCCAGCCAACAGCCATCGAACAACGGTCAACGTTTATTTTAAGTTATCATACACTTTCTGCAGTACTTCCTTCGCTATTTCAATTTGTCCGTTAGTAACACCATCTAATGCTTCATTTAACGTTTGTGTGGCCAGTTCCATTGTCTGCTCCTGCAATTGTTCTGCTTCCCTGGTAAGAAAAATAAGATTACTTCTGCGGTCATCCTTACTGGGAACCCTTTTCACCAGTTTTAGTTTCTCCAGGTTATCCACCAGCCTTGTAATACTTGGCTTATCCCGGAATGTGGCATCGCAGAGTTGCTGTTGGCTCAGCCCATCTTCCTTCCACAAATGATACAATACACTCCATTGCTCGATCGTAATATCAAGATTGGCCTGTTTAAAATTTTTCTGCAATCGCCTTGCAATCGCCGTGCTTGCTTTTCCTGTAATGAAACTGTACAGCTCTCCTTTCTTAAATTGGTTGTTTGGCATATAGTTGTTTATGCAACTAAACAAAATTAATCATTCGATTCGATTTTCAAAATTTATTTTTGTGTTACCGGCTGTGTGCAGGAATTAAACATCGTTGCGTCGCACACTTATACGGCATACCATTATGCAGCCTTTTATACTCAGCATTTCACTTGCGCTTTTTGTTATTTACGCTGCTCTCATACTTTATTATGCATTAAGCTGGAATAGCATTCCATCTTTCGCCCGGCCAACGAACAACGAACAACGAACAACGCTTTCCATCATTATCCCGGCAAGGAATGAAGAACAAAACATTGTTTCCTGTTTAGATTCCATCTGTAACCAATCCTATCCAAAACATTTATACGAAGTAATTGTGGTAGATGATCATTCAACAGATAACACAGTAGCCATTGTAAAAAAATACGCTGCACAAAATGTAAAACTCATTTCATTAAAAGATGAACTTGATGGCCGGCAGTTAAATGCTTACAAAAAGAAAGCTATTGAAATTGCCATTGCACAATCAACTGGTGAATTAATTATAACAACTGATGCCGATTGTTATGCAGAAGAAAACTGGCTACAAACCATCACAGCATTTTATCAAGAGACCAATGCGGCTTTTATTGCCATGCCGGTTAGTTATAATTGCAACAACAGGTTTATAGAAATATTCCAGGCGCTTGATTTTATGACATTGCAGGGAATTACCGGTGCTTCTGTTTATAAAAAAATACACAGCATGTGCAACGGTGCCAACCTGGCTTATACCAAAAAAGTATTTGAAGAAGTAAACGGTTTTAAAGGCATTGACAATATCGCCAGCGGTGATGATATGCTGCTGATGCATAAAATTTACAAACAACACCCGGAGAAAGTTTTCTTTTTAAAATCAAAAGATGTGATAGTGCAAACGGCGCCGATGAAAACGTTGAAAGATTTTTTTAACCAACGTATTCGTTGGGCCAGTAAGGCAGATAAATATGATGACAAAAGAATTTTTTCAGTATTGCTGTTAGTATATTTATTCAATGTGCTCTTACTTGTGTTGCCGGTTATAAGCCTCATAAAAAATTATCAATTATCAATTATCAATTATCAATTCACATTGTTTCAATTCTGGCTAGGTCTACTTATCAGCAAAACAATCATCGAGCTGATATTTCTCTTTCCTGTTGCAAATTTCTTTACTAAACAAAGCCTGCTATGGCTTTTTCCTGTTGCACAACCATTTCACATCCTCTACACCGTTATTGCAGGCTGGTTGGGTAAATTTGGAACTTACAAATGGAAGGAGAGAAAAGTGCAATAAGCAATTAGTATTTCGTTAACACTATCATTGCAGCAATTAATAATCAAACATAGTCTTTACATCAAAAAACTTAAAAACACTGTTATGAAAAAAACACTTGCCCTTTCCTTACTGTCCTTTGTAATTTCCTTTTCGCTTTCAGCACAAATTAAAAAAGGCTCTACCCTTTTAGGTGTTGACCTTGCCTATAATACTTACACCAGTAAACAGGAATCTACAGGCAATGAATCAACAATTTCATCCAATGATTTTAGTAGTTCTTTATTGCTTGGTAAAGCCGTAAAAGAAAACTTATTTGTAGGTGGTGGACTTTCGTTTTCAACCAGTACATCTAAAACCGTCTTTCCGGAAGCAACAGAAAAAAACAAAACCTATGGTGTTTCAGTGTGGACCAGGAAATATTTTCCTGTATTTGGCCCATTGTATGCTTTTGTAAATGGGAGTGTATATGGAAATTTTGGTAACTCAGAAAGATCTGATAATAATGACCTCAAGATAAAAAATATGGGGTTTGGTGTAGGCATATATCCCGGCATAAGTGTACAACTAAAAAAGAGTTTTTACTTAGACGCATCACTTAACAATCTTGCCAATATTAGTTATATCCAAACAAAAAGGGAGCAACCAGACGGGCTTGGTGGAACTTCTAAACAAACCATCAGCAATTTTGGTGTAAGTACTTCGCTTGGCAACAGCAGCAATCCTTTGCAATTGGGTATCAGGTGGATCATCCCCGGAAAAGGATAAAATTTATTTTGTAAAATGATCATGGCAACAGTACTTAACTGTTGCCATTTTTTATTCAACAACTCTTACAGATTCAAACGCTTTTATCCTTTTGTTCATTATATAAAACCAAATGGGTGGCATTAAGGAGAGCAGCATACTGCCGGGATAGCCCGTTGGTAATTGTGGAGTATCATCATGGTGCTTTAATATTTGATACTTACGGCTGGCAAGATAATGATGATCGCTGTGGCGGCTGAGTTCAAATAACATTAGGCGGCCAAGCACATGGTCGCTGTTCCAGCTATGATGCGGCATAGCCCGTTCATATTTTCCTTCTCCTGTTGCTTTTCGCTGCAGGCCGTAGTGTTCAATATAGTTTACTGTTTCCAGTAGTAATATGCCCATCAACGCTGCCAATAAAAAATAAACCATCACTGTAAAACCAAAACTCACCAATATAAAAACTACAAAAGCAAATTGTATCACATGCGCCTGCAGCATTTCGTTTTGCAAAAAACTTTCTCCTTTCTTCTTCATTTCAGTAGTAGCAATTTTCCAGGCGGAGAGATAAGAGAAAATAATAGTGCGGAAATAAAAAATATAAACAGGCTCATTATAACGGGCACTACTGGGATCATGCGGTGTGGCTACATTTTTATGATGGCCTTTGTTGTGCTCAATAAAAAAGTGCATGTATAAAGAAGTAAGCAGCGATGCTTTGGCAAGCATGTGTTCAAATACATTTACACGGTGTCCTAATTCATGTGCTACATTGATCCCAAATGTACCGCAGAGCAAACCCATGGTGCAAATTCTTCCGGCAATATCTGTTGTTGATAAATTTGCCTGAGAAAAACTATTTAGAAAAATAAACAACGCAACAAACTGTAACACTACAAAAACATACAGCATATAATCATACAACTTATCTTTCTTTGCCACTTCTTCTTCTGCTGCACCCATATTTTTTTCATTGGGTTGTATCATTAACTCAGCCAACGGTATCAATACCCATGCGTATAGCATGGTGAGCCAGCTGTATATTCCTTTGCTTGTAAAAGCAACATATGCCAGTATGTAAATAGTGATGGGGGAAAGGTATTTGAATGCCCGGATACTCATACAGCAAATAATTTCTTATTAAAGATACAGCAGCTTTAAAACAAAACCGCCACGGAAATACTCCGTGGCGGTTATAAAAAACTTTTCGTTTTACTTATCTTTTTTAATCGCAATCTTATACAGTACAAAAGCCATTAGTGCAAAAAATAATACCCCAAGTATTTGATAGCCTCCATGCCCAATCGCTTTACTAAACCCTTCCTCTATATTCAGCTTTGCCAGCAAAGCCGCAGGCCCGTCAAACCCGGCCATAATAGCGAATATAACACCAGCCACTGCACCACCAGCAACCAACCCCGTTGCAAATAAATTGCCCTTACCCAATTCTTCTTCCTCTGCAGTCAATTTAATATTTTTCTTTTTCTGGTACCTGTCAGCCAATCCTCTTACAGCACCACCAATAAAAATTGGTAATGTAGTGCTTAAAGGAAGATAAGCTCCTACAGCAAAGCTCAATGCTTTGATACCGCAGAGTTCCATTACAATGGCAACAAACACACCTGCCAGTACAAACTGCCAGTCGAGGTTAAACGATAAAATACCTTTTGCTAAAGTTGCCATCAGTGTACCCTGTGGTGCAGGAAAATATTCACTGCCGATTGCATGGCCTGTTACGCCTTTTGCGATCATAGCAGATGTTGGAGTATCTAAAAATTTCACTGTTAACCCAATTACAATGGATGAAACGATGGCTCCAATAAACAAAGCTATCTGTTGGTTACGTGGTGTGGCACCAACAATATAACCACTCTTTAGATCCTGTGATGTAGCGCCTGCATTCGCTGCAGCAATACAGATCATTCCTCCCACAACAAGCGCCATTGGTTCGTACGCCTTACCAGTCCAGCCCACTGCGATAAATATTAAACAGGTACCCATCAGTGTCGCAATTGTCATACCGCTGATTGGATTATTAGAAGACCCGATCAAACCAACAATACGGGAAGAAACAGTAACGAAGAAAGCCCCGAATATCACTACCAGTAACCCGATCAGTAATTTTTGAGCAATACCGTCTCCGGGTAATTGTGGCAGAAATGCCATTAGTAAGATCAAACCTATGCTTCCAAATAAAACAACTTTTATATCCAGGTCTTTTTCTGTACGCAACACTTCCTTTTTTGTGCCGTCATCATTTTTTGCAATACCTCCCACACTTCCTTTAAAAGATGAAATGATGGTGGGTATTGTTTTGATCAATGTAATAAAACCACCTGCGGCAACTGCACCGGCACCTATCTGTCTTACATAAGCATAGTAAACAGCAGCAGAAAAATCATTAAAAGTATGTGCCGCAGGGTCCCAGCCACCTTTACCTCCAGCAGTCAGCATATCTTTCAAATAACCAAGTTTTATTAGTTGTGTAGCGATAATATCCGGCGGTACCAGCTTAGTCAAAAGTGGTATCATCACCATCCAGGCAAACACACCACCGGCTACGAGTACCCCGGCAATTTTTGGCCCGATGATATAACCAACACCCAGGTATTCCGGCGTTATCTCTCCGCTTATTTTAGCGCTTTGCATATAATCACTTGTCTTTTTAGTGATATAGGCAGGTACTTCTGCAATTACATGAAATACCTTTTGCAATATGGCATACGCAAATGCAAAGCCCAATCCGTAAAAAGCTGTCTTGGCAAAATCACCACCTTTTTCGCCTGCTTTCAATACATCGCCGCAGGCAGTTCCTTCCGGATAAGGAAGTGTTTCATGTTCATCTACAATGAGTGATTTACGCAATGGTATCATCATCAAAGTACCCAGTATGCCACCAAAAATGGCCAGTGTTAATATGGTAGCATAATTAAAGAATTGATCACCTCCGCCGTCACTTAAAAACAAAAAACCTGGCAATGTAAACACAACACCTGCCGCAATACTTTCACCTGCACTACCCGTAGTTTGAATAATATTATTTTCAAGAATAGTAGTTCCTAAAAAACGTCTGCCCAGTGTAATGGCAATAACTGCAATGGGTATGGAGGCAGAAACCGTAAGCCCTGCTTTTAATGCTAAATAAACTGTGGCGGCACCAAAGATGACACCAAAGATGCAACCCATTAAAATTGACTTCAGCGTAAGCTCTGCTACGTTTGCATGAGGAGGTACAAAAGGCTGGAAGGATTTTTTCTCAGACATAAGCAAGTTTTGGTTGTAAAAAAAAGTAAGATAAATAAAAAAGGCGATACCGATGTACCGCCTTTAACAGTGAAAATTATTTTGATTATGCAGAACCAGTTTTGTCTCTTACGATCTTATCCAGCGATTTTACCCTGCTGAAAATTAGTAAGCCACCAAGAATGGCTGCGATTGCAATAATGCCAAAGAAAATTCTTTTATCCGGCATCTGGTCCCAAAAGCTGGCCATTACTCCAGCTATTTTTCCACCAATAGAAGTGGAAATGAACCATCCTCCCATCATTAAAGCAGTTAACCTGGGTGGTGCCAATTTTGATACAAATGATAACCCGATAGGGCTTAAGCAAATTTCACTTACTGTAAATACCCCATAAGTAAAGAATAACCAAAACGAACTTGTTTTGTATTGATAGATACTCGGTACAGACATTACTGCAAATACCATTACCAGGGCGCTTAGCCCGGCAATGACCAATGCCCATGCAAACTTGCTGGCGGTACTTACCGCTTTACCACGCCTTGACCTCCAGGCAAAGAACAAAATGATTAATGGCGTAAAGGCAACTATAAAGAAAGGGTTAATTGATTGAAAGAGTTCTGTATTACCAACTTTAGCCACCCCGTCAGGTGGCCATTTATCTTTTGGCATGTTGGCAAAATATGGATCAGGCCCCATTGTTTTAATGGCATGGGCTGAATCATCTGTTACCACTCTCATATAGCCATCCAGGCTATCTGTCTCTTGTGATTTGGTTTCAAGTTTTTGTAATGCATACACAGCTTCGGACGGGCCTTCCATAAATTGTGGAATAGAACGGTCTGTATGTGACTCTGCCCAAATAGTTAAACCTGTAGAGTTTTGATTATAGATCGTCCAGAAAATAATCGAAACTGCAAAAACAAATAATAAGGCACCAATACCTTTCTTATCCTCACCTTTTTCTTTTCTCCAGATATTAACATAGAAAACGATCACAGGAAGACAGGCGAACATAAAGGCATCTGCAGAATCGCTGCCAAAAATATTGCCCGGCAGCATCCAGCCAATCACTGCAAACACTATCATAGGAACAAAAACAGAACCCAGTATTTTTGAAGTTGGCATATCTTCTGGCTGCATTGGCTTTTTTACATCATAGTCTTTTATGTGTTTTAAATTAAAAGCCAGTGCAATTAAGCCAAGTATCAAACCAATACCTGCTGCAGAAAATGCAGCCTGCCAACCGATCCTGTTACGAAGGATAGCCGCTATAAAATTGCAGAAGAAAGCACCGATATTAATGCCCATGTAAAAGATATTATAGGCGTTATCCTTTAATGGCTTCAGGTCTTCCCTGTTATACATATTCCCCAGTAAAGTAGAAATATTGGGTTTGAAAAACCCATTTCCAACAATAATTAAACCCATAGCAATGTAAGCAGTGTAGTCTCCCGGCATAGCAATCAGGAGGTAGCCTGCAGCCATTAATATGCCGCCAATAAAAATGGATTTAATATATCCCAAATAACGATCGGCAAGTAAACCACCAATAAAAGGAGTTAAATATACCAATGCAATAAAAGTACCTACCACATCAGATCCCATAGCTTTGGGTAAACCCTTACCGTTGCTGTTTGTAAGAAACAAAAACAAAATCCCAACCATCAGGTAATACCCAAAACGTTCCCACATTTCAGTAAAGAAGAGTACATAGAGACCTTTAGGATGTTTGCCGGTTTTTATTGGTTCACTCATACAATGATTTTAAATAATGTGGTTGATAAATATTTTAATTGCCCAAAGTAGTAAATTTCTTTTTACCAAAACAAAATGCCGCTACAATCTGCTGCAAAGGCCTCCTTAAAAAAAATAATATGGTTTACAGTCAGCTAAATTTTAAATTCGCAGTAAATCCAATCTTCTGATTAATTTACCAAATACTAGCTATGAACATTTTAATTACAGGCAGCGGTGGCAGGGAACATGCACTGGCCTGGAAAATAAAACAAAGCCCTCTCTGCAAAAGCCTCTTTATTGCCCCCGGCAATGCAGGCACGGCATCGGTTGGCACTAATGTGCCAGTCGAAATCACTGACTTTGAAGCATTGTCCTCTTTTTGTCTCAAAAACAATATTGATATGCTGGTGGTGGGCCCGGAAGAGCCATTGGTAAAAGGGATTTACAATTATTTTAAATCCAATCCTTCTCTTTCTCATATTATGGTTATTGGCCCCAGTAAGGAAGCAGCAAGGCTTGAGGGGAGCAAAGCTTTTGCAAAAGAGTTTATGAACCGCAACAATATTCCTACAGCAGGCTACCGGGAATTTGATGAAACCAATTATGATGAAGGTACTGAATACATCAAAGCCCATCCGCTGCCGGTGGTACTTAAGGCCGATGGGTTGGCGGCAGGCAAAGGTGTTATTATCTGCAACAATCATATTGAAGCATTGGCGGAGTTTGAGTTGATGGTGCAGCAAGCCAAGTTTGGCGAAGCCGGTAAAAAAGTGGTGATAGAAGAATTTTTAACCGGTATTGAACTGAGTGTGTTTGCGCTAACGGATGGTGTAAATTATGTGTTGCTGCCCGAAGCAAAAGATTACAAGCGTGTGGGCAAAGCTGATACAGGCGCTAACACCGGCGGTATGGGTGCAGTGAGCCCCGTACCTTTTGCCAATGAAGATTTTATGCGTAAGGTGACGGAAACAATTGTAAAACCTACTATTGCCGGCATACAAAAAGAAAAGCTGGATTATAAAGGCGTCGTGTTCATAGGCCTGATAAAAGTTAATGACGAACCATTTGTGATCGAATACAACTGCCGTTTTGGCGATCCTGAAACAGAAGTGGTGTTACCAAGGATAGATACAGACCTGGTGGAATTGTTTACTGCTGTGTCGCAAGGGCGGCTACAGGAAATTAAACTGAAAACAAACCCACAAACAACAGTAACCGTAATGGCGGTAAGCAGTGGTTATCCCGGCAATTACCAGGCAGGCAAAAGCATTACAGGGCTTGAAGATGCAGCCATAGACGGTTCTATGATATTCCATGCCGGCACCAAACAAGAGGGAGACGAAGTTATTACAACCGGCGGCCGTGTATTATGCGTAACTTCTTATGGCGACAATATACCCGACGCAGTTGGGCAAAGCCTGTATGTGATGGAAAACATTTTTTTCGATGGTATTTATTACAGGGATGATATTGGTTATGAATTTGCCCCAGATCCACTTTCAAGCGATAACTAACCATTAACAATATCCCAAAAAATAATTCAGCGAAACAAGATCGCTTTTAGCCAGTATGTGTGCGGCCAGCAAAGGATTTTATCCCGGTTGGGGTTTTGCACAATTATTTGCCAAAATGTTGAAAAATAAAATAGGCTGCGTTGTTAATTCAGATTATTTCCTTCAACTTTGCCCACATTGTTCACAATACTATTTTTTCTCTAAATACACATGGGGCTTTTTAATTTTTTTACGCAGGAAATTGCGATGGATCTTGGCACAGCCAATACTCTTATCATCTTTAACGACGAAGTGGTGGTGAACGAGCCATCCATTGTGGCGCTTGACAGGAACAATCCCAAGAACATTTTGGCGGTGGGTAAAAAAGCATTGATGATGCATGAAAAAACCCACGAAAGCATACGCACTGTACGTCCATTAAAAGATGGCGTAATTGCCGACTTTAATGCAGCCGAACTGATGATAAGGGAAATGATCAAAATGATCTATCCCAAAAAACCTTTGTTTGCACCAAGCTGGCGTATGATGATCTGCATACCCAGCAGTATTACCGAGGTGGAAAAGCGTGCGGTAAGGGATAGTGCAGAGCAGGCTGGTGCCAAAGAAGTGTATCTGATCCATGAACCAATGGCTGCCGCACTCGGTATAGGTATTGATGTGGAAGAACCGGTTGGTAATATGATCATTGACATAGGCGGTGGTACCACAGGTATTACTGTAATTGCTTTGGCAGGTATTGTTTGCGATCAGAGTATCCGTATTGCCGGTGATGAATTTACCGCTGATATTATGGAAGCATTGCGCCGCTATCATAGTTTGCTTATTGGCGAACGTACTGCCGAGCAGATCAAAATACAGGTTGGCGCTGCCATGAAAGACCTGGATAATCCGCCAGATGATATCCCTGTTAATGGGCGTGACCTTGTTACCGGTATTCCCAAGCAGGTGTTTGTAAGCTACCAGGAAGTAGCGGAAGCATTGGATAAAAGTATTTTCAAAATAGAAGAAGCTATTTTAAAAGCATTGGAAACAACACCGCCGGAACTGGCTGGAGATATTTACCGCCGTGGTTTGTATTTAACCGGTGGTGGCTCTTTGCTCCGTGGGCTAGACAAGAGAATATCGGCCAAAATAAAACTGCCGGTACATGTAGCCGATGATCCACTTAAGAGCGTGGTACGTGGCACAGGTATCGCTTTAAAACATTATGACAGGTATCCTTTTGTAATGCGTTGATTTTGTAAATTTTGATAATAGGACAGGTTCTACATTCTAAAGTGCAGTTGGTTTTAGAATGTAGAATTTTTTACATTAAATAATTCTTCACAGGTGCGTAATGTTTTCTTATTCATCCGCCGCTTTTCTAATTTCCTGTTATTTATTTTACTACAGGTGCTGAGTATCTATCTCATCATCCACTACAATAAATACCACAACGCCGTAGGTACTGCTGCCATGAATGAAATTACCGGCAGGGTAAATAAACAATACAGCGAGATAAATGATTTTTTTCTGCTGAAGCAAAAGAACAAAGCCCTTCATGCAGAAAATGAAAGGCTCCGTAATATGCTGAAGCAGGATTTTGAAACGCCTGACACCAGCAACACTGTTGTTACCGATTCGATCCCTTATGATACACTCGGCAACAAACGGAAATGGCTGTATCAAAATGCAAGGGTTGTTTCCAATTCTGTTACGCTGGCCACTAACTATATTGTGCTGGGCAGGGGCGCCGGCCAGCTGCTTGAAAAAGATGAAGGCGTGGTAGATACCAATAACGGCGTGGTAGGTATCATAACCGAGGTAAGCCAAAACTATGCGGTGGTGATGAGCCTGCTGCACAAAGACAGCAAGATAACAGCCATTCTTAAAAACGATCCTGCATCAGGTGGGCTGGTAATATGGGATGGAAAAGAACCCAACTATCTTTCATTAACCAATGTAAGAAAAAGTGCCAAAGCAAAGAAAGGGGATACAGTACTGGCAAGCCCCATTACGGCTAAATTTCCGGCGGGAATGATACTGGGTACTATTGATGATATAAAACCTGATGTAAGTACCAACAATTTTGTTATCAAATTAAAATCGGCGGCTAATTTTTATAACCTGCAATATGTATATGCAGTAAAAAATTACCAGAAAGAAGAAATAGAAAAGTTGCTGGATAAAGTAAAAAGCAGCAGGCCACAATAAATTTTATTTGCGCTAATGAGCACTTTAGTAAAAAACATAGTACGTTTTGTATTGCTGATACTGGTGCAGTATTATATACTTGATAAAGTAAGCCTGCACCAGATGGTGGTGCCGTACATTTATTTTCTTTTTATCATCTGGATGCCCTTTAACCTTGGCAGGGCATGGCAAATGATACTGGCTTTTTTACTTGGCTTTACTTTGGATAGTTTCAGGCACAATCCCGGTTTTCATGCTGCTGCCTGTGTATTGATTGCTTACCTGCGGCCATTCCTGATCAATATGCTTATACCACAGGAAGGAGCTGAAACCAACTATGATGAGCCATCTGCCCGTAGTATGGGTGGCCTGCTTCCCTATATGTTATATGCTGGTGTACTTACATTAATACACCATGCATGGTTGTTTTTCCTGGAAGCATTGCAGTTCGGCAACTTCTGGTATTTTATCATTAAAACGCTCCTGTCAACTGTTATAACCCTGTGCTTAATATTTGTTGCTGAGTTAATGTTTGCAAGGAAACAAAAATTCAGGACGAATACTGCATAATTTTACATCGTAGCTGGATGTGTATCAAAAAAAGTAGTTTAACCTAAACAAATATAAATCCTCCGTTAGTTAACGGAGATAGGGTATGTCTGTTTTTAACCAGAGCCGTAAAAATGTTATCATGCTTGTTTTCGCAGGCATCTTTATCATTATTGTGTTACAATTGGCCCACCTGCAGATATTTTCTTCCAAATACAAAATAATGGCAGATGACCAGGGAAGGTTCAGGAAAGTAATTTATCCTGACAGGGGAATTGTATTTGACAGGCACAGAAAACCCATACTGCAAAACACCACCATTTACGACCTGATGGTGCAGCCAAATAAACTTAAGGGGGTTGATACTTTTGCCTTGTGTAAAATTTTAGGGATCGATACGGCACAGTTCAATAAAAAAATTGTTGAGTGTATTATTAAGAATACCCGTAGCAGGCCATCGGTATTTGATGGATTATTGAGTGAACAAAAAATGGCCATGCTCAATGAATCAATGTACAAATTTGTACCGGGTTTTTATTTACAGGAACGCCCCGTAAGAAGTTACCCGTATGATGCAGGTGGAAATATACTGGGCTATTTATCTGAGGTGGATACTAATTTTTTAAAGAAACATAAAGACGAAGGTTATCAAAATGGCGACTATGCCGGCAAAACAGGTATGGAACGTACTTATGAAAAAGTACTGATGGGCCAGCGTGGTATTGAATACTGGAAAAGAGATAAGATCGGCCGCCTGATCGAAAGATTAGAGAATGGCAAATATGATACGGCCGCGGTAGCAGGGCAGAATATGTACACCTCTTTAGATATTGAGTTGCAGGAACTGGGTGAAAAACTGATGGAGAATAAATTGGGTTCCATTGTGGCCATCGACCCAAGAACCGGCGGCATACTCTGCATGGTGAGCAGCCCTACTTTTAAACCAAAATATCTTACTGGGCCGGAAAGAAAAAAACACATTACAGAGCTATTGCTCAACCCGGCGCTTCCCTTGCTGAACAGGTCGGTAAGCGCTACTTATTCCCCAGGTTCTACCTTTAAAACACTACAGGCATTAATTGGGCTACACGAAGGCGTTATCACTACCGAAACACAATTCAGTTGTGGTGGTGCGTTTTATGGTTGTGGTAAACCCATGCGTTGTCTTGACTTTGGTACATTCGATTTACGACATGCCATTACTGTATCGGACAATACTTACTTTGCCAACGTGATGCAAAGAGTAATTAATAACCCAAAATTCCCAAGTATTGACAGCAGCCTGAAATCCTGGGACAGGTATATGTATGCTTTTGGCCTGGGCCGCCGTCTTGGTGTGGATGTGCCTTCTGAAAAAAGAGGCAATATCCCAAGGCCGGAAGATTATGATAAAGTATTTGGAAAAGGGCACTGGAATTTCTGCAGTTTTCGTTCGGTAAGTATAGGCCAGGGAGAAGTTGATGTAACACCGATACAGGTAGCCAATGAAATGGCATACATCGCAAACAAAGGATGGTACATTACACCACATTTGGTTGACTCTATAGAAGGTGGTGATAAATTTCACATGCTTGACAGCTTTAAAATAAAACGCAGGGCGGTTGATATTCCTGATAGTATTTTTGAAGCAGTGCATGATGGTATGCAGGGAGTAACGGAAAGAGGTACCGGCCTCAATGCAAGAGTAAAAGACATTGTAATATGTGGTAAAACCGGTACGGTTGAAAACTATTTCCGGGGCGTAAAACAACCCAACCATGGTTTCTTTTGCGGCTTTGCTCCAAGGGATAATCCAAAAATTGCCATCATGTGCGTAGTGGAAAACAGCGGCCGCTTTGGGGGCACTTATGCCACACCGATAGTTGGTTTTATGATTGAGAAATACCTTAAAGACTCTATTACAGATAAAGCAAGAAAAGAGCGGCTGGAATATTACTCCAACCTTAACCTGATACCACCGAGGATATATGTTGAAATGCGAACGCAGGATAGTATGCGCCATTCAAAAGACTCTGCTTATCTTATTGCAAAAGGCTATATCAAAATAATAAAAGATACATTAGAGATAGATGAAGAAGATGAAAATGATGCATTAGACAAAATGAAAAAAGATAAGGAAGCCGCAAAAACACCTTCAAAAGAAAGTGATAACAAAAGAATAATTGTGACGCCAGATGCTATACTGCCGGATGACAGAAAACTGAAAGATACAATCAGCAAGGAACAATAAGCAAGGAATCAAAAAGGCCCGTTGGCAAAGGGTGCAAAACAACAATTAAACCATTCAGCAATTAAACCATTTACAGTTTGTATCAAAAAAAACCAGAGATAGGAAAAGGTATTGATGGCATGATGGTGTGGTTATACATCATACTGGTAGCAGTGGGGCTGCTTTGTATCTTTTCCGTTGAATACAAGAACGGTGATAATGTAATACAAACCTTTCTAGGTTTTAAAAGAGAATACAGCAAACAGTTTTACTTTTTTATTGCCAGTGGCATTTTAGCAACATTTATTTTATTGACCGATAGTAAACTTTTTACTGCCACTGCCAACCTTGCTTATGCAGCAGGCATACTGCTTATACTGGCCACCTTTGTAGTTGGTAAAGAAGTGGGCGGATCCAAAAGCTGGATACCACTTGGTTTTATGAACATACAACCGGTG
>JAZKGV010000243.1:1791-5702 GCA_040385725.1 Bacteroidota bacterium | reverse complement strand
CGAACTCCAATGCATCGGCGCTTCTACTTTGGATGAATACCGTATGCAAATTGAAAAAGATGGCGCATTAGACAGGCGTTTTCAAAAAGTGATCGTTGAGCAGCCATCCGTTGAAGAAACAATACAGATACTTACTAATATTAAAAGTAAGTACGAAGACTATCACAATGTATCATACAGTGCAGAAGCAATTGATGCCTGTGTGAAATTGAGTGAACGTTATATGACAGACAGGTTGTTACCAGATAAAGCGATTGATGTACTGGATGAAGTAGGTGCAAGAAAGCATATCAAGAACATCAATGTGCCGAAAGAAGTAATTGACCTGGAAAAGAAGATCGAAGACATTAAGCTGGAGAAAAATAAAGTGGTGAAAAGCCAGCGTTTTGAAGAAGCTGCATCTTTAAGAGATAGTGAAAAACGCCT
Source organism: Bacteroidota bacterium (assembly GCA_040385725.1). GTDB lineage: Bacteria > Bacteroidota > Bacteroidia > Chitinophagales > Chitinophagaceae > Ferruginibacter. The sequence continues at coordinate 5,276 of JAZKGV010000243.1, read as the reverse complement.
GCAGGAAGACCTGGAAAAAGCAAAATCTGAATGGGAAGAGGAAAGTAAGAATAAGCGTTATCCAATAGAAGAGGAAGATATTGCAGAAGTGATCAGCATGATGACCGGCATTCCTGTTAAGCGTATGGTACAGGCTGAAACCGAAAAACTCCGCCGCATGGGTGATGAACTGAAAGGTGCGGTGATTGGACAGGATGATGCAATACAAAAAGTGGTGAAAGCCATTCAGCGTAACAGGGTAGGATTGAAAGATCCAAAGAAACCAATTGGTACATTTATCTTCCTTGGCCCTACTGGTGTTGGTAAAACAGAATTGGCAAGATGCTTAGCTAAATACATGTTCGATAATGAAGATGCACTTATCAGGATCGACATGAGTGAATACATGGAAAAATTTACTGTCAGCCGTTTAATTGGTGCACCTCCGGGTTATGTTGGTTATGAAGAAGGAGGACAGTTGACCGAACGTGTAAGGCGCAAACCATACAGTGTAATTCTTTTGGATGAAATTGAAAAAGCACATCCGGATATTTACAACATCTTATTACAAGTGCTGGATGATGGACAGTTAACAGATGGTATGGGCAGGAAGGTTGACTTCAAGAATACCATGATCATCATGACTTCTAACATTGGAGCAAGGCAGTTGAAAGATTTTGGAGAAGGTGTTGGTTTTGCCACTGCTACCAGGATGCAGAATGCTGATGAAAACAGCAAGGCGGTAATTGAAAAAGCATTGAAACGTACTTTCAGTCCCGAGTTTTTAAACAGGATCGATGACGTGGTAATATTTAATTCACTTACCAAAGAAAATATCTTTGCTATCATTGATATTTTAATGAAGGGTGTAATGAACCGCCTGGTGAATCTTGGTTTCAGCATGGAGTTGACAACAGAAGCAAAAGACTTTATTGCGGATAAAGGTTATGATGCACAGTTTGGTGCAAGGCCGCTGCACAGGGCCATACAGAAATACCTGGAAGATCCTTTAGCAGAAGAGATCCTGAATATGGCTGTGAAGCAGGGAGATGTGTTGGTAGCAGACCTGGATGAAACAAAGGAAAAAATAAAATTTACTTTGAAAAAACCAGAGAAGAAGAAAGAAGCGTCTTCCTCAGAAGCGTAATAAAAAATTTAAAATAGTAAAAGCCATTTCGTGTAAAAACGGAATGGCTTTTTTCTTGCGTTCTAAATTATTTTCTTGACTTTTGCTTAGATGAAAAAAATTATCATAACGATTGATGGGTGGTCATCCTGCGGCAAAAGCACATTGGCAAAACAAATGGCAAAAGCGCTGGGATATGTTTATATAGATAGCGGCGCCATGTACCGTGCCATCACGTTATATTGTTTAAGAAATGCGGTGGACTGGAATAATAAAAAGGAAGTAACAAAAGCCCTGGAAAATATTACGCTTGAATTTGAATTCAACGAAAAATCTAACCAATCGGAAATAACACTGAATGGCGAAAATGTGGAGTATATGATAAGGGATATGATCGTTGCAGAAAAAGTAAGCGATGTGGCAGCAGTAAAAGAAGTAAGAGAGTTTGCTGTGGACCAGCAAAAAAAGATGGGAAAGAAAAAGGGCATCATTATGGATGGCCGTGATATCGGCACCACCGTTTTTCCCCGTGCGGAAGTAAAGTTTTTTATGACGGCTGATATTGCGGTGAGGGTAGAGCGCCGTTTTAAAGAGATGTATGAAAAAAATCCCAACGTAACCATTGAAGAAGTAAAAAGCAATTTGGAAATGAGGGATTATATTGATTCTAACAGGGAGGTAAGCCCATTGCGCCAGGCCAAAGACGCCATTGTACTCGACAACACCAACCTCACCATGGAGCAACAATTGAAATTTGCTCTCAATACAGTAGAAAAGGCTATCAATTAACAAATCCCCTGCAATTTTTCCTCCCTCTTTTCTGTTATTAACAAGCTGTATTAAAAATGCGGCATAATTTTTTAGCATTTCTTTAAACCATCACGTAGGCGTGCAGTCTACCTTTCAACCAAATTTCAAAACCGAAAAAATAAATTATGAAAAAGCAGATCACACTACTATCCGTAGCCATTTTATCGATCGGGCTATTTTTTACTTCTTGTAAAAAAGAAAGTACCACTACAACAGATACTAAAGACAATGAAACAGAACTGGCAGTACAATCAGACGACCAGGCAAGGTTCTCTGGCGAATCAGATGCAGCAGATGATGATGCCAACGTAGCATTGGAAACTTTTGGTGGCTCTTATGTTGGGGCAAGGCCATTAACACCGTTGCCGTTAAGGTGTGATGCAGATGTAACAGTTGATACCACAGTAAATCCAAGAACGATCACAATTACTTACAGTGGTGCCACCTGCGCTGGTTTTAACCGCACCCGTACAGGCAGTGTTGTGTTAAGTTTTTCTCCGGGCTTCCGCTGGGCAGCACCAGGCTCACAGTACAACATCACTTACAATAATTTAAAAATTACCCGTTTGAGCGATAATAAGAGCATAACTATTAATGGTACTAAAATCATTAAAAATGTAAGCGGCGGCAAATTATCTAACCTGGCTTCATTGGGTACGATCATTCACACAGTTACCAGCACAGGAATGTCTGTAACATTTGATAACGGTGCACAACGCACCTGGCAGGTAGCAAGGCAAAGAACATTTACTTATAACAATGGTGTTGTAATATCCGTAACAGGTATTGCGCCTCCGGCAGTAGGTGTAGGTGTTGCCGAATGGGGAACCAACAGGTTTGGCCGTGATTTTAAAACTGCCATACTGCAACCATTAGTGGCAAGGCAGGATTGTAATTTCCGTTTGGTAAGCGGACAGGTACAGCACACAGGTTTCTTTGTAACAAGCACAACCACTTTTGGACTGGATGCAACTGGTAATGTAGTTACTTCCTGCCCGGTTGGCCCTTACTATTTAAAAATTGTTTGGGTGGCTGTTAACGGACAAACACGTACTTATATCGGTCCTTATTAATATTTTCATTGTGATTTATAAAAAATGTTCTCCCGTTATGGGAGAACATTTTTGTTTACAGCCATCCTGATCTTCTGAAAAGAAGATAGATGATAATACAGAGTATGATGGTGAAAGCAACCACAATGGGATAACCATAATGCCATTCCAGCTCGGGCATAAACTTAAAGTTCATTCCATAATAACCAGCCACCATGGTGGGCACTGCAATGATCGCCGCCCAACCGGCAAACTTTTTCGATACATCGCTTTGAGAAATGGAAAGGAGTGAGAAGTTTGCTTCCAGTGCAGTGTTGAGTAACTCACGGGCATGGTCAACCATTTCATTAATACGGATAGCATGGTCGTATATATCACGAAAATAGGGTTGTGTTTCTTCTGATATTAATGTAATGTCGAAACGCATTAAGCGGTTTGAAATATCTATCAGTGGCGATACAGCCCTCTTCACTTCCAGCAGTTCTCTTTTCAATTGATAAATTTCCTGTGTTGTTTCT
>JAZKGV010000243.1:0-1781 GCA_040385725.1 Bacteroidota bacterium | reverse complement strand
TGAAGGCTTATCCTTAAAAATTTTTTCCTCCATCTTCTGCAGGTCTTCTTCCAGTGCCTCCACCACGGGGAAATACTGGTCCACAATAGAATCCATCACTGCATATAAGGCAAAGCCCTGGCCCTTGCGTAACAGTTGCGGTGTGTTCTCACATCTTGTCCTGACATCTGCATACGAAATACTGGAGCCATGCCTGATGGTGATCAAAAAATTATGCCCCACAAAAAAATGTGTTTCACCAAAATCAGTATGATAAGTTTGTTTGTTTATCTGTGCGGTACGCAACACAGCAAATAAAACATCGCCATACATCTCGATCTTTGGCCGCTGGTGTGCATTGTGTGCATCTTCAATAGCCAGTTCATGCAGGTTGAATTGCTTTTGTATTGCCTGTAGCGTTTTTTCATCGGGCTCATGAAGGCCAAGCCAGACAAATTGCTCTGAGTGTTGGAGTGTTTTGCTGATGTCGTCAATGGCAATGTTGGCAACCCTTTTTCCATCGAGATAAGTGGCACAGTTTATAATTTCATTCATAGCAGTAAGTATGAGAGATTGGCAATCGTTCGTTCAGAAATCTATATCAAGGTAGATAAAGATTTCTGCAACTTGTTTGCTTACTGCTGGTTTTTTATTTCGGTTTGTAAATATGTATGGATTGGCCCACCAGTTTCCATTCGCCGTTTATTTTTTCCAGTATTCTCATCTCATAGGAATAAGTTTTCTTTCCGTCTGCTGCGGTTGATTCTTCATTGTGGCTTACCCATGCATTGCTGCCGCTGATATTCATTTTATAATTGCTGTTGACTGCAACGCCGCCATTACCCATCATACCTGCTGGTGGGTTGAGCACCATGTTTGGATCTATATCCAGTGCAGTACCATCGCCGGTGGAAACCAGTATGCGGCTGTATGGTTTTATGGCCCAGCAATCGGCATGTGCTTTTACATCACCACTACGCCAGGTGGAAGATTCTTTTTCTAACAAACGGATAATGGCTGTGGAGTCGTTTGCGTTTTGAGAATAACTGTTAACGCAAATGATGGTGGTGAAAATGGAGAGAAGAATCTTTTTCATATGAAATTTTAATCAGTTAATCTAACCGTTCCCAAATTTAATTCTTTAGAAATAACATTGTATCCGTCGTGTATAACAATTGAATCTATAGAAATATTACAAATGCCACCTTTTTGTTCAAGTCGAATTAGACCTATATAAAAGCCTTTTTTCACAGGGTCAAAGATAAATGTGTTAGGAAGAATACTTTTGGGATTTGCAAAAGAAACCGTTTTATTCATTTCAGTTAAACTTGTTAATTGAAATGACTTCATTTCCTGAATTGTGTCGTTATTTCTTGACGTAAAGTTGATTACAAGTTTTGGACTATACTGCTCTGTACAGGAAAATAAAATTGTTGAAAGAATAAGTAAATACTTTGTCATACAAATAAATTAGTTGGGTTAAAAATAAACTTTATAAAAGAAAGAATAGAATAGATTGTTCCGGCGGTGGTTTCCGCAGTAGAAACTTTGAATAGAAAAAATGTTAGTGCGGAACCCGACGTTGCTTGCTGCATTAAATTGAATACACTCAATTCTTCTGTTTTGATGAGGTGCTATTGAAAATAAATTGTGGCAGCAAAAATGTGTAGGCTCTTTTCAATGCCGGGGTTCTGCAAAAGAGTTTTTATAATTTGAAGAGTACAATGCAGAAACCCCGGCAGGACTAATGGAAAAAGAAATTAAACTTCTGGAACAAAAACTGCAATTATTGCTGCAGCAAT
>JAZKGV010000242.1:0-10855 GCA_040385725.1 Bacteroidota bacterium | reverse complement strand
CGGTGCAATATTGCACCGGCTGTTTAATTACAGAATTTGTGGTGAGTGATACTGTGGTACCAGGCGTTTGTTTATTCAAACACATATTTTGCCAGCCATAATTTTTTATAATCTTCATCATTGCCAATAAAGGTAATACTACCTTCATTATAATCTTTCATTGGTAATAATCCACTGTTGAGATAAAATTTCTCATTTCCCAGTACTGAAAAATTACTGATGCTGTTATTTTGCAGATCAATCTTTGCAATACGTGGAAAATACCTTCCATGATAAGTGGGAACGCCATTGTAAGCATCTAAAAAACCATTGTAACCTTTAAAGCCTTTTACTTCCATCACTACCCAATAAACACTTTTCCCATCTTTGGAAGCAACAAAATGCTGTTCAACGGCGAATATTTCACTCTTTTTCTCTGTATTCATTTTTTGAGTACCGAATTGTGTTTTTAACTGACCGGTTTTATCAAAGTGAAAGCAGATGATATCTTCATAAGACTTTACCGGATTGCCCAGTCCAAGATTTACTTTGCTCAACAATTGCCCTGCAATAAAGTATTCTTCACTGGCAGTTACATAAAAAGTATTTACCTGGAAATTTTTTCCTTTATAAGGGTCTGCACCTTTATCAGCAGGTGCTGTTTTAAATTTCGATTTAAAGTCACTCACCGGCGTGGTGGTTGCAAAAATGAGTTGGTTGCCGGTAAACTTAAGCATATGAAAATTATCCATTTTGTCATCTGCCTTCTTCATCCATTTCTGATCTTTGAAATTTTCTGCTTCTTTATAACAAGGGTTACTTATTTCTGCAGTATAGTCATCAAACACTTCATCATAGCTGTCATTTGATTTAGTGGAAGTGCCACAGAAAAAAATAGAGCCGTTAGCTTCCTGCACATTTGTTACCAGCATATTGGCGGAAGGGCTTTTGAAATTTACTTTGTTCTTTAATTCTCCAATACTTGAATAAAGGAGGTAAGTATAAGCTGATATATCCGCTTCATTTTTTTTAGGGGCAAAGATCATTACCACATCTCCATTACCAAACTGGCTGGTATATACAAGCGATTGAGAGCCGGTGATGTCAATTGGCTTTTCAATAATTTCCAGGTCACTGCTCACCGTTAAAACAAAGAAATCATTTTTATCTTTTTTACCTTCCGTTGCTGCAATTACAAAAAGGGCATCGCCATCTGCGCTGTTGAACGCTGCATAGCCATAATATTTTCCATTGTCATTTTTTGCTTTAATGGTTTCTGATTTGATGGTTTTGTCATATACGTACCGTTGCTTTTTATAATCCCATTTGGTATTAATGGTAGAGGATTTTAGTTTTAGTTTCATACTAAGTACATCAAAGGAACTACATCCACCTACATAAGCACCCAACCGTGTTTTTGTTTTATCAGGCATTGATGCTGCTGATAATTTTGGTTCGGCTATTTCTTCATTTTTAACGAACTGAAGATCTTTGTCAAACAGGTAGGTTTCATAAAAAATTTCATTCTTCTTTTTATCACCACCAATTTTATAAGTGATCAGGTAATTGCCATTACTATGGTCTGTATCTGCTATAAACCCTTTAGAGGCTTTTTTAGATAATTCCTGGATTTTTTCCTGGGCAGCAGCCTTGTTGCCTGTAAAACAAAAAGCTGTAAATAATATAATGATATGTTTCATAATTATTTTTTAATTGCTGAAAAATGGAGAAATATAAACGCCTGCACAAGAGATTTGTAACAGGCGTTGTAAGGGTTGTGTAAAATATTTATCAGAGAGTAAAACTTACCAGTTCCAGTGAAAAATCTTTGAACATGGTGCCAGTACCATCATCGTCATATTCTTCCTGCTTTACCAGCATATTGGCATCATTGTACCAAACTTTATCTTCAAGGCTGTTGCTGTCGTGTGCTTCTGCATAATAACAGGCAATAGTACCCATCGGTACGGTTACATTTTGACTTAATGCAAGCACTTGATAATCGCCATAGTCTCCGGCAGAACTGCTGTAAGTAACACGCCATGTGTCATTGATTGTTGCCGGTACTTTAAACTGAAGTTGTGAAACAGCATTTTGAATGGTAAAATAACCAGCACTTGTTTTGCGGATGAAAGAAGGTGCACCAGCACTTGTGGCTACCCACCATGTTTCTCCGCCTATTGTTTGTTGGCCTGTAATGGTAAGCGTCATGTTTGCGGAGGAGAGTACGGTGCCTGATGCATTATAAGTTGTGTATTTGTACACCCATGTTGTTCCTGTTTTAAAATCACCTGTAGAAGGCGTTGCCGTTGCTTCATCTTTTTTGCAGGAGAAAGCAGAAAAGATAACGGCAAGCAGTAATAGATTTTTTTTCATGATTAGTTATTTAAATGGTGAATAGTTTATTATTTATTTTCTTCCTCCACCAATGCAGGCGCCCAGCTTAACACCAAAGTACCCGGCTTTATCTTTCAGGATGTTATATTCAAGTCCCAGGCGTAAATGCCCATATTCAAAACCGGTACGAACCATAAAACCAAAGCTTGATGACATTGGGATTGTTTCATCGCTGTCTTCAATATCTACACTTGCCATGGTGAAAATTCCTCCACCTGCACCGGCAAATGGCCTGAACCTGTTATTGGTGAAATAGTAATCACCGGTAGCAACATACGAACCGAGTATTCTTACTTTTCCACTTTCGCCATCACTGCCAACACGTGCCAACCCTGCTCCTTCCATCCTAAGGCCAACAGACAACTGGTTAAGCACTGCATATTTTGGTTCAATTACAAAAATTACCCCGCCGTCTGTGTCATCGCTTTGTGGTTTTGCATAACCAAGGCTTACATCTACTTTGAATTTTTTAAAAGTGTAGCCGCTGCTTTTTCCTGTCTGTGCCATGGCAGACTGAATAATGATGGCAGAGAAAATGAGTGTGAAAATTTTTTTCATAACTGCTTGTTTAGAGGTTTTATAATTTATTTATTAACCTGGTGCAAGCTAAGCGGAGCAGCAAAGAGAAAGAGTGTGAATAAAGTAGTAGGGTAGTGTAGTTGTGATTAGAAAGTCCATAGTCAATAGTCCATAGACTCTGCATTATTGGGTATTGACCATGGACTATGGACAGTGTTAGAGAAGACCAGTTTTCCTCAATGCTTCCACTCTTGAGTTTACCTGCAACTTTTCGTAAATATTGCGGATGTGGGTACGTACCGTTTCTGTACTTATAAAAAGATTGGTGGCAATTTCTTTGTAGCGGAAACCATGAGAGAGTTGTTCAAGCATTTCCTGTTCCCTCTTACTCAGGTGCTGAAAGAAATCATTGCTGTTTTCTTTTACCTTAAAGGCATCAATTATTTTTCTTGCTATATCACTGCTGATGGGTGAGCCACCGCTGTACAATTCATGTATGGCTTCTATGATCCTTTCTGCAGGGGTGCTTTTTAAAATGTAACTGCTGGCACCCGCCCTCAATGCTTTAAATACAGTATCGGCATTGTCATAAACGGTTAGTACCATGCACTGCATACGTGGATGTATCAGTTTTAATTTGCGGATACATTCAATACCATCAGTTCCCTGTAACTGTATGTCGAACATGGCTATATCCACAGGATTGGAAGACAAGGCTTTGATAGCAACATCGCCATCACTGAACTCCACTATATCTTCCACTTCCATGTGCAGCCGCATTTGTTGCACCAGGTAAGTTCTTATCTTTTCATCATCTTCAATTACAGCAATTGATTTTAACATGCAGCAAATGTCTGCTTTATTAATCCATGGGGTAGTATTAAAAAAGTGGTAGGTAGTTGTTTTTCTTCACCGGCACTTTTTGTGAAAGAGCAGATGTGCAACAATTGCAGAAAAGATTTAATTTAACACCAGTTCCCGTTTAAAAGGCTTACCTTGAAGGACACTGCAATTAATCCGCTGGGTTGTATCAAATTATCAATCTTTTTTCCAGCCATCACTTCGGTAAAAATGTTATTATGCTACTTAGTAAAGAAAACCTGTCAGGAAAATACCAATGGGCAACGGATTATAAAAATTCACTGTTTACTGGTTCTCCCAGCCGCCGGTTGTTTGACCGCTGGAATGGCTTCCAGGTATTATTCATGATCAACTGCATTGCAGCTTTATCAGAAAATTTTTCAATAAACAAAGGAAGAGAAGTGGAAGACCTTATCATTAACGGCCTGCCTTTAACTATCCAAAGTGAGTTGACTGTTTTTAGCTGGCTCCGTTTGAATGCTATTGCAGCATAATACTCTCATTTAGCCCAGAGATATAAGACAGGTTACTGTGCCTGCCTCAAATCTCCTTCTGTTACAAATACTTTTGAAGGCTTTACAATGATTCTTGCACCAGGGCCAACTCTTTGAGACCTGTTTTGGTTCAAAATGCATTGGCCACCAACCACCGGATCAATAATAATTTCGGTATCGCCGGATATATCTATTGGAGGTATGGTATTGCCCACCCAGTTGGAAGCATCTGACCAATAACCATTACCATTAAAAACATAAGTGGTGGTATTGCAGGAAGCTGATTCAATAATGGGGAGGCTTTGAAAACTCTGTAACATAATTTCATCCATGTCGGTTGGCCTTACGCAGAGCCATTGTTGTAATAAAGATGCATACACACTTCTAAAATCATGTTGCATGGCTATGTTGTCATCTACAGTTGCTGTTGTTGGTATGGCAGGTGTGGTACCCAACACCGTTGTATTTACTTTTTTGCCAAATATAAACATAGGTGCTGCTGCACCATGATCGGTACCGCCGCTGCTGTTGCTTTTTATCCTGCGGCCAAATTCGGAGAAGGTCATACCAACCACCCTGTCTTCAATTTGTAAAAAATTCAGATCATCCTGGAATGCTTTAACAGCCTGGCTTAGCTCTGTTAACAGATCGGCATGCCTGCCAACAGTAGTATCAGTATCTGTTTGCAAAGAGTGGGTGTCAAATCCTTTATGCTCTACTAAGTAAACCCTTGTTTTTAATCCGCCTTTAATCAACCGGGCAACAATCTTTAATTGGGCCGCCACAGCATTATCATCGGGATAGGCCGCCTGTTGTGTAACACTCAATGCCGCATCTTTTATTACAGTGGAATACAGTTGCGTTTGCTGTACAACAGAACGTATATAAGATAATTCTTTGCCTGCATTATCGGCAGGCAATGGGTCTTCCACGCCATTTAAAAAGTTATAAAAATTAGTAGGGTCGCTGATGCTCATGCCCATGTTTACAGAAGAACCCTGCAATGCCAGTGAAGCACTGCTGCCAATTTGTATAGCCAGGGGATCGGGCATTCCGCTATTGGGGTACCCATTGGGGAAAGCATCAAATTCATATTCTAAATACCTGCCGCCCCAACCACTGGTTAATATTTCCTCACTATCAGAACCTGTCATCCATATATCAGTAGCCCTGAAATGTGAATAATTGGGATTGGGATAACCAACTGATTGTATGATACCTAATTTGCCATCGTTATACATTGCCTGCATTCCAGATAAAGAAGGATGAAGCCCCATTGTACTGATGCCTGTTAATGGCAATATCCTGTTTTGTGGTATGGCAATATTTGTTCTTGCATTGTAATAGTTGGCATACACATCAATGGGTACCACGGTGTTTAATCCATCATTACCACCTGTTAAGCGTACCATCACCAGTACATGGTCGTTCATAGGAGGTGCGCTTGCCAGCACACGGTGCAGCATTGTATTGGCAGCAAATCCTTTCAGGGAAAATCCGTTGAACAACGTTGTTGCCGCTGTTGCTGCCATTGCTTTGCCTATAAAATTTCTTCTCTTCATTCCTGTTAGCTTAACAAATTAGGATAATTGATACTCTGGTAAACGCATGATATATTGATACAGGTTTTTAAGTTTTGTCTTCACAATATTAGCATTGGCCATATCAGTCGGTATAGCTACAAACGTATTCCACGCTGTGGTCCAGTAGTTATCATTTGCCTGCCCGTCTAAAAGTATATCTGTTTTTATCTTATCTCTTGATTCTTGTGATAACGGAATTCTTAATAAATAGGTTAAAGAATCTTCCACCAGTTTGTTTGGATTTGACGGCACCGGCATACTGGCCGCAAATAAGGTAGTATCAATTTTAATGGCAGCACCATTTTTTGAGAAACCGGTTGCGATCATGGTATCGCTAAAAATATTTCTTTTGGGTAATGTGTCAGCATTTATCCATATCTGCTGGTATTGCGGTGCCTGGTAATAAGCAGGCCAGCCTGCTACATTGGGTGCTTGCCCCAGTTCCTGCTGCATATTATTGCAATTCACTTGTAGTTTTTCCCACATGTTGTAATTGGCTACATAGTCTGTTGCCACCGGGAATGCAACGCTAAATTCCCTGCAAAGGCTTACAACAATATCAATTGGGTTTTTTATCATACAGCCCTTATTAACAGCATCAAAGAAATGTTCGCTTTTTAATAAGGCTGTCAATACTGGTTTTATTTCATTGCTGCTATTCCTGAATATTTGTGCTAATGGAGCAATTACATTTTGTTCTGTTGTGGCATCAATTTCGTAATAAACAAACCAGCGGTAAATTTTCCGGCAGATATGCAATGACACTTCTTCTTTAGAAAAGATCATTGTCAATAGATCGTCCAGTTCCAAAGCTCCGTCTTCCTGTGTACGGCCGGTGATAACTGTATTATTATAAAAAGAAGAAAATTGTTTGTTGGTGCTGTCGTGCCTGTTTGCTCTGAACAGGGAAACATTAATATTACTGTCAACACCCCAGCCCGTTAAAACTTTGGCAGCCTGTTTCACATCTTCTTCATTGTATGGGGCTGTTGCATTATCTGCCCCTTTTCCTACGGTAAATAATTCCTGTAGTTCACGGGCATAATTTTCGTCGGGAGCTGTATTTATGTTGAGGTAATTGTTAAGGTATTTAAGCATACCCGTATCTATGGTGATTTCTTTTACGAACTGCTTAAAATTGCCCAAAGCATTTTTTCTTAGAATGGCATTATTTTGATAACAGAAAATTGCACTGCCCACAGCATCCATTTCAATCACAAAATGATTGTGCCACATCAAGGTCAGTTTTTCCAGGATATTTCTTTCCTGGTTCACCATTTGGCCGATCCACCAATTCTTTAAAGAGTTTCTTCTTTGTGCATTACTATCTGTTTGGGTTGTATATATCCAGGTTTGCCCTGTAGGAATTTCCGGATCAATGGCTTCATTATATGTTTTTACCGGGGGAAGTGGAGCGGCTTGTGTTGGCGTTACAGTAAGCAAATAGTCAACAGCCTGGCTCATCGTCATTCCGCTAAAAAAAGCCACATCTGATTTTTTTGCGCCAAACATGGTACGCTTCAATAAGTGGATAATTGCTTCTGTATCCCAGGCGCCTGCATATTCGTTAATACCGGATAATGTCCTGAATAGTTGGGGGGTGGAAAGTTTTCGTTTTGCTTTTGACGCAGTTAAGAAGGCCCTTCTATCCATTTGGCAGTTAGTTTTATTAAGTATCCATCAAATTTAAGCCGATTGACAGAATAACTTTCCAAAGGTTTAATGTGTTGCCAACATCATTTTAATAATTCTTTGCTTTTATAAATAGCCAACAGCAGAATAGAAATTATATGTATGAGTATAAACCAACAAATGACAGGTACTAAGTAAAATACATTTTGAATGAAACATTTACTTTATTAAACCAGGAAGATAATTTGGCAGATATAAGCAGGCAGGAAACGGTTAAACTATTATGGCAGCAGGGCGTTTTGTCGCCAAAGGCAGGCAACAACTATTTATCTCACCAGGGTAATAATAACTCCGATAGCAGCAACAATGGCCAGAATCAGGGTGATGGTATTTTCTCTCTTACGTTCGCTTTTGGTTAATGTTTTCATGTTTTTTCTTTTAGTATTTGTACGTTAATGTGGTACCATTATGCTGTTTATAAATCAGGCACATGGAAAAACTTGCTGTATTCCTATACCAGTAAATAGTAACGATGGCTTGAACAAACAGCCTGGCTTTTTTAGAAAAGATATTGTTTTCCCGGTTTAAGGAGATTGGAAACAAAAAAAATGAGGAGGAGCAGGCTACAGAATAATAAGTATATCCCTTTCAGTCCGCAAAGGAATATACTTATTTGAACAAGGTATTATAAAGCAGTTCTTATTTCAGTTTGGTAAAATCACTTCCGCTGAACAGTTTTGCCAGGCTGGGGTCTTTTGTTTTTTTCCATTCTTCAATTTTTGACTCAGGAACAATACGCCAGAAATTTTTTGTTTTCATTTCTTCGTAGTCTTTCCATTGTACAAACAAACCCATGATAGCATTGCGTTGCTTAAAAAAAATATTTACCGCCCTGCCTGTTACATCTTTCGACTCAATATATTTTCCTATTACATCATTCGTCATACCAAATAATTTTTTGTGTTAATAAAATAACTGCCCGCCACTTTAAGCACCGGGCAGTTGTAGTATATTACCAGCTTTTTGAGAAAGAACGCTTTTTAAAAGCAGGCTTGTCTTCTCTTGGCTTTGCTTCGGCAGCCCTCATCACACGGCCATCAGCAGTAGAGCCATCCACTTCTGCTAATGCTTTGGCAGCAGCAGCGTCATCACTCATTTCAACAAAACCAAAGCCACGGCTACGGCCAGTTTCTTTGTCAGTAATTACTTTGGCAGAAGTTACTTCACCAAAGCTTTCAAAAAATCCCCTTAAGTCTTCATCCTGAATGTTGAAGCTTAAGTTTGAAACATAAATGTTCATTTACTAAAAAATTATAAATAAAAAATATTGAGCAAAAGGCAACAGAATAAGAAGACTAAAACAGCGGCAGAAAGAGTGCTTAGCAGAAAAAATCATTTGCATTATAAATTGCGATAAACTCAAATTAACGGTGCAAATGTAGGCTTTTTAAGCCAAAGGGCTTGATTTAGTTTTAATCACTGTTTTCTATCTTTTTACAGGCCTGCAGTTTTAATTAATTAAGCATGTTTGTAACAAACATTTTTAGCAAGAAAAAAGGCTGCCTATAATAGCAGCCTTTTTATCAGTATAAAAAATAGTCAATTAGTATAGCCATGTAAGCCACGCCAAACCATCAGCTGCACTTACCATATGATATGCAGGAAAAGAAGGGTCGTCACTTATCTGTACAAGGTAATAGCCTTGTGTGATTGCAAACTGTGTTCTCAGGCTTGTATAAATTGCATTAGCGGCACCGGGAACAGTTCCAAGCGTACCGAGGAAACGGAATGTAACACGTCCATCTGCAGAAAAAACCGGCGGCCTGTAAGCAGCGCCAAACATGATGGCTGGATTACCACTTGTGTTAGTTGTTATAGGTGATAACAGGTCGTAGGTAACACCACCTGATGTTCCATACTCTGGCCAAAAAATACTAAATCCAAAGTAGCCGGGAATATTACCTAATCCCTGGGCATCATCTATTCCATTTATATGAAAGCCATTTTCAGTGATCCAGTATGAACCATCATCCAGGGCAAAGTTCCACCATCTTGCAGGGGCTGCTAGGTCAACTTTTATTGGATTATTTACCACACCTTTAATTGTTACAGGCTGTCCATCACCGGTAGCAGTAATGGTTTTGGTAGCTTCATCAAAGTTGATATTGGATAATTCAGAAATGCTCCTGCTGCCAACCTGTATTGGCCTGCTGAATAAAAGGCCTCCCAATGTTAAAGTATAGGTAGCATCCCTTGTGGTATCTAACAGGTTGCCATTATCATCAGTCCTGATGATATAAGAACTTCTAGCTTCGATATAAGCATCAGTAGAATCGGTTCCGTTTACGTTAAAACGCTTGTAGTAGTTGAGTATCTTATTGATCGCTAAACCTGCAGCAAGTTCACCGTTTACAAAAGCATCTCTTTCGGCCTGTGTAGCTCTTGTAAGTGTTGTTTTAGTACCATTAAACCGTCCTACTAACTCAATTACATCATCTGTGCTGTTGGCTTCATCAAAATAAAATTCGAAGTCAGCCTGTAAGCCAGCGCCTGCGTCGCCACCTGCAGTAGCAGGGTTAGGATCGGCAAGCAGGTGTATATATGAATAAGTGTCAAAAAGCAAACTTGGCTGTTGCAAAGCTTTAAGCCTGAAACTGCTTTCTTTTACAACAGTAGCGGTGGTAGAATCAAAACTGGATAACATTTTTACCCTGTTTGAATCATTGAAGGAAAAGAAGAAAGTAAAGTTGCCACCTGCATTCGTCCTTACAACCGCTTTCCAGCCATACTGTGCGCCAGAAAGTTTTGATTGTTGTTTTGCAAGGGCTGCATTAATGCGTTGGTCTGCTGATTGACTGAATACGCTTGAATTGTCAACCTTTTTGCAGGATGCAGCTAGAATTAACAAACCGCAAAAACCCAAGATAAATTTTTTCATGCTGTTTTAAATTATATATTATTAATAAAGTATAGAGTTAATTGCTTCTCTTGTTCTTGCCTGCAATACATAAAAATCAATATTCCATGCCTGGTCAAAATAAGTTACCAGTGCAGCTTCTTTATCCCTTAGCCTTTGCCTTGCCTGTGCAGCAGTGATGCCGGTAGCAGTAGTGCCGGTATAGTTGATGCTGTTTACATAATTTTCAAAATACTGTCTGCCATTAACAAGCAGGAAGGAAACCATTTCCGCCCAGTCATCATCCCTGCCAGATTGGGCATAAGGTGTAATAAATCCTGCATCATGTGCATCCTGGTTGGTTAAGTTAAGCCAGTCAGAAGTATATGAGTTGGCACTTGTAGAACTGAATGCAAGCGGCACCCTTACGTTTTGATCAAGGATATGTGCAAATTCATGCTGGATAGTTTGGAACATCCTGATCACTGCTGCTG
>JAZKGV010000241.1:0-19226 GCA_040385725.1 Bacteroidota bacterium | reverse complement strand
TTTGTGTATAACCCACTGTTACATTATACTGCGATTTAAAAGTATAGCCAAACTGGAACGAGTTGGTGAGAACAGGTTTCAAATAAGGATCGCCTAACACGTACGTGTAGTTGTCAACCAATAATTTGAAAGGATTCAGTTGCCGGTAAGTTGGCCTGTCAATACGCCTGCTGTATGATAAAGACAATTCATTATTATCATTCAGCTTCTGCGTTAAAAATACGCTGGGAAAAAGCTGCACATAATTCCGGTTAAGGTTTTGGTTGGTGGTTACCTGGTCGCCTTTTGAATTGGTATGCTCCAATCTAAGCCCGGCCTGCACACCGGTACTTTTAAATTCATTTGAATAATTTGCATAAACCGCATTTACATTTTCGGTGTAAATAAAATGATTACTGCGATTTATATCCAGCACATCCTTGCCATCTACAACAGTATAGAATTTAACATCATTGTCAGTGGTAACAAAACTTGTTTTAATACCAGCTTCAAATTTTGCTTTATCTTTTAATGGATGTACATAGTCAACCTTAAATGATTTGATAGTGATGGTGCTCTACTGGTCGCTTTTTTGTTTGCTGTTATCAAGCGGGGCATTGTTGTCATCAAAAGTGTTGATGTTAATGTCTTGCAATGGCCGGGCATTGAACCTGCCAAGGTCAATATCTGCATTCAGTTCTTTTCCTGTTGTATCAAATGTGTGTTTGAAATTAATATTCCCCAACAGGTTACTTCTTTTATCAGTAAGATAGTTGGACGTTATATTTTTAAACTGCAGCAGGCCATCCTCATCCGTTATCACGGCGTTGGACAAACCATCCCGTATGCTGTTGTAAAAATTGGTATTAAGCAATACACCAATTACCGTTTTGCTACCGGCATACCAGTCAACACCTGTCCGGAAGTTATAACTGTTTTGCGGTTGCCTTGTAAAAGATCTTTGATCAAATATTGATTGCAGGTTGCCATTGCCGTTTTCAAAGAATTTACGGTTAATGTAAAAATCTGTCAGGTTCTTTGGAGCGTTGAACGCACCGGACATAAAATAATTCCATTCCTTTTTGCGTATGTTCATCGAAATGTTAACAGATGGTTTGGCGTAAACACCCTGCCCATAACTTATGCCGAAAGTGCCATTATAACCCTGCCGTTTGTCTTTTTTAAAACGGATATCAATAATGCCGGCATTGCCCGATGCATCATATTTTGCAGAAGGGTTGGTGATGATGTCTATTCTTTCAATACTGGAAGAAGGAACACTTTTTAAATAAATAATAAGGTCGGCACCAGACAGCGGTGTAGGCTTTCCATCGATCATAACGGTAACGCCTGACTTTCCTTTCAGGTTAAGTCCACTTTCCTGGTTCACCATTACACCCGGTGATCTTTCCAGCACTTCCAGCAAAGTAGAACCAGTGCTTACAATACTGCTCTCCACGTTCACTACAAGGCGATCTATCTTCCTCTCTATAAAGGGCTTTTTAGCTGCTATGGTTATTGCTGCCAGCGTAGTGGCTGCGGTATGCAATACTATCCCGGGCACAGCAATGCTATTATGCTTTTCATCTAATGAAAAAGCATCGCTATAATAATTTGAATAACCTGTATGTGTTACGTTCACTATATAATTGCCGGGGGCGATGTTCTCAAACTCAAACAAACCATTGTCATCGGGTACAGCAATTTTTATCGTAGCACTATCTTGTTGCCGCAGCAGGTAGACCGTGGCATTTCTTGCAGGGCTGTTCTTATCAACTGATACTTTACCGGATATTTTTGTCCCAGTATTTTGTTGACCAAACAAACCCGTCGAAAACAGGATACAGGTAAAAAGCAGGAAAACAGATTGCTTCATAAGCAGGGTTTTATGATTAAATGATAACCAAAGAAAATGAATAAGGGAATGCAGGAAATTGAAAGTGGATGAATGGTGATGGAGATAAAATCTATTTTCTAAGAACTGACACCGGATATAACTAAAAAAATATTCTCCTTTGGCAGAGAGCTCCAGTCCACAATTGCCCGAAACATTTTTTAATCCCAAAGGGATGATATGATTATAGAAGAGTCGTTATTACCTTGAAGTAAACCCGGAAGGAGTGATATTGTTTTGATATCATCCCTTCGGGATTTTTATATTAATGCTTTGTGTTGGCTATAATAATATCATCCTTTCAGGCTTGTGAGTTCAACAAACTTAGTGTTCCGAACAAAAAAGATTTACTAACACAAAGAGAGGGGACGAAATCCTGAGCCAGCAGATATTTTTAAAAGTACTTGATGTGGATCTAAGTAAATCTTCCCTTACTTTAATAATCCGTCTTTAACCGCTTGTTTTTTCAATACATCAATTATACCTGCGTCAATCCAATAGATATCAAAACCATTACCTGTGTTTCTTCCAAAAAACAAATGTTTTCCATCGGGTGAAATTTTTGCAAATCTTTCCGCCGATGGAGAATTTATTTTGGGTCCCATATTCATAGGCTCAGTCCAGGTTCTATCTTTTTTTCGAAAGGAGATATACAGATCGATATTGCCTTCAATACCTGTTGGCCGGTCCGATTCAAAGATCAAATAACTTTCATCGCTGGCAATAAAAGGCCCGTCTTCGTATCCTTTAGAATTGATGTGGGATGGCAGCGGTTTGCTTTTACCTGTGCTATCTGTATAAAATATATTCCAGTCAATAGTTCCATGCGGCCCTGTTGTAAAATACCTATTTCCATTTTTAGAAATTGAATTAGCATAAATATCCTTTTTAAAAACAAGGGTATCCAGGGGTTTTGCTTCCGACCATCCATCCGCTGTTCTATTTACATACCACAATGTTTGATTTTTGAACGAAGAATTAATTAAACTTCTATTGGAACTAAAATATAAAGTATCGCCATCTGTTGAAAAATTTGGGTAAACTTCATTTGCAGTGGTATCACTAAATGCTGGTACTTGTGCCGGCGACCACTTGTTGTTTATAAAATTCATTTCTAACAAACATATCTGGTAAGAAGGCATTTTCATAATTGCCCAAACTACTGTTTTGCCATCCGGAGAAAATGCAGGCGAGCTGTGTTCAAGAGCATCCGTACTTAATATTCCAGGGGCAAATACCCGGGCAACCATAGCAGGTTGTTTTTCATTTAAGTAATTGATCGAATTCTTTTTTTGTGCTGTTAAACAAAAACTGAAAAACAGCATTAAAATAAAGATGTTTGCTTTTAGATTCATTATGTTGAAATTTAGTTGGCCAGTTCTTATTGACAGCGTTACTAAACCAGTCGCACATTTAAAAATTTAAAGTTGAGATAACATAAAATTAAACATGATAATTTTTACCCAACAGCCGCTCATCAAAAGCATTAGGGCATTTGCTACAGGCCTGTCGCCATTATGTTTGTTACGGGATCTTTACTGTATAAGTTGTCAGGCTTATTGCCGAAGGTTTAATAAGTATCGCCTGCAAAGCTCCCCTTATTGCGAAAAAAAATCTACAACAGCACTGTTGCACTGCCTTATTATATACTAAAGTTTTACTGGCATATTTTTTACTTACTATCAAATGAATCAAAAATTTACGATCATGGACAAAATGGAAATAAAAGGTAAATGGAATGAGTGGAAAGGCAAACTCAAACAAAAGTATGCTGAGTTAACAGATGATGACCTTGCGTATGAAGATGGCAAGGATGATGAGTTTTGGGGCCGCATACAACAGAAAACCGGGAAGGCTAAAGACGACCTTATTAAATGGTTGAAAGATCTTGGGTAAGTTGTTGTTTACGCTTTCCTTACTTATAAATTGGCGCAGGTGTTTCCTGCGCCAATTTTGTTACAGTACAAAAGCATGGGGCATATGCTGTACAATAATTTTTCGCAAGCCTCATAACAAGTAACAACTTCCTCAGTTTTTTAATTTACAACCTAAAACAGCCTTTAAAAAATTGGCAGGATATTTTAATTATTTATATCACATATTAACTAACAAAAATCTCTTAACATGAAAAAAAATAAACTACAACAATTACTGCAATATGCATTGTTTATCTTTTTCAATGCCTTTGCATTGATCTCAACAGCACAGGATAGCTCCGCAACTGCAACAAGCCAAAGTACAACTACCACCACTACAACTTCATTTGTTGCACACCCATGGAGGTATGTTGCAGGTGCTATAATTGCCGTTATTCTCCTGGTAGCCTTATTAAGGCCAAGGGGAAAAGAAGTGGTAAGAACCACAACTGTTATAAAAGAACCTCGTAATTGAAATAAAAAATCCGGGACCTATGTGTATATAAACAACATTTTTAAAATTTAAATCTTATTTTATGAACAGCATTCTTTATGTAATCGCAGTGATCCTTCTTATCGGTTGGGCAATTGGTGTATTTGCTTATAGTGTGGGTGGTATCATTCATGCATTATTAGTAATTGCAATCATTGCAATCATTTACAACCTGGTTACCGGGAAGAAAGCAATTTAGCTGGTAAGTCAAGGTTATTGATAAAGCTCATTTACATCATTAGTAAATGAGCTTTTTAATTTTAACAAACTTTTCCCTGGTCAAGTAACTGTATACATGACAATAAGAATCCCCTGTGGAAACAGGGGACGGGATTTTTTTCCTTTAAATAAAATTTATACGTAAGCTAGATAGTTCCGGCAATTACACTGTTACATAATTATTGTTTTTTGTTTCATAATCTGACACCCTCTACTCCCTGCAATATTCTTTATAAATGTGTTTATTGTTACCTTTCGCTAAAGAGAAAATGGCTTATACTTTGCCGCAGATTTTAATGAACACCCAGGCAATATCATCAAAATGAAATACATCACCCGGATACTCATGTTGTTTCTATTCATTACCTCTTATGCAGGTTATAGCCAGGATACTGTTGTTCACGCTGTTAACGACCCTGTAATGATGCATTATTACACAAAGCATTTGTTTTGGATAGTACTTAGTCTTACAGTGGTGCTGTTATTGTTTTATAGTGGCCGGCAAAGAAAATTAAAAAAACGGCAAACCATAGAAGAGAATAAGAAAACGCCTTACGAGGGATAACTATTACAAAACTTTAGCCTTAAGTCTCACCGCGGATTAGAAAAGAATATTTTTATACACATTAATACAATAATGTGGAATTAATTTCTCACAAACAACAAAATTCCGGTAAAATTTAACATGTAAAAATCTGGCTTGATTATTTTATCTCTGTTAAAAAAGAAAGGAAATGAAAAAGATTTTTACCCACGTTATGAAAAGATTTTTAGCACTATCGATCTTAATGCTTGCACAGGCAAGAGCATGGGCAATTGATACTACCACTGCTACTACAGTTGACAATACTACGAATATTTTTTCCAAGCCCTGGATATGGATAGGAATTGCAGTGATAATAGCAATTAAACTGCTTGGCCCTTTTACTGATGAAAGTAAACAGGTAGTGATAATAAGAAAAAAGCCACTAAGAAAAATCAGTGGGGACAGGGTTTAATACCAAACGGTTTCATCAGCTTACCTATTAATATATTTTACCCCAGTTTATTCCTTCAGTTTACATACCTGCTATTTTCAGTCATTAGTAATATGAATACACCGTATTTGATGCAAAAATTTTTCCTGCATCGGGCCCATTCAACCATTTACCGGTACCGTTTTTCCTGAGTGGGGCATTCTTGTTATTATAAGTGTAGGTGTAGGTGTAGTCGATCTCGTAATTAATACCATCACCGGTACGGATCATTTTTGTTGGGTTATTTTTCTGAATTGTTATACCGGGTAATAGTGCCAGGTGTTCAAAAAATTTATTGTGAAGCAAACTAAAAGCATCCACATTCAGGCTCGTATCATAATTTTCATAACGGTCAGTGTAAGTGATTGCAGGCTGACCGTTCACTGAAGGCCAATGTTGCGTTATCTCTCTCAAATTACCATCAGCATAATACTGAAATGTCATTGTCTTTTCAATGACAAAGCCTGGGCCGGCATTAATTTCACGTTCCAGTGCAATCAATTTTGGCCCATCATAATTAAGGAGAATCCTTTTAAACACCACACCCGTTGAGTCTGCATATTTGATAACATTCACCCTGCCAGCATTATCATACAGGTATTGCAACCTGTCTTTATTTACTATAATATTATTCTGCATCGCATTTATCCTGTTCCCGTTGTATTCAATACTATAATTAGTAAACCCCGAAGCAAAAGATGCCAGGATGGACTTACCTGTTGAATCATATTCAAAATGATAGTAAGGTGATGGGAGATTCGGTATCACTATATCTTTTAATAATACCGGCGGAATTGTTGGCTCCGGAATTTGTGGAATGTATGTTCCCTGATCTTTTTTACAGGAAAATAATAGTACTGGTATTGCTAAAAGCAATAGGTGTTTGCGATGCATATTTTTCATGGTTTTAAGGAGAACGAATCCTTTCCTTAAAAGGATGCCATGAAATTGCATACTCTTTATGAACGTTCAAAAATAATGTTGAGCGGCGTTTCTTACTTTACTGTAAAACTATCTCTATCCATCGCATTATCTCCGCTCCTTCGGCACCCGTGCATGGGTTGGTTGCTTCATCTAAAAAATATTTTACTGTTTCTTCTATCATTGGTTGCTGTACATGCTGCAGTGGAGGAAAATCAAAGTTGGTTGTTCTATCATGCACAGTAAGTTCAACAGTGTTGCCACTAAAAAAACTAAAACTTATTTTCCCTTCGCTGCCAATGATATCGCAGCGGTCGCTGTTGACAGCAGAAGCAAAACACCAGGCACCACTGAATGCCACGCCGCTATTAAATAAAATACTTCCAGCCACCATATCATCAGCGGCATATTGGCTTGACTGGTTGGTGGCAATACCTGTTATTGCTTTTGCAGCACCAAAAAAATGATACATAAGGTCAAGCTGGTGTGGCGCCAGGTCATTAAAGAGGCCACCGCCAGCTGTTGCCGGGTTCACCCTCCAGGCATTTTTTCCAATCAACAGTTCTTCGGAACTCATGGATGTTTTATAAAATTCAAGCCGGGACAGCCGCACTTCTCCTATTGCTTTATCCTGTAATAATTGTTTTACTTTTTTAAAGAGCGGCCACTCCCTTCGGTAATGTGCCACCACCAGTTTTATGTTTGCGGCTGCGGCGGCATTGGCCATTTGTTGGGCTTCTGCAAAATTGAGTGCCATTGGCTTTTCTACATACACCCGCTTACCGGCTCGTATAGCCGCCAATGTATATGCTGTA
The DNA here is from genome assembly GCA_040385725.1 of Bacteroidota bacterium. Taxonomy (GTDB): domain Bacteria; phylum Bacteroidota; class Bacteroidia; order Chitinophagales; family Chitinophagaceae; genus Ferruginibacter. The sequence continues at coordinate 11,973 of JAZKGV010000241.1, read as the reverse complement.
TGTGATGATGGTGGCGTGGCAATGTAGATGGCATTTACTTCCGGGTCGTTAATAAGTTTATCTGCATCGCTATACCAACGTGGTACATTGTGCCGCTGTGCATAATCTTCTGCTTTTGCTGCATCACGCCGCATTACTGCCACAAGCGAAGAGTTAGCAACTTTATTAAAGGCAGGGCCACTTTTTACTTCGGTTACATCGCCGCAACCAATGATGCCCCAGTTTATTTTTTTCATGCAGATGGTTTACAGGAAACAAAGATAGACTGCTATAGCAACTTTGTGTTAGTCAGATAAAGCTTTTGCATCGTCCAGCATAGTATCAAGCGCTTCCCTGTTATACCAAACACCATTTTTAAACACGCCATTAATTGCTCTTGTGTTTTCAATATTGGTCAATGGATCCTTATCCAATAAAAGCATATCAGCAATTTTACCTGTTTCAATAGTACCCTTGTCTTTTAATCCCAGGTATGTGGCCGGGTTGATGGTAGCAGTTTGCAATGCAGCAAATGGTGTAAGACCGGCATCTACAAATTGCTGCAGTTCGTTGTGCAGGGAGAATCCTGTAACAAGAAAAAATTCCGGTGAATCAGAACCTGCCATTAATGGTACACCAGCTTTCCATAATTCATATACCATTTTCTTTCTCAGCTTCACATATTTATTCCTGCTTTCTTCAGGTATCGCCAAATCCATCCAATGTTGCCTGTTTTTCCATCTTCCACTAATGAGTGATTTCGGAATGTATTTGTAATCAATTTTTTGTTTGATCTCCTCTTCAGAAGATGTAATTCCAAAACTTGAAATAAAAAAGTAATTGGTTGGTGTTACATATATCCCTGCATTTTTTACCATTTTCACCAATGCAGGCAACTTAGCTTCATCTAAAAAAGGTACGGTGCTCCATGCTGCCTTCCGCCAGATATTCATATCAGATACACTTTGCCCATGGTTGTAACTGGTATCCGGCAACAGCATGTCAATAAATTCATCCATGTGTTCTACCTGTTCTGTTGCAGCCAGCGCTACGGGTAATGTTACTAAAGGACCCACATGTCCTACAACTTTTATTTCTTCCTCTTTCGCTGCAGCCACCACTGCATCATACGCTTCTCTTTTCACCATGAACGTTAGCTTGATGGCATCATACCCATCCCTTTTAAACTTCTTCACCGCATCGGTTCCTTTTTCTTTTGTATCAATTACTTCGTAATTTTTAAACTCTCCCGGCCAAGGCCATCGCCCCACCAGTTGAGGGCTTGCCACTATCAATGAAGGGCCAACCCATTTGCCTGTTGCTACATTTTTCCTTGCTTCAAGATAATCAGGATGGCCGGCCATAATTCTTGCAGTGGTCAGCCCGTTGGCCAACATCATTTTTAACTCTTTGTCATTGGTATTATTATGATCATCGTATTGTTCTTGAAAAAAATGAGCATGCATGTCAAACAGTCCCGGCATTAAAAATTTTCCTTTGCCTTCTACTTTTATATAATCCGGAGGTATAATAGTTTTTTCAAACGAACCGATCTTTTCAATGCTGCCGTTACGTATCAATACCGTTTGATTTTGAATTACACTCTCTGTATTCATAGGAATAACCGTAACAGCAGTAACAGCATAATTACCCTGTGAAAAAACAGGATGCATCGATGTAAAAACTGTAACAATAATGGTTGTGAGCAATTTTATTCCGGATGGCGTTGTCATACAAAAAATTTGGTGTCTGTTATAAATGTACTCACAGGTTCACCGTAGTTTTAAACTTTGTGACCGGAGGGTAAATTTTATTTATAACCGGCTGGTCAATGCATAATATCTCACCATTCATACAAAATCATTTGCCTGCCCCATTTTAATTTCAGACCTTTTTACAAAATATAAAAGGCCATGCAGCCATTGATATTCATTTTATTGTTCGGTGTGGTGCAGGGAGCCTTGCTGATACTTTTTTTCATCCACAAAAAACTGCACCACAGTGCTTACATTTTTTTGCTGCTTTACCTTGGTACCATGCTGCTACAGCTCACCCTAAAAGTAATGAGCAAAATATGGCTAATGGAGAACTGGCCTGTGTTCTACATGTTCTCCCACTGGCTACCATTGTTGTATGGCCCACTCATTTTTTTATTCGTAAAACATTTGCTTTTGCCCGGTACAGTTGGTTATAAAGTAAGTACCCATTTTGTATTGCCGCTGGCAGTGATGATATTACTGGTAGTTGCAGAAACCAGCGGTCTCCCCCGCCCCGTAGCCATGGTTATCTTCCACCCGGGGTTCCGTTTATTTGTACTCACCGCAAGTGCCGCCACTTATCACCTGGCTGCTTTTTACATGTTAAAAAATTATAGGGAAAGTGTTGCCCAATATTTTGCCGGCAACATCGTGATGCAACTACGCTGGATAAAAAAATTCATTGTTGTTTCTTTAATAAGTTCACTGATTGTGATCACAGCGCTCTTTCTTTTATACATGGTATATCCCCGTGGGCATGAATTCCGTTATGCATTTATCATACTAAGTGTATGTATTTACTGGTTCAGTTATACAGCGCTTACCAGGCCCGTGGTATTTAGTGTTATAAAAGGCCATGCAACAGACGAAACAGAAAAAGACATTACGATACCATCTTTAAAGATCTTCAGGCCAAATAAAAAATACGCTAACTCCACACTGTCAGAAGAAGATGCCTTACAGCTTTGTGTATCGCTCCAGCAACTGATGAGGGAAAAAAAATTATACCTGCAGGCCGAACTAACCATCGCCCAATTATCAGATCAACTCCGGTGCAGCAAACATCACCTGAGCCAGGTAGTTAATGATAAACTGCAGCAATCTTATAATGATTATATCAACCATCTCCGCCTGGAAGAAGCCAAAGTTTTATTGACCGATGATCAGCATGCCAATGATAAAATTGCTTCTATTGCTTATGATGCCGGGTTCAATTCTTTATCCACCTTCAATGAGGTGTTCAAAAAACTAACCGGCAAAACACCTTCTGCATTCCGTAAAGAAATGTTAAAGCAATGCCGGCAACAACGGGTTTAGTGACGGAATTAGCGGATCGGTAGAAAAATGCTGCTGATGAACTGTATCTTAATACTCTAAAAAGTACAGCCATGTTTCGTAACTACCTGCTCATTGCCTTCCGCAATTTTAAAAACCAGTTGTCTTTCACTTTGCTCAACATGTTTGGGCTGGCGCTGGGATTGTCGAGTGCCATATTTATCTTTTTATATGTAACGGATGAACTCAGGTATAATACCATGCATCCTCATTACGATGATACCTGGCGTATCGGCTGTACCTGGAAAAATAGCGATGGCCGTTCATTCGATAATGTAGAATCCCCTGGTTATTTTTTGCAGTATGTTAAAGATAACCGCACCGAGGTTGATAAAGCCGTACGCATTGCTTATATCGGCTATCCCACTTCTATACACCATAAAGCAAAAGATAAGATCATTCTTAGTGAAGAGATCCGCTGGGCAGAGCCAGGCTTTGACCGGGTGCTTGATTTTACATTACTACATGGCAACCGCCAAAAAATGTTTGAAGACTATGCATCTATGATCATCAGTGAAACCGGTGCAGAAAAATTGTTTGGCAGATCTGATCCCATCGGGCAAACCATAACGCTCAAACACAAATGGGGCACTAATGACCGTGAGATTGATGTAAAAGTTACCGGCGTGTACAAAGAGTATCCATCCAACTCCACCTTTAAACCTCAATTCATCGTAAACATAAATGCACTGCGGCCCATTCATGAGGAACATTTTGATGAATTCCTGGGTGGCTCCCGTTTTGGCGAACACACTTTTTGGTTTGAAAATTATATGGTTCTCAAAAAAGGCAGCGATATCAAACCTATCAACACGGTATTAAATACGCTGGCAAAGCAAATGATCGATTCCGATTCAGGAGCTGTGGCCAATGGTTGGCAAATGACAGCCTTTACTACTAAAATGGCTGACCTGCATTTTGATAAAAAGAATTTGTGGGAAGGACAGAACAGGGGCGACAAAACCTATCTCACCATTTTCAGCATTATTGCCATACTCACTATTTTAATTGCCTGTATCAATTATATGAACCTTGCCACGGCACGTTCTATAAAAAGGGCTAAAGAAGTAGGCCTGCGAAAATCACTCGGCAGCAACCGGTTTGGCATTGCGAAACAATTCTTTTTAGAATCTTATTTAATGGTGTTTGGTTCACTCATCATGGCATTGATACTGGTGCTTATCTTTTTATATCCCTTCAATCACCTGGCTGATAAAACATTCACATTCGGTTCTGTGTTCAACCCGTTAATGATGGCCATGATACTTGGTATTGTATTGTTCATGGGCTTTATCGCCGGTATTTATCCTGCCCTATACTTATCCGGCTTCCAGGCGGTGCAGGTACTGAAAGGAACCATTGTAAAAGGAAAGGCCGCTGATTTTTTCAGGAAAGGATTAGTGACCACACAATATGTCGTATCGCTGGTGTTGATCATCTGCACTTTTATCGTGATAAGACAAATGGATAAATTAAAAACCACAAAACTCAATGAAACTGGTAGCCAGTTAATGGCCATCCGATTTGGTGGCATTGCCGACCCGGCGAGATATGAAGAGTTTAAACGTTCTGTACTGGAAGACCATGAAATAAAAAATGTGACAATGGCCAACCATCTTCCCCGCCTGGATTATTTTGGATGGGTTGGTGTGCCGGTTAAGTTCACTGATTTTGGTAACAACGAATTGCAATGGAACCAACTGAACGTAGATTATGATTTTCCTAAAACCTATAACCTTGAATTCATCACCGGGAGAGATTTTGAAATCGGCAATCCCAACGACAGCAATGCGCTCATTATGAATGAAGCGGCTGTAAGATCTATCAACCAGCCCATGGAAAAATTATTAGGTACCACCGCTACCATTCCTTTTGACAGCGGAAGGATATTTAAGATCATTGGTATAGTAAAAGATTTTCCATTTCGCAGTATGCACCAGCCCATTGAACCTTTATTGCTTAATACAAGGCCGCATTTTATTGATAAAATCGTGTATGTAAAATTGCCCGCTGGAAAATTTGCAGAAAAAATGGCCGCTGTAGAAAGAAAATGGAAAACTGTTTATCCAAATACCGGTTTTGACCATTGGTTTGTAAGCGATGAATTCAACCGCATGTATGCAGCAGAAGAAAGAGTGTCTGCTTTGTCAAAGGCATTTGCTGTGCTGGCCATTTTAATAACGGTGTTGGGTGTATTTGGATTGGCGACATATACTGCGGAACAAAAAACAAAAGAAGTAGGCATACGAAAAGTATTAGGCGCCGGTGAGAAACAGGTTGCTGTATTATTCCTTAGCAGCTTTATAAAAATATTTAGCATCGCCTGTTTAGTTGCCATGCCATTGGCATGGTACGCTGCCTATAAGTGGCTGGAAGATTTTACTTATCGTACAAACATCAGCCCATTGGTATTCACTTTCAGTATTGCAGGTTTGTTATTGGTAACACTGCTCACTATTGGTTTCCAGGTATGGAAATCGGTAAAAGCAAATCCTGTTACCAGTTTGAGAACAGAATGATGATAACCGCAAAGGCGCTAAGATGCAGAGAAGACTTAGCGTCTTTGCGACTTAGCGGTTAAAAAAAGTTTTATGAAAAAATATTCAGCTATCTTTTTTTGTCTCTTCGCCAGTTGCATATCTACGGCGCAGGATAAGGATAAACAATTACAGGATATTGATGCTGCATTGTCATCACAAAAAAAAAGCATCAGCAATGTGTTAAGCGATAACAATTATTTATCGCTCCATTCATTAACCAATTTCAGGGAAATAATAAAGAAGTATGCAAAGGCAGAAAAAGTTACAATGGTAACAGCCAATGAGCCGGGTAAAAAAATAACCGTACAGGGAATAGTAAAGACAAAAGCCGGCGAACCCATTAGCGGTGCATTAATTTATGTGTATCAAACTTCCGATAAAGGTTTGTATGCTGATACATCTGCACATGTGAATATGAACTCCGGTGATATGAACCATGCCCGCCTGTTTGCTTATTTTAAAACAAATGAAAAAGGCATATTTGAATTTGAAACGATACAACCACAGGGTTACCCCAATTCCGACCTGCCCGCCCATATACACATCATGGTTTGGAAAGAGGGCAGGGTGATACATAACCTGCCTGGCGAACTGTTATTTGATGATGATGAAAGACTGACGTCGGAAAGAAGAAAACGCTCTCTCGAAGATGGTTATATTATTGCTGCTGATTCCGGGCCGGTGGGTAAGCCGTTGTATGCATATACACTGATTGCTGGTAATTAGTTCTCCATTCCTTTCAATAAAAATGATCTACAGATTTATCGGATCGGTAGAATATTGCTGACTGCAAACTTATCTTGCTGTAAATACAGTATATGAAAAAGCTTATTGCATTACTTCCGTTCTTATCATTATTCACTCTCTGTTCTGCACAGAATGTAACGCTGCGTCCATTGGTGATCCAGTCAAAGGCTATGGAGCAAGTGATAGTAAAAGAAAATATTGAATTCAGCAAAGTGAATGATACTGCTTTACACTTCGATATTTATTACCCGGCGGATAATGATAAGCATACTGCTTTACCAGTTGTGATATTTAATAATGGCGTAGGCAGCATGGAATTACTAAAGTGGCGGGCATACAGTGATTGGGCAAGACTGATTGCCGCAAAAGGAATGATCGCTGTTAATTATCAAAGTAAACGTGGCCATTCACTCGAAGATGGCAGTGCATTGATCGACCACATTATAAAAAATGCCGCCTCCTTACATATTGATGCAGATAAAATTGGTTTATGGACCTGTTCTGCCAATGCAAGAACGGGGTTACGGCTTGCATACAAAACAAAACCCGGAGATATAAAAGCGCTGGTGGCATATTATGGTGGCCCCGACAGTCTTGGTGCATTAAGACAAAACCTGCCAACATTAATAGTAAGAGCTGCAAAAGATGCCCAGCTACTCAATACCGGCATTGACGATTTTATTCAATCATCATTGATGCAGGATACAAGGCTTGAGGTGATCAATTATCTAAATGGCATTCATGCTTTTGATATTTTTGATGCATCGGATGAATCAAAACAGATCATTCTCCGTACGGTGGAGTTTCTGAAAAAGAACCTGCAACAACCAGTAACACAAAAAGAGTTTGTACTCACCAATAAGAATTTTATGTGGCTCATCAATAATGGGGAACTGGAAAAAGCTTTGGCTGAATTTAGAAAAGCAAGAACAATGTACCGTGCTGATTCAACCTTTCAGCCTTTTTACAATGCAGTAATAAGAGAAGATATACTTAATACTAATGGATATGCTTTGCTGGCACAAAAACCTGCAGCAGCCATTGAAGTTTTTAAACTGGCAGTTGAAACGTATCCCAACTCATCCAATACCTACGAAAGTTTATCCGAAGCATACGAAACAACCGGCGATAAAAAGAATGCCCTGCTCAACGCAGAATTATCTTTACAAAAATTAGCGGCGGCAACCGACCTTAATGAACGTACCAAACAAATAATAAAAGAAAGTGCGGAAGCAAGGATCAAAAGATTAAAATAACAATGCCGGAACTTATTAATTAACAGGCTTGCTTTTTACTGTCTTGTAAAAATATGAACGACTATATTGATGGGAATTCAACCTTACCCGTTGTCAACCTCTGAACTTTATTCAACAGATAACTCATTTCAAAAGGCTTTTCGATATAGTCAACGTTATATTCTTTTGCAATTTCTTTTAAACTGCTGTTAGCAGACATGAAAATGATTGGAATATGTTTAGTCTGCTCTGCAGCTCTTAATGCTTTACACACAGTTCTTCCATCTATCCCGCTCATCCACAGATCCAATATTACTAAATCAGCTTTCGCTGCATTGCTTATAAAGTTCTCGTTTGCATTAGATGTTGCTTCTACTTCATATCCTTTTATTTGCAGCATTATCTTTAATACTTCAAGAATATCAGAATCGTCATCTGCAATAAAAATCTTTTTCATATATATAGATTTATAGTAGTGGTAGTTCAAAATAAAATACAGACCCTTTTCCCTCTTCACTTGTTACGCCGATTGTTCCTCCATGCCTTTTAATTATTTCCGCACATATATACAGCCCAAGGCCAAGACCGGGGTAAGTGCTTTCAACAAGGCCTTTCACCCTGTAAAACCTTTCAAATACCCTCTCCTGTTGTTCCGGCGAAATACCTATTCCTGCATCCGCTACAGAAAATTTTATCTTATTGCCGGAACTGGTGGCACTTATATTGATCACGCTTTTTTCCGGTGAGTATTTGCAGGCATTATCAATTAAATTAATTACCACCTGGCCAATTTTGTTTTTATCTCCCAGAACTTTGCCGTCATCCCGTGGATGATACCGGATTATATGCTTTGTCCATAAACTTTCATTTTCCTCAAAAATTTCTTTTATCATTTCATTAAAATCAAAAGGCTCTTCCGCAAACTGCAACTGCCCTGTTTCCATCTTTTTAACATCGAGCAGTTCGTTTATTAACTTGGTAAGTTTATTAACCTGTGTTTCTGCTTTACCAAGCATTTCTTCAGCCTTTGCATTTCCATCCTGGTTGAATCCATGCCGTAGTATCTGCAGGTATCCTTTGATACTGGTAACAGGTGTTTTTAGTTCGTGGCTGGCGATAGATATAAACTCATCTTTCTGTTCCATTGCCTTTTTTTGTTCCTGCATCTCCTTTTGAAAAGATAGATCAGTTATTACAATACTTAAAGATTTACCGCCATCAATTTCCAAAGTATTTACAGATAATAAAACAGGGATTTCTTTTTGCAGGCCTGATAAAATTATCTCTCCTTTACAGTCATTTTTCCAGGCTTTTTTTATCAGCCCATTTACAAAAGTTTTATATTTAGGATGAACAAGATCTTCAAAAGCTTTTGCCAGTACTTCGGATAAAGAGAGCCCCAGCATATTGGCAAAACTGGAATTACAATAAAGTATAATGCCTTCCTTATTTAAGGTAACAGCACCGTCTGTCATCTTCTCAATAAACACCCTGTAAGTATGATCTGCTGTTTTTAAAGTATATAATTCAGGTTCTTCTCCTTTGTTTATGATCACCGCATCCACCTCACCATAACGTATGGCATTGATTATATCCATTGCTTCTTCAAGACGGGATGTTAAATCCTCGTTTTGAGCAATTAACTCTTCATATTTGTTTTCATGAGTTTTCATAAATATTAAAATGCGTTGTCCAATTCAAGACCTTTTAATACTCTATCCTTGTCCGACATATTCCCGATCAATCTTTTTACAGGCAGCGGCGAAAGCTTTATTAAAAGAGGCAATGCTACTATCTGTTCATTTTGAGCCATCAAAGGCTGCTTATAAATATCAATGATGTCAAGTTTATAACCACTCTTAAGGTATTCATCACAGATAGCCTTGATATTAGTTATTGCTTTGGATGAGTTTGGTGATGCCCCCGTTATAAATAATTTCAAAACATACCCATCCGTTTTATCTAAGCTATTTTCCATGTATGTTTATGTTTTACTTTCTGTTACAGGCACAATATTCAAACCAACTAATACTTTTTCTTCATTTGAAAGGTCGCCGATTATTTTACGGATCGGTTCGGGCACTTTTCTCACCAATGTGGGTATGGCGAATATCTGGTCACCTTCAGCAAGCTGGGGCTTCTGCAAAAGGTCAATTACTTCAATCTTATATTGGCCTTTCAAATGTGTTTCACAATATTTTTTAAGGTTGGTTAATGCTGTAACCGATTTTGCTGTTTCGCCTGCTACATACAACTTTAACTCCCAGAATTGTTTTTTTGCCATCGGTCTTTTATTTTTTGCTACTAATATTTGCATCACTATTTTCCCGGTAACGTATAAGTTCCTGCCTTTTGTTATCCATAATGCCTTTTTTAAGATCCTCTTCATTAAATGCGTTTTCCAGCTCCTCCTTTATCGCTTCAAATTCAGAAGTAATTGAATTAATTTTAAGTTCAAGTTCTCTTGCCTTTCTTGCTATTTCTTTATCATTTCTGTTCTTTGCTCTTTCTCTTAAAATTTTATCTGTTTCAATTTGCAGCTTATGAGCTTCCTTTGCCGAGCCTGTCAAAACTCCATCAGCTCCCAAATACATATCTTCAAGGTGTAATCCTTTATTGGTCATTTTAAATTCTTTTACCTGATTACTATGTTTCATACCACGGGACTTCATTATATATAACCCCCTGTTTCTTTCACCATTCGCTTCAACATCTCTGACCGATATCCAGGCATCTACAAGAGAGGATATCGTTTCATCTGTCTGTTCTTTTATCAATGTATTAAAAGTAAGTCCTGTAAACATTACCGTTATGCCCTGTATTTGTAAAAAATCGATCAACCTGGTAAGTATTGATTGTACTTCGCTTGCAGAGCCAACCGTAACAAGGTTAGTAATAGGATCAATTATAACAGTCTTTGGTTTAAACTCCCTGATCCTTTTAGTAATCACCACCAGGTGCATTTCCAAACCATACATTGTGGGTCTTGAAGAATGAAATTCGAGTAAACCGCTTTTTACATATTTGTCAAGAGAAAGCCCAATTGAACTCATATTACGAATTACCTGATCTGCAGATTCCTCAAAAGCAAAATATATACAGCGTTCGTTTCTTTTACAGGTTTCCTGTGCAAAAGTTGCAGCGATACTTGTTTTGCCTGTGCCGGCAGATCCTGAGACAAGAATACTACTGCCGCGGTAGAAGCCTTTTCCACCCATCATGGCATCTAATGCTTCAATACCGGTGGATACTCTCTGGGACGATACTTTACCCTCCAGTTTAAGAGAGGTTACAGGCAAAACTGATATACCATCGTTATCAATAAGAAAAGGATATTCATTGGTACCGTGTACAGAACCCCTATACTTAACAATTCTTAGCCGCCGTGTAGATATTTGATTTGCCACTCTATGGTCAAGTACTATCACACAATCTGAAACATACTCTTCAAGCCCTTCCCTTGTAAGTGTACCTTCTCCCTTTTCACCCGTAATTACAGCAGTTACTTTCTTTTCTTTCAACCATTGAAAAAGCCGGCGCAACTCTGCTCTTAATATCGCTTCGTTGTTTAAGCCTGAAAAAAGATTTTCTATAGTGTCGAGTACTACTCTTTTAGCACCAATACTGTCAATAGCATGACCAAGCCTTATAAATAGACCTTCTAAATCATACTCGCCTGTTTCTTCGATCTCACTTCTTTCAATATGTACATAATCAATTCGGATCTTATCCTGGGATATAAGTTTATTTACATTAAATCCAAGCGATGCCACATTAACAGCAAGATCACTTGCTTTTTCTTCAAATGCCACAAACACACCGGGCTCGTTAAATTGCATTGCCCCGCGGATCAAAAACTCCATTGCAAAAAGAGTTTTGCCTGAACCTGCCTCACCACAAATTAATGTGGGCCTTCCTTGTGGCAAACCACCCATTGTAATTTCATCAAAACCGGATATTCCCGTTAATGCTTTTTGTAATTGTTCAATAGGTGGTGAACTGGTATGTTTTATTTTTTTGATCATATATTTTACTATATAAATTATAAAAAACTTGTACTAGTCTTTTTAAAAAAAAGAGCCTTGATACTACTATCAAAGCCCCTCGTGTCTTTTGTAAGTATCCATTTGACGGATCAACCGCCCAAACGTTATCAGTATGTTCTCAGATGTTTCACTTTACACAACTTTCTTACTACGGACTTATACTATTTTTCAAACATAATGCCATAACAGCCAAAATCAGATATAGCTGATAAGAGATAAATATTGTTGAAAAAATTCCACAACCAACTATTAAACTTTTAGTCTTGTGAATTAATTTACACAATTTATACTGCAGGTGTTACAGAATTGGCTTGCATGCTCCGGAATAAATATT
>JAZKGV010000240.1:0-2953 GCA_040385725.1 Bacteroidota bacterium | reverse complement strand
AAACATCCAATTTTAGTTTTGATCTGTTGTTTGGAAGCGATGGCGCTTATTCTGCAGCAAGACTAACACATCAATTACAGCACGACAAATTTCAATACCAGCAATACTATATTGACTTTGGCTATAAAGAATTAAATATTCCTGCAGGCAGCAATGGTGAATTTTTAATGGGGAAAAATGCGTTGCATATATGGCCAAGGGGAAATTATATGTTGATCGCTTTGCCGAATATCGATGGTAGTTTTACCTGCACTTTATTTTTCCCTTTTGATGGTGAGCCTTCTTTTAAAAGCTTGGATACAAAAGAAAAAGTAGAAACATTTTTTCAATCAACATTTGCTGATGCTTATAAACTGATGCCGACATTATCAGAAGATTTCTTTCATAACCCTACCTCATCATTGGTAACGGTAAAATGTTTTCCATGGGTGAGAGAGGATAAGTTTGCACTGATCGGTGATGCTGCACATGCTATTGTTCCTTTCTTCGGACAGGGAATGAATTGTGGTTTTGAAGACTGCCGTATATTAAATGGCTTAATTGATAAGCACAGTGACAACTGGAATTTAATACTGGATGAATACCAAACATTAAGAAAGCCTGATGCAGATGCCATTGCAGAATTAGCCTTGAATAATTTTGTAGAGATGAGGGATAAAGTGGGTGACCCTAAATTTTTATTGCAGAAAAAAATTGAAGCGGCGTTTAGTAAAAAGTATCCTGGCAAATGGACACCAGCTTATTCACAGGTAACATTCAGTCCGCAGATAAGATATAGCGATGCGTTGAAGAATAGTATTAAGCAGGAAGCGATAATGCAGGATGTGATGAAGATGAATGAGATTGAAAAACGCTGGGATGATATTTCAGTGGAAGAAAAAATGTTGCAGTTGCTGGGTTGATGAGTAAAGTTATTTGGTACAAGAGTGCGACGCATATGAAATTCAATAAAGAATTACTGCTGGGTTCAAAAAAATAGCCATGTATAAATTTGCACACTACACAGAACAAGACAAGGAAAAGGTAATTGCTTTTATGAAAGAACATCCTTTCACTTTCATTACCGGTATTGGAGATAACTATCCTGTTGCCACACAAATTCCTTTAGAAATAAAAACAGAAGGCGATAAAATATTTCTGCAGGGCCACCTGATGCGGAAGACAGACCATCATTTGGCTTTTGAAAAAAATAATAATGTGCTGGTGCTTTTTACCGGGCCTCATTGTTTTGTAAGTGCAAGCTGGTACACTAATCCATCGGTTGGCTCAACGTGGAATTATATAACGGTACATGCAAAAGGAAAAATTACTTTTATGGATGAAGCCGGTACACATGACGCAGTGAAAATGGTATCGGACAAATTTGAAGGCACTCAATCAGCAGGTGCATTTGATAGTTTACCAAAAGAATACATTGACCACATGATGAAAGCGATCGTTGGTTTTACGATTGAAGTGGAAAGCCTTGACAATGTTTTCAAGCTGAGCCAGAACCGGGATGAAGCATCGCAAAAGAATATTATTGAGCAATTGAAGAAAAGAGGTGATGATAATTCGGTGATGATTGCCGAGGAAATGGAACGCAGATTAAACTGATGTAATGGATTATTATTGATTGTCTATTTTTGCAGCATGACAAGAAAACAACTCGTTGAACAAATACAAATAAAAAAATCCTATCTCTGCGTTGGTCTTGATACCGACATCACTAAGATCCCAAAGCATTTACAATCTCATCCTGATGCAATTTTTGAATTTAATAAAGCTATCATTGATACTACAAAAGATCTGTGTGTAGGCTATAAGATCAATACGGCCTTTTATGAATCCCTGGGTTGGAAGGGTTGGGAAATAATGGAAAGAACAGTGAATTATATTCCTGCAGAACATTTTACTATTGCTGACGCCAAACGTGGTGATATCGGCAACACGTCATCACAATATGCCAAAGCATTTTTTGAAACAATGAATTTTGATTCCATCACTGTGGCACCATACATGGGCGAGGATAGTGTTCGTCCTTTTTTGGAATATGAAGGCAAATGGGCCATTGTGTTAGGATTAACAAGTAATAAAGGAGCTGCTGATTTTGAGATGCAACCACTTGAAGGTGGTGAGCATTTGTATGAAAGAGTTTTAAAAACGGTAAGCGAATGGGGCAATGAAGAAAACTTAATGTTTGTTACCGGCGCCACCCAGGCGCATGAACTGCAAAATATACGTAACATCATTCCGAATCATTTTTTATTGGTACCAGGTGTTGGTTTCCAGGGGGGCAGCCTGGATGATGTAACGAGATATGGAAAGAATAAAGAATGCGGTTTATTAGTAAATGCCAGCCGTGCCATTATTTACGCAGGAGAAAAAGAAAACTTTGCTGAAGAAGCAAGGATCATTGCAGAGCAATATCAAGCTGAAATGGCTTCTTATTTATAACAACAGAATTTACCTTTCAACTTTCCCTATGAGAAAAATACTATTTTTTTTATTTTTTTTCTCTGCAAGCATGCAGGCGCAAACAACAGTGCCAAGTGCTGAGGAGGTTTTGAAAGCTGCATACAAACAGGCTTCAGAACAACATAAAAATGTATTCGTCATTTTTCATGCAAGCTGGTGTGGCTGGTGTAAAAAAATGGATGCATCTCTAAATGATAGTACCTGCAAAAAAATCTTTGATGATAATTATGTGACCGTTCATTTGACGGTGCATGAAAATGATGAACATAAAAAAGAGGAAAATCCAGGTGCTGATGAAATATTAAAAAAACTAAACGCTTCTGATACAGGCATTCCATTTTGGCTGGTTTATAATAATGAAGGAAAATTGCTCGCCACCAGTTTTATGCAATTGGCCAATAAGAAAAAAGAAAATATCGGCTGCCCGGCAAATGAAAAAGAAGTGGCTGCTTTTACAGCTATTTTAAAAAGGACTTCTTCTTTAACAACAAAGGAA
>JAZKGV010000239.1:0-3030 GCA_040385725.1 Bacteroidota bacterium | reverse complement strand
AATACAATAAAAAAGAATAAGCGGAAGATAATCTCCGGACAGAATAAACCCGAAATTTTCACGTACGCCATGCAGTACAAAAAATACAGGCAGTAATAAAACATACAGTGGCCACCTGTTTAAAAAAAATTTTTTTTTATTACCATGCTGTTCTGTTTCAGTCTTCATAAGCTTAATTTATCCGGGTTATTGACTGATCTTTTTCATTAAAAATAATACCCGGTTTGTATTACCTATGATTTTTCTGTCCACTACAGAAAAATATTTTTCAAATGCTGTTAAAAACGCCTGTTGATTATATGTGGTATAAATATCCTTTTTATCTTTTAACATTAACTCCACTTTTTCATCCTTTTTGGGTACAAATTCTATAACCAGGTTATTCCCGGCTGTGCTAAAAAAATTTGCCACTTTTTCGAATGGAATATTCTTGCCGATTACAAGATGATGGATAAGAGCCAGTGCCAAAACAAGATCAGCCTTACAGCGCTTTATAAACGAATCCCTTTCTGCATTGTTAACACCAATTGATGGCGATGGATTAGACAAGTCAATGATCAGCGGCTGGATATTTTTTATACCGGATGATTTAATTTCCCGGTATAAATTATTGATGCACCAGGGATCAAAATCAGCAGCGATTACAGCAATATTTTTTCCTGCGGCTAACTTTGAAAACTCCCCGTCATTGGCACCCAGGTCTGCTGCTTTCTTTATTCCGGGTAATTGATCTACCCATAGTTCTATTATTTTTTTCTTTTCAGTAATATAGTTTGTACGTTTAGCTGCTTCACTGTAATATTCAGACCACGTACTTTGCTGGTAAGGAATTGTAAGTCTCGTTATTAGAGATTCAAGACTGTTTATAAGATTTAGTAGTTTTTGTTTTGAAAATGTTTGCCTTTGATGAGTTTTATTATTTTTAGCGGAAGAAATTTTTGCATGCAGGTGAATATGCAGGTATGTATATAAGGAAAGCCTGCTTTTTGCAGGCAATAGACCGGAGACTATATCAAGTGGTATTCCTTCAGGATAAGCTAACAGCAATTGCTGTAATGGCTTTTTACTGTAATGCATCAGCAACAAAGGGCCTAGAAAATTCTGACAGAACTGCCGGTATGCAATCCACGGTTCCGCTTCATTATATTTTTCAAAAGAAAGTGTGTCTATAAATACCAGCTTCCCTTTATACCATTGTATATTATATGGCGTTGCGTCTTTTAGTATTAACTCAAATGATACTGCTTCTTTTACTAATTGAAGTGTAAGCAATGCTGCATCCTTCAGCATATCGAAACTCCATTCGTAAGGATAAGAAACAAAATCTACCTTTTCCGGTTTCAGCGTGAGATAGTAATCAGGTGTGCCGGTTAAATTTTCTTTTATTGTTTCGTGAGGAATCAGCCACTTTTTTTCTATAAGTTTTTTATAGCATCCGCTGTTGATAAAGAAATCAAAATCATCTTTAAAAATAGTATTTACCTGCCGGTATAAAATGCCTGCTTTCTCAAAAATAAATCCTGAAGGATCCCGGTAAGACGAAGGGTGATTAATTGTTTGTACTGACATCAGGCAGGTGGATTATCCTCTGGTTTCTTTGGCGTACGCTGAAAAAAAGATTTAATGTAAAGTTTTATATTCTTGAAAAACATTGCCACACCCAGAACGCCGGCTACAATCATTTGCACAAGGTAACTGCCACTACCCGGATCAATGTAAAGAAGATGTTGAATCATTGTAGTTAATTAGTATTTAATTTCGGGTCTAAAGCTAAGAAAGTTTAGGCAGTACCGGAAGGGTTTAATTATTTTTTTCAGGGTGAACAAGGCCTTTAAACAAGCTGTTCCTGCTTTGGTTTAATTTTATTAATGTATCCTGTCACCTCTCACTTCCAAACCACCAATCATCTCCCTCTCAAATTCCAGCCACTCTTTCCATCTTTTACGAACCTTGTCTTTTGGTAAATAATGTTCTGCCAAAGTGATGAACAAAGTATAATGACCGGCTTCACTTTCCATAAACCTGCGGTAAAAATTCCGCATGTATTCGTCATCTAAATTTTCACTCAGCCTTTTAAAACGTTCGCAACTTCTTGCTTCTATCAAAGCCATTGTCAAAAGCCTGTCAAGAAAACGGTCTTCCACGCTGCCATCTCTTTTTTGAAACTCCAACAGCTTGTTTACATATTCATCTTTGCGTTGTTTGCCTAATTGTAAATTTCTTTTTTTCAATTCTGCCAGCACCATTCTAAAGTGGCCCCATTCTTCTGTAACAATTGGCGCCAACTCTTCCACCATTTCTACTTTGTCGGGATAGCGTTGTATAAGAGAGATACAGGTAGTGGCAGCTTTCTGTTCACAATAGGCATGGTCAGTGAGTATTTCTTCCAGTTGCATTCCGGCAAGGTTTACCCAGCGTGGGTCGGTGGGCAGTTGCAGGCCGAGGATATTTTTTACATCAATGTTTTCTGTTTGCATAGGGCAAAAATAAACTTTCCGTTTTGTTTAATAAGCTGGTAATGTTATTCAACTGTGGACACTGGTTTATAAACGGGTATTTTATCAATAAGAATTTTCTGTTGTTGCCAGTTTTCCTGTTTGCCATCAATTTTATACATAACGGATTTTTTAAGCAGACCGATTACAGTGCCAACAACAGCTCCCGTGATTGCACCGCTAAAAAAACCAGCAACAAATCCCTGGGCCGGCGTATAGGTAAACACATCAAGAATAATATCATTGAATGTTTCACCATTACTCTTTGCTCTGCCGGTGGCTGCACCTAAAGCACCCACACTTACAGCTCCAATAACACTACTTACTAAAATTGTATGCCCAGCAGTTCTTTTGGTTTTAATAAAACCAATTTTTGACACAGCAACTGCTATTATCAAATCATTTTTGGAAATAAGCAAAGTACTGTCTGTAGTACCAGCAAAATACCCCTTTGCAAATTTTTTCCCCTGCAGGTCATACATACGCATGAAAGTTTTCTTTTGGGCAGTAATGCCGGAAGTAATACAAATGGCAA
>JAZKGV010000238.1:7549-16399 GCA_040385725.1 Bacteroidota bacterium | reverse complement strand
GGGCAATCTCCTTTGCTGCATCAATATTTACACCTAATGCATTTGTTTCCTGATTGTTTTGAGCGTTCATTCTGTGACCGCTATTTACATCAATCACATGCAAGGCTTCAGTATGTTCTACAATAAGATAAGCACCGCTTGGGAGGTTAACTGTTTTACCAAAAGAAGCTTTCACCTGTTTGGTAACACCAAAGCTGTCGAAAATAGGAGAGCCATTGTTATAGTAAGTAACTATATCTGCCTTTTCGGGAGCAATTCTTTGTATGTAAGATTTTGTATCAGCGAAAATATTGCGGTCGTTCACCACAATGCGGTTGAAATCTTCATTCAGCAGATCACGGAGCATGCTGGTTGTTTTCCCCTGCTCACTTAAAATTTTTGATGGAGGTGTGGCACTCATCAAATTTGCCTGGATAGTTTTCCAGGTAGTAACAAGTGATTCCAGGTCTTCCTTTAATTCAGCTGTTTGTTTTCCTTCAGCAGCCGTACGAACGATCACACCAAAATTCTTTGGTTTGATAGCTTCGATTATTCTCTGCAACCTTTTTCTTTCATCACCAGAATGAATTTTACGGCTTACCGCAACAATATCATTAAATGGAGTGATCACGACACATCTTCCGGGAAGAGATATTTCACAACTTAACCTCGGGCCTTTTGCAGCAATTGGTTCTTTTAAGATCTGAACCAATACATTCGGCCTGCCGTTCATTACTTCGGCGATCTTACCGGTTTTTACAATTTCTGGTTCTACGCTGAATTTGCCAAAATCAAATCCAGCATCCGTTTTATCGTTGATGGCAGTATTGGTGAATTTGAGGAGGGAACGTATGTAAGGGCTAAGGTCGGTATAATGAAGAAAGGCGTCTTTTTCAAAACCCACATCTACAAATGCAGCATTTAGCCCGGGTATAAGCTTTTTAACTTTTCCCAGGTACAGATCTCCAACCGCAAAACTTGCATCAGCTTTTTCGTTGTGCAGCTCTACCAGTTTTTTATCTTCCATCAGGGCAATTTCCACGCCCTGAGATGCCGCATTTATTATTAACTCCTTTGTCAAGCAGATCACATTTTAAAGAAACATTACCTCATATAACTATTGCCAGTATGGCACATGATCCGCTATACAGCGGACTGGCATACTGATAAACAGGTACCGGCCCAGAGGGGCCGGCACTAAAGAAAAAAATTATTTCTTCTTATGACGGTTCTTTCTTAAACGCTTTTTACGCTTATGTGTTGCTATCTTATGACGTTTTCTTTTTTTACCGCAAGGCATAACCTGAGTATTTTTATTTGTGAAAAAATGATTTTATATAAACAGAAACTTTCGTTTCTTCTTATTTCAGTTCTTTTATTCTCCCGTTTATCTCTTTACTATATTCCGGGTTGTTCACCATCTGTTTGCTAATTTCAAACCACTTGATGGCATTTTGCCTGTCGCCTTTCCCGGCATATGCTTCGGCTAACCAGGATACAGCTTCAGCATTCCTGGGTTGATTTTGCACTACTTTATTCAACCGCTCAATAGCTTTATCATATTGGGTTGAAACCACACCACCAATTCCCAAAACCATTTGGGCATGCATATTAGAAGAATCATTTCTCACAACTTGCAGGAGTTGCTGTACTCCTTTCATCGTTTCTTCCGCATTGCCTGCCATTCCTTTTCCAAAAATGTAGCAGGCCCCTAAATCAACTTTCAAAGAATCATTGGCCGGGTTCAGTTCTATGGCTTTTGTCAGCAGGGCAATTGCCTGGTCTGCTTTCCAACCCCTTTTGGCCACATCAGGCTCATTCCTGAAGTCCCCTAAAATTTGCCGGGCTGCGAAGGTGAGGTTTTTTTCAGAATTTACCAACATTGCAGCTTTGGAAATATAAAAAACGTATAACTCATGGTTATCAAGGCTGTCGTGCCAAAAATTGGCCAATTGGGAGTATGCTTTTTCCTGCTGGCCTTTTACATCGCCACGGGAAACACTGTTTTCCAGTTCATTTACATAATTAACCTGGGGTACGGTTAGCTTTTGTTTGGAAGATTGAAGGTATGCCTCAATATTAAAAGATGAGTTGGTTTTGTTGCCGGCCATTTCCGGGGCAGGCTGGTTTTCTTTATTGGTAACTGTGTTGCCAAAAAACCAAAGCAGTACCAAAAGAACAAGGCCGGAAGCCGAAAGAATTAATTGCTGTTTTTTCACTTAAAAAAAATAAGGCTGCAAAAATACAATTATCCTTGCAGCCCCTCACAATAAATAAGTTACCTGGCAATCAATCTTCTAATGATGGAGTAGCGTTCTCATCCATCTTTTTGTTTTTTACTTCCTGCACAAATTCTTTAGCTGGTTTAAATGCCGGTATGTAATGTTCCGGTATTGCCACCGCTATGTTTTTTTTGATGTTGCGTCCTATTTTGGCTGCTCTTTTCTTAGTAATAAAACTGCCAAAACCACGGATGTAGATGTTTTCACCCGCTATTAAAGAGCGTTTAATTTCTTTAAACATGGTTTCTAAAGTAACCATCACATCTACTTTAGGTATGCCGGTTTTATCGGCAATTTCTGATATAAGGTCTGCTTTTCTCATACTACAAGTTTAAAATTCAACAGTAAAATAATACATTATTTTGTAAAAAGCAATATTAGGGGCTGATTATCAGCTAAATAATATTTTCACCTGCTATGCACACACTTTTGCACCCTTTTTTATGATTATCCCTGATATTTGTTTTAATGAACGAAAAAAGCAGGCAGGTATTTTTTACAAAGCAACTTTTACTGTGGAATGAACGCCTCAATACCCGGCAAATGCCATGGAAAGGAGAGAAGGATCCGTATAAAATATGGCTGAGTGAGATCATTTTGCAGCAAACAAGAGTGGAGCAGGGGCTTGGGTATTATAACCGCTTTATTGCAACTTTTCCTACAGTAAAGGATTTGGCGAAAGCACCTGAAACAAAAGTATTTAAGCTTTGGGAAGGATTGGGTTATTATACCCGTTGTAAAAATTTGATTGTAACGGCTAAGTATATTTCAGGTGAATTGAAAGGAAAATTTCCAAATAAGTACGAAGATATACTTGCATTAAAAGGAGTAGGACCATATACAGCCGCCGCTATCGGTTCCTTTGCTTTTGATATTCCCAAAGCAGTGGTGGATGGAAATGTTTTCCGGGTTTTATCAAGGTATTTTGGCATTGATACAGCAATTGACAGCAATGAAGGAAAAAAACAGTTTTCACTTTTGGCAGAAGAGTTGCTTGAAAAAAATAAACCGGGCATTTACAACCAGGCAATAATGGATTTTGGAGCAGTGATCTGTAAACCACAATCTCCTTTATGCGATGAATGTTTACTCAAAAAAAAATGTGTAGCTTTTATCGATGACAAAGTGAATGTGCTGCCGGTAAAAGAAAAATTTATCGTCAAAAAAACAAGATGGTTTTATTATTTGATTGCGGAATACAAAGGCAGGCAATATGTGAAAATAAGAGGAGCAAAAGATATTTGGGAAAACCTGTATGAATTTATTTTGGTTGAAGAGACGGAAGCAGTTGCAATAAGTAAATTGTTTTCATCAAAAAAGATAAAAGGTTTATTAGGCAAAGAAAAAGTGGACGTGGTTTCTGTTTCCGGCGTGTATAAACAGCAGCTCACACATCAAACCATTTGCGGCCAGTTTATTCATGTAAAACTTAATAAGTGCTTGCCGGGAACGGGCTACGAATTATTAGAGAAAAAAGAAATTTGCAGCCTGCCGTTTCCAAAACTTATCAACCAATATTTACAAGATAAAACAGTATCTTTAAATTTGTTTTAGTAGTTGGTGAACCAATAAAAAGAAATATTATGAGAGGCGTAAACAGGGTAATGCTGATAGGCAATTTGGGGACGGATCCCGATATGCAATTTTTGGAAGGGAATATTGCAGTGGCTAAATTTTCATTGGCTACTACTGAAACATACAAAGACAGAAGCGGTAAACTGATCTCTCAAACGGAATGGCATACAGTGGTATTATGGCGGGGCTTGGCAGAACTGGCGCAGAAGTATCTTCATAAAGGCAGTTTGGTATATATCGAAGGCCGCCTTAAAACCCGTAGCTGGGAAGATAAGGAAGGAAATAAAAAATTTGCTACAGAAATTGTGGGTGATAATTTAATTATGCTTGATAAAAGAACTGATGGCACCGGCCCGGTGGCAGGTATTGATGTTGCAGATGATATGAGCCACGAAAACCCACCGCCCCATCCTGAAGAAGGTTCCGAAAGGCTTCCTTTTTAAATTCAAATTCCTTTTCATCATGAGTAATTATTTACAGGTGATGATCAACAATATTGTTTATTAAAACCAACTGTCTTGGACTATCATTCGGTCGTTAATTTTCCAGGTATCTTGCAAATCCATCTCCTGTCAATCAACACGGCGGCTTCTGCTGTGCTGATATTTTTAGCTATCATTTTATTTGTGATCTCTTTTTTAGTAGCCGGTTCAGAAGTGGCTTTTTTCTCTCTTACTTACAAAGACATCAATATGCTAAAAACAAAGCAGCAACCTGCTTTCAGGCGTATCGTTACTTTGCTGGAAGAACCCAAAATGCTGCTGGCTTCTATGCTCATCAGCAACAGTTTTGTTAACATCGGGATTATTCTTATCGCCAATATCTTATTGGATGGCTGGCTGGAGGCATTTCACCTGAGCTTCTGGGTCAGTTTTTTAATAAAAGTAGTTACTGTAACTTTTCTCATTGTTTTGTTTGGCGAAGTATTGCCCAAAGTGTGGGCCACAAATCACAAGATATGGTTTGCTTCTACTGCCTCTGTTGCAATAGAAATATTGCACAGCCTTTGCTCAAAATTAGGAATGAGCAAACGGCTTGTGGGATTAAGCGACAGGATCGAAAGAAAATTTTCTCCCGGAAACTCCTCCGCATTAGATGACAAGCAACTCGATTATGCAATAGACCTTTTACCCGATCATGAAGCTACCATGGAGGAGAAGCAAATTCTCAAAGGGATACGAAAATTCAGCGACACGCCGGTAAAGCAGGTAATGCGTACCCGGCTCGACGTTAGTGGTATAGATTACAACTGCAGTTTTGAAGATGTAGTGAAAAAGATCGAAGAGCTGCATTACTCCCGCCTTCCTGTTTATAAAAATAACCTGGATGAAGTAGAAGGCATGTTGCATACAAAAGATATGCTGCCATATGTAAACAACAGCCAGTATGCCAACTTCGACTGGCACAGTATTATGCGGCCTGCCTATTTTGTGCATGAACAAAAACTGATCGAAGACCTGCTGCAGGAATTCAGGAACAAAAGAAAACACTTTGCAGTGGTGGTGGATGAGTTTGGAGGAACATCAGGCATTGTTACACTGGAAGATATAATGGAAGAAATTATTGGCGACATACAAGACGAATTTGATGATGAACAAAGTGCCAATAAAAAGATTGACGATAACACTTATATATTTGAAGGCAAAACAATGATAAACGATGTGTGCAGGATAATGGGATTGCCGGGAGATACTTTTGAAGTAGTAAGGGGCGATAGTGATTCACTGGCAGGATTGGTGCTGGAGATAGCCGGTGAGTTTCCCCAGGTGAATGAAGAAGTGCCAAGCGGTGATTTTATATTTGTGCCATTAGACATAAATAAGAACAGGATCGATAAAGTAAAAGTTATTATTAAGCCAAGGGAAACAAAGGAGGAAGCGTAATGAATAAAAGAGTTTCTGTCTTAGTACTCAGTACTAAGTACTCAGCACTGAGATTGAGCATTATAATTTTAGGAGCTTTCTTCTTCTCCTGCAATTCACCATATGTTTCAAAAAAGCGTGGGTATTTTAAATTTGATCTGCCGGAAAGGAAGTATCAGAAATTTGAAAAAGAAGGGTTTCCTTACAGTTTTGAATATCCTGTTTATGGAGACATAATGCAGGACAGCACCTACTTCGACAGTAACCCCGAAAACCCTTACTGGATAAATATTGATTTCCCAAAATTCGGCGGCCGTATTTTTTTAAGCTATAAACAGGTTGGCGGCAAAGCATTGTACAAAGTGAAACAACCGGATGGTACATACAAAGATTCTTTTGCAGTAAATGAATTTGACAGGATGGTGGAAGATGCTTTTAAACTCACCAATAAAAACGATGTGGTATCAACTTCTATCAAACAAAGTTTGATCACAACTCCTAATAATGTAAGTGGCGTGTTTTTTAAAGTGGGAGGCAACGCAGCTACAGCACTGCAGTTCTTTCTCAGCGATACTACAAAAAACTTTATCCGTGGGGCGCTTTACTTTAATACAACTCCAAATTCAGACTCGATAAAACCAGCACAGGATTTTTTACAGGCAGATATTGAGCACATGATAAATACCTTTCAGTGGAAGAATAAATAAATCCCATTAATCATATACCAATTTTGATATCCTCACGACGTTGAGGATTTTTTTGTGTCTTGTGGAAGGATAAATTTGGAAGATGAAAATGAATGCTGCACATTTGCAGCGAATTTGGTTTTGCCTCCTCAGGAGGTGGATTAAAAGGGAATCCCGTTTAAATCGGGAGCTATCCCCGTAGCTGTAAGCTCTGTAAACTGTTTGTTCTTCAAGCCACTGTTTTAATAATTGACGGGAAGGCAACAAACAGGGAGTAAGCCAGAAGACCTGCCACATTCAGTAAACAATCATTCAAAGCTTTCGGGTGAAAGGCATGAAGATCTAAGGATGAGTTCATTCTTTTATTTTCTATCTTTTTTATTTTCTCGGAAGCAGTCACAAAAAAAATTTTTTCAAAAATGAAAGAACAAATTTTTATTGCGGCTGCTGTTTTATTCAGCAGTTATGCAACAGCGCAAACAGACACTGTAAAAGCATTAAACGAAGTGGTAGTTACACCAACAAAATTTCCAAAGAAAGTTTCGGAGACTGGAAAGGTGGTAACAGTAATTTCAAAAGCACAATTAGAAAGAAGTGCAGGAAAAGACCTTGCACAATTACTTAATGAACAGGCTGGAGTAATTATTAGCGGAGCCGGTAGTAATCCCGGAAAAGACAAAGCTGTTTACCTCCGTGGTGCATTGGGAAAATATACAGTGGTGCTGCTTGATGGTATTGCAATAACAGATCCTTCCGGCGTAGGTGGTGCTTTTGATCTGCGCCTGCTTTCTATTGATATGATCGAGAGGATCGAGATCTTAAAAGGCAGCCAATCAACCTTGTATGGTACTGATGCCATTGCCGGTGTTATTAATATCATCACTAAAAAATCAGGCGGCAAAAAGATCGGTGGATACGGTACTGCATCTTATGGCAGCTACAATACATTCAAAGGAAATGCCGGCATTAATGGCAGTACAAAAGTGATTGACTACAATATTGGCTACACACATTTTAAAACAGATGGTATCAGCGAATCAAGTGATACAACAGGTAAAGCCAATTTTGATAAGGATGGTTTCAAACAAAATTCAGTGAATGTAAATCTTACTATTAAGGCAACCAGTAAACTGAAAATAAGCCCTTTCTTCAGGTGGAGTGATTTTAAAGGAAATACCGATGCTGATGCTTTTACCGACGGAACAGAAAAGTATAATACAAAGGCGGTGAATGCTGGCCTTGCATCAAAATACGAATTAAAGAATGGTGCTGTTACTTTACAGTACGGTTATACAAAAGCGGATCACAGCTACATCAGCCAGTTTTTTACTTCAGAAGGAAAAGGCAGGTTGCACAATGCAGAATTATTTTTTAATAGCGACTTTGGTAAATATTTTCAATTGTTAGCCGGTGTTAACTACCAGCAAATGAAAATGCTTGATACAAATGCGACTCCTAAAAATCCATCTGTAAACATTGCAAGCCCATATCTTTCTGTATTTCTTCACAACCTTAGTGGATTTAACCTGCAGGTTGGTGGCCGCTATAACAGTCATTCGAAGTATGGTAGCAACTTTACTTACACAATTAATCCTTCTTACCTGCTTGATAAAAACACAAAGATCTTCTTCAACTATGAAACAGGTTTTAAGTCACCTACGCTGTATGATCTGCACGGGCAATATGCAAGCAATCCTGATCTGAAACCAGAAACAAGTATCAATATAGAAGCAGGTGTACAAAGCTCTTTTACAAATAATACATTTGAATTAAGAGTTGCTGCTTTTGACAGGAATATTAAAAATGCCATTGTGTATGATCCTTCGTTCTCTCTAATAAACAGGGATAAGCAGCATGATAAAGGTTTTGAAGTGGAACCAACATTTTATGTAAACAAAGATGTAACCATCCGTGCAGCTTATTCTTTTGTAAAAGGAGAGATAACAGCAAATTTTCCCGGCAAAGACACTATTTACAACAACCTTGTACGGAGGCCAAAGCATACAGTAAATATTAATATCGGCTGGCAGGCAACAAAAGATCTATATGTGAGTACTAACCTGCGTACTTTGGGAAAACGCATTGACTGGTATTATGACCCTAATACTTTTCAACGCAGCGACGTGCAGCTAAAAGCATTTGCATTATGGGATATTTATGCAGAATATAAATTACTGAAAGGCTACTTGAAAATCTTTGCAGATGTAAAGAATATCACTGGTACAAAATATTATGAAGTGTATGGTTACAGCACCATGGGCTTTAATATGAATGCCGGCATCAGCTTTAAATTGTAATGGCATGTGCAAACATGAACAAAAAAACTGCCCACGTTGCGATGCTGGTTTTGAATGCAAAACCGGTGATATAGCACATTGCCAGTGCAACAGCATACAGTTGAATGAAGAAGAAAGTAAATTTATTGCCAGTCAATTTACCGACTGCCTTTGTGTAAGCTGTATGAAG
>JAZKGV010000238.1:0-7539 GCA_040385725.1 Bacteroidota bacterium | reverse complement strand
GCAATGAAAAGCGAATACAGTATTTTGCAAAGCAGATTGCAGTTAAAAGTATTTTTGCAGGGCAGATAAAAAATATGAATAAAGCATACATGAACTGGAGCGGAGGTAAAGACTCCGCTCTTGCTCTTTACAAAATTTTGCAACAGCAACAGTATGCTGTTGATTGCCTGCTTACGAGTGTGAACGCAGTGCATAACCGTATTTCCATGCATGGAGTACGGCGTGAGTTATTACAGGCACAGGCTGAAAGTATCGGGTTGCCATTAACCACCATTGAATTGCCGGAGCAACCAACGATGAATGAGTATGAGGAGGTGTTGCAGCAAAAAATAATGGAGTTAAAGCAACAACAGTTCACCCACAGCATTTTTGGAGATATATTTTTAGAAGACCTGAAATCATACAGGGAAAACAAGTTGGCTGAATCAGGTTTAACAGGAGTGTTCCCTTTATGGAAAATTGATACAAGGGAATTGATCAATGAATTTTTTTCGCTGGGTTTTAAAACGATGATCGTTTGTGTGAATGAAATGTTCCTGGATAAGAGTTTTTGCGGAAGAATAATAGATAAGGATTGCATTAATGATTTTCCAGCCAACGTAGATGTGTGCGGAGAGAACGGCGAGTTTCATACGTTTGTGTTTGACGGGCCAATATTTAAACAACCTGTTTCTTTTGTAAAGGGAGAAGTGGTATACAAAGAATATACAGCACCTCAAATAAATGATACAATTGCAGAGCCGAATTATGGCTTTTGGTTTTGTGATCTGCTACAAGGATAAACGATTTCAGTTTCGGCAACCGAAACTTTATCTTTGCTGAAATCAGTTACTCATGGATTTGCATGGATTGAATTTTAATGAAGTACTTACTGCAAGTTTTACTTTGTTTGCAGTGATCGACATGATCGGTTCCATTCCTGTATTGGCATCATTGAGAATGAAGATGGGAGGAACGATCAAATCAACGCAGGCAACTTTAGTTTCCGGTGGATTGATGATATTGTTTCTTTTTCTTGGTAAACAGTTTTTAAGTGTGCTTGGTATAGATGTAAAATCATTTGCTGTTGCCGGCAGCATTGTAATTTTTATCATCGGTATGGAAATGGTATTGGGCGTAGAGTTTTTTAAAACTGACCAGAATGCAAAAAGCAGCAGTGTGGTTCCTATTGCATTTCCGTTGATAGCTGGTAGTGGAACATTAACTACTATCATGAGCTTAAAAGCCAACTATAATGATATTAATATCCTTGTTGGAATCCTTATAAATTGTATTGTAATTTATGCAGTGCTGAAATCATTGAAATGGATTGAACGGGTTTTAGGACCTAATGGCATGGCAGTGACAAGAAAGTTTTTTGGCGTAATATTGCTCGCCATTGCAGTAAAAATATTCGGTAGTAATATTGTACAGTTTGGCAAATAATCTGGCTCCTTAGTTTAATGAATAAAATTTCATCCCGAAAGCTTTCGGGACGATTCTGAAGATACAGGTTCGATTCCTGTAATAAAATGATCCTTGGCTCCTTAGTTTAATGGATAAAATTTCAGATTCCGATTCTGAAGATACAGGTTCGATTCCTGTAGGGGCTACAAAATTCCATGAAGGAAAATCTATCACAGGCTTCCGTTGAACCGTTGCTGAATTACTTTCAGCAACTCATTCCTTTAAATAAGGAGGAAAAGCAACTGGTTACAGAATTATTTCACCCAAGGCTTTACCGTAAACGGCAGTATGCATTGCAGGAAGGTGATGTATGTACACAAATGTTATTTGTAGTAAGTGGTTGCCTGCGGATGTATAAAATAGACGAACAGGGTAATACACATATTCTTCAGTTTGCTACAGAAAATTACTGGATCAATGACCTGGGAAGCTTCCATTCAGAAAAGGCATCTGCATTAAATATTGATGCATTGGAAGACACCACGCTGTTACAAATAAGCCACAGCAATCTCATTGCATTGTATACACAGGCCCCAAAATTTCACCGCATTTTCAGGGTGTTGGTTGAAAACAGTTATGTAAGCCTGCAAAAGCGTTTGTTGCAAAATATCAGCTCCACAGCTGAAGACCGTTACCACTCTTTTATTGAAACCTATCCGCATTTGGTAAACCGACTGCCCCAAACACAGATAGCGTCTTATCTGGGCATTACCCCAGAATTTTTAAGCCGCCTGCGCAATAAACTCAGCAAACAAAAACCTTGATCTACATCAAGACTATTTCTTAAACAAGGTCATTGTGCAATGGCTCTATATTGATGCAATTTTGTGTTATCAAATTATTCATCATCATTAAAAGAAATAGAAATGAAAGCAAAATTAAATGTGGCAGTTATCGGTCTTGGAAATATCGGAACCGCTGTTGCCAGCAATCTTGTAAAAGGTAACCGTTCAGTAATTATTGCAGACAGAACAATTGAGAAGGCAAAGGTGTTAGCTCAAAACTTAGGCAGCCTTGCACAGCCTGCATCAATTGCTGATGCCATTAAACAAGCAGACATTATTGTATTTGCCATTTGGTTCAATGCAATAAAAGAATTGCTGATTGCTTACTCAAAAGAATTAGAAGGCAAAATAATTGTTGATCCATCTAATCCCATTGCACCTGATGAAAATGGCGGGTTTAAAAAAATAATTGGAGAAAAAGAATCAGCAGGAGAAATACTGGCTTCTTTACTCCCTGCTAATGCAAAATTGGTAAAGGCATTGGGTACATTAGGTGTTACTTCTTTAAAAGGTGCAGCTTTTCAAACGCCAGCGAATGGTTTGTTTTATGCAACAGATGATACAAGTATAAATGAAACTGTTGAAGAACTTATCAATGATAATGGTTTTGATGCTGTAGGTGTTGGAGGTATCAATCAATCTATCCGCATAGAAGTGTTTGGTGATTTGCATGAGTTTGGAGCTTTGGGTAAAACTATTACTTTGAATGAAGCAAAAGAGATTGCTCAACCAGCACTTTATTAATTAAAACTTTATTTAAAAAGGTCAAATGAAACAAGTAAGTATAAAATCACTGATGGTTGTAATTGGTATATTTCTTTGCACTGTTACCACATTCAGCCAAACACTAACCTTACAAAACCAGCAGTTTCAATTAAAAAATGTTACTGGTTCTGTTACTGAACTTAACGGAGAAAGAGCGTTAAAGTTGGAAAGAGATTTAAAAGCATTGCCTTTTGATGTAAAAAACCTGGGAGCTACAGTTGATGAACCAACCTATGCTAAATTATCCAATCTTGATTTTTCAAACGGAACTATTGAAGTGAAAATGCTGAGTCAGATCCAGAACCCTTCGCCATTTGAATTTGCCCAGGGCTTTATTGGTGTTGCTTTCAGGATAAGCGAAAATGACTCTGCATTTGAATCTATTTATTTGAGGCCAAGAGTTGGAAGATCTGACAATCAATTGTTCCGTAATAAAACAGTGCAATACTATTCTTATCCCAATTATAAATTTGACAGGTTAAGAAAAGAGGCAGAAGGGAAATATGAAACCACTGCACCCGTGGCTTTAAATGAATGGATCACTATGCGTATTGAAGTAATTGGAGAGAAAGCAGAAATGTTTATCAATGATGCAAAGTATTCAACCTTTATTGTTGACAAAATGAAAGGGAAAACCACTAAGGGTTCTATTGCCTTGTGGGTTGATATTGGAACGATTGGATATTTTAAAGATTTGAAGATTACGAAAACGAACTAATACATACTTGCAAAACCGCATCGCTGACAATATAATATCCTTTTCATAAACTTAACATTGAAATAATACTTTCAATCTGTTCAAGCATGAATTTTACATATTAAGTATTCATGTTGAAAACTTCAGACTTTGGAAATGACTTTTTGTGGGGTGTTGCCATGTCTGCGTTGCAGAACGAAGGTGCCTGTGATGACGGTGGCCGTGGGCCTTCTATCTGGGATGCTTTTGCCAAAAGAACAGGTAAAATAAAAAGTGGACACAAACCCTGGCCCGCCTGCGATTTTTATTACCGTTACAAAGATGACCTCTTGCTTGCAAAAGCACTTGGCTTTTCGGTATTTCGTTTTTCAATTTCATGGAGCCGTATCATTCCTGACGGTATAGGAAAAGTGAATAAGGAAGGCATTGCATTTTATCACCGGCTTATTGATGAATGTCTTTTACTTGGGTTAACACCTTTTATTACATTGTATCACTGGGACCTTCCGCTTGCATTAGAAAAGGAAGGCGGCTGGGCTGGTTATCATATTCAAAAATATTTTGCCCGTTATGTATCCCTATGTGCCGATGAATATGGTGATAAAGTAAAGAACTGGATCGTATTGAATGAACCTGCAGGTTTTACAAGCCTTGGATATATGTTGGGTAAACATGCACCCGGCAAGAGGGATATCTCACTTTTTTTATCTGCTATACACAATGCAACATTGGCACAGGCAGAAGGAGGAAGATTGTTGCGGAACAAAATAAAAAAAGCAAAAATTGGTACTACCTTTTCCTGTAGTGAGGTGCTGCCTTTTACAGAAGGCAGGGATGACAGAGTTGCGGCTGAAAAAATTGATCTGCTGTTGAACCGTTTGTTTATTGAGCCAACACTTGGGCGTGGTTATCCTCATATTGAAGGTTTCTGGCTTACAGAAAAACTGCACATGCACAATAAAGCATGGAAGTATACTGATAAGCTGAGTTTTGATTTTGATTTTATTGGTGTGCAAAATTATTTCCCGGTAACAATAAAACACAATTCTTTAATACCATTGATAAATGCAAGCGAAGTAAAAGCTGCCAAAAGAAAAGTACCGCATACAGCTATGGGCTGGGAAATAAATGCAGAGAGCCTTTACAGGATGTTGCGTAGGTACTGGTTGTACGGCGGGGTAAAAGAAATTATTGTAACGGAGAGTGGAGCCTGTTTTAAAGACAAGCTGGTAAATGGAGTGGTGAACGATCAGCAACGTATTGATTATTTCAAAGATTACCTGGAAGCGGTATTAAAAGCAAGGAAAAAAGGAGTGAATGTAAAAGGATATTTTGCATGGACGTTGACAGATAATTTTGAATGGAGCGAAGGATACAATACAAGATTTGGGTTGGTACATGTAGATTTTAAAACACAGTTACGAACAATTAAAAACTCAGGCTACTGGTGGCGTAATTTTTTGCTGAACGAAATAAAGTAATTGCTACACAAAAAACATTTGTTCAAGTTTTGTTAACCTGTTGTTTACAATTACGCAATATTGAATGCTGAATTTTGCTGTAAACCCACAGCATTGGAAAAAAGAAAAATTGAAATTGCTGTTATTTCCGACGTACACCTCGGCACTTTTGGTTGCAGGGCCAATGAATTGTCCCGTTACCTCTCCACTATCGATCCCACCATATTAGTTTTAAACGGTGATATTATTGACATCTGGCAATTCAGTAAAAGATACTGGCCACCAGCACACATGCAGGTGATAAAACAAATAACCAGTATGCTTAGCCGTGGAGTGAAAGTGTATTATATAACCGGCAACCATGATGAAGTACTGCGGAAGTTTGAAAATTTTTCAGTGGGTGATTTTCATATTGTAAATAAACTGGTGATACATCATGACAATAATAAAAAGAGTTGGATATTTCATGGTGATGTTTTTGATGTAGCAATGAAATACAGCAAGTGGCTGGCTAAACTTGGAGCAGTGGGTTATGATCTTCTTATCAGCATCAATGCTTTTATTAATTATATCAGCAAACTGTTTGGCCGTGGCCGTATCTCTTTATCAAAAAAGATAAAGAACTCGGTGAAGAGCGCTGTTAAGTTCATCAACAATTTTGAAGAAACTGCTGCAGAGATTGCAATTGAAAAGGAGTACGACTATGTGATATGTGGGCATATCCATCAACCTTGTAACAGGGTTATAAGAATTAACGGTGGGAAAGTGAATTATCTCAATTCAGGCGACTGGATAGAAAACCTGAGTGCATTGGAATATAAAAATGAACGCTGGTCTGTTTACTACTATCAGCATGATAAGCTGGTAACAGAGCTTGACAATTCATACTACACTGATGAAGCGGCATACATGCGTACAACAGAACTTTTTAAAATGATGATGGAGGATTTTGTAAAAGCATCTTAATAATTATGAAAGTACTATACGCCATACAGGGAACGGGAAACGGGCATGTAAGCCGTGCCAATGAAATTATCCCGATTCTAAAACAAAAATGTGAGGTGGATATTTTATTAAGCGGCACACAGGCTGATGTTGGCGTAAACCTTCCTTTAAAATACAAGTTGAAAGGGTTGAGTTTTGTATTTGGGAAAAAAGGCGGCATTGATTTTTATAAAACATTCAAACAACTACAATCAAAAAGATTTTTAAAAGAAATTAAATCGCTGCCGGTAGAAGACTATGATCTGGTGATAAATGATTTTGAACCGGTAAGCGCCTGGGCATGTAGGAGAAAGAATGTTCCCTGTATTTCTATGAGCCACCAGTATGCAGTGCTGCACAAAGAAGCGCCAAGGCCTGTATCTAATGATCCCTTTGCTCTACTGGTTTTAAAGTATTACGCTCCTGCAAAAACAGGCGTTGGTTTTCATTTTAAAAAATATGGCAGCAATGTTTTTACACCGGTAATAAGAAATGAAATAAGAAATGCAGCAATAACGAATAAAGGACACTATACTGTTTACCTTCCGGCATACTCTGATAAAAAGATCATTTCTTTTTTGAGTGAGTTTAAAGATATTGAGTGGCAGGTTTTTTCCAAGCACACAAAAAAATTTTATAAAGAGAAGAATTGTCTTATACAACCTGTGAATGCAAAATTTTTCACAGAGAGTTTTATTAGTTGCGAAGGAATTTTATGTGGCGCTGGTTTTGAAACGCCTGCTGAAGCATTGTATATGGGCAAAAAACTAATAGTGGTGCCAATGAAGCAGCAGTATGAACAACATTGTAATGCAGCAGGCGCTGCAGACCTTGGTGTTCCGGTAATAAAAAGCCTGAAGAAAAAACATCTTGAAAAAGTAGGGGACTGGCTTTACAACAGCGAACCGATACAAGTTAATTACGCTGATGAAACTGAAATGATCATTGAAACTATCCTCAAATCTATATCAGCAGGGAACCCTCAAAAAGAAAGATATGTAGGCCAGGCTTTTGAAGATATGCCTGTATTTCAGTATTGATCTTTTGTTTTATTATGAAGATGTAATTTTAATGCGCCACTAATAAATTGTGCCCTGCATTTACCGTTACCTGTGCCGATGCCGCATTCACCCTTATGCTCCTGCAGGCAACGTTGCTATTGATAACAACAGAACCGGCCGGGATAAACACATCAGTAAAATAGTCTGGTACAGTATCGCAATCCCAGTTAGCCGGGTTTTCCCAGGTATTATCTACGCTCCCATTCCATGTGTTTTCAAACTTTATTTTAAACTCCCGGCTGTAGCGGCTGTTGTTTACTTTGCAACGGTAGCGGTAGCCATAGGCCGAAGATGGCAATGACAAGGTAATTACTGAATCTGTTTGTCCTGTCATGGCAACA
>JAZKGV010000237.1:0-3100 GCA_040385725.1 Bacteroidota bacterium | reverse complement strand
AATTCCAATAATACTTCCGCTTATTACTAATTGTCCCGGACAATTATAGTTTGCAGGCACCACTACTTCTCCTGTTTCATTATGTACTTTGGCACATATTTCCTCTACTTTATCATCTGCTAAAGCCAATACTGCTGCCATTGTAGATGGATTTAATTCGCAGGCCCGCTGCATTGCTTTGGCACGGATGCTTACCAACTTAAAAGCATCTTCAAAACTTAATGTTCCATTGGCAACCAGGGCAGAAAATTCACCGAGTGAATGACCGGCAACCATATCAGGTTTTGCTCCATCAATTGTTTTATATGCAATCACGGAATGTAAAAAAACAGCAGGTTGGGTAACATTGGTTTGTTTCAGGTCTTCATCAGTTCCTGTAAACATGATATCTGAAATACGAAACCCGGCAATATCGTTTGCCTGTTCAAACAATTCCTTTGCAAGCGAATTACTTTCATATAAGATTTTTCCCATTCCGCTAAATTGAGAACCTTGTCCGGGAAATACGTATGCATGAGCCATAATGAGTATGTTTTGGATTTGTAATTGAAGTTGGCAAACTTATCTTATTTCATCTGAAAGTATAAACATAAAAAAAGTTTATTTGAAGTGGAAATTTTCCAGCAACAAATAAACCAATAAACAATTAACCCAATAAACAATTAAACCAATAAACTAGTGCAGCTTAGCGCTTATCAATTTGATAAACTCATTTCTTGTTTCATTTTTTTCAAATTCTCCCCAGAATGCTGATGTGGTGGTAACTGAATTTTGCTTTTGAACACCCCTCATCATCATACACAAATGTGATGCTTCAATAACAACCGCCACACCCAATGGGTTGAGCGTGTCTTTAATGGCTTCCAATATTTGTGTGGTGAGTCTTTCCTGTACCTGCAGGCGGCGGCTGTACACATCCACCACTCTTGCAACTTTACTTAAACCTGTTATCCACCCATTAGGTATATAAGCAACATGAGCCTTGCCATAAAAAGGGAGCATATGGTGTTCACACATACTGTACAGTTCAATATCTTTTACAATGATCATTTCACTTACATCCTCATGAAATTTGGCCGAATTCAAAATGGCATGGGCATCCTGCTGGTAACCTTGTGTAAGAAACTGCATTGCTTTAGCAAGTCTTTCCGGGGTTTTCTGAAGGCCTTCTCTTTGGGCATCTTCGCCTAACAACGCAAGCGTGCTTTCATAGTTCTTCATCAACCCCTTCGTAACATCTTCATCGTACTGTTCAATCTTTTTGTAAGCCATCGTTTTGGTATTATATATTTATTGCACCGGGTATTCCACAAAATTTCTTTCTGTTTCGTACAGCCTTATGTGCAGATCCAATTTTTTATCGATCTTTTCCCTGAGGATATTGAAAATGACCACTACAATATTCTCTGCGGTAGGGTTCAGGTTTTTAAATTCAACAGTGTCTTCATTCAGGTTTTTATGATCAAACCGCTGCAATACATTTTCATCGATCAGGTCACTCAGCAATTTAAGATCATACACATAACCAGTTGACGGGTCACGCTCACCTGTTAGTTTTACTATCAACTCATAGTTGTGCCCATGATAATGGGGATTATTGCATTTGCCAAACACTTTGTCGTTTGTAGCCTCATCCCAAGCAGGGTTGTGCAGGCGGTGTGCCGCATTAAAATGTTCTTTCCTGAAAACAGCTACTTTAGTCGCCATAGATTTTTTAATAACGATAAAAATACAATAACTAAAAGCGGTAAGCCAAAGCATTATTATTTTACCGGGTGAAACAACATCTTTTATTATAGCAGAAGTTTGCTGCTCAAATAAAAGATAATGAGGTAATAAATACAGCTAAATGTACAAATTGTTCAGGCAGTAAAAATTAATTGCCGTAATATTCTACAAATATTCTTGGTGTTTCATACAATTTAAGGCAGTGCAATTGCACTCCTGCAGGAAGATGAGGTGCCAACTGCTTCCAGATACCGATCACAAGGTTTTCGATAGAACAAAGTTTCCCTTTCATAAAATCTACATCCTCATTCAGGTTCTTATGGTCGAGCTTTTCTATTACATGCTCTTTTACAATAATACTAAGTCGTTTTACATCGTATACAAAACCTGTATCAGGGTCGGGTTCACCTTTCAATGTTACGTATAGTTCAAAGTTGTGCCCATGCCAGTTTTCATTGGCGCATTTACCAAATACCTCTTCATTTTTTTCACGGCTCCAGTTGGGATTGTACAACTTATGGGCTGCGTTAAAATGTTCTATCCTTGTAATATAAACCATCCGCTTTTGAAAAAATTTCCGCAAAGGTAAAGGCTTGCAGCCAAAATGTAAAGCCTGATTTAAAGCATTGTTTTCAGGAGGCTCACAACCATTGATCTGCGAATCTGCGGATGATATCCCGGAAACCCCGACTTTTGCGCCATGAAAATTCTACTTACAGCAGCCACCACCTTTGAAATTGAACCTACACTGCAGCTTATCGAAAAAAAAGGGCTTGTTCCAGGTACAGAAGTAGATGTTTTAATAACCGGTATTGGCCCGGTAAATGCAACTTACCTGCTTACCACAGCCATTATCAGCAAAAAGCCAGAGCTGGTTTTGCAGGCAGGCATTGCCGGAAGTTTTAAGTATGATGATGTTCCTCCCGGAAAAGTTGTATTGGTAAAATATGATGCGTTTGGTGACCTGGGAATGGAAGAAAAAGGAAAATTCACTACCGTATTTGATGCTGGCTTTGCAGGTAAAAATCATTTTCCGTTTACTGATGGATGGCTTATTAATCCACATGCCATGCTGAACAATTCAGGCTTGCCGGTTGTAAGATCCGTTACTATCAGCAAAGTGAGTGATGATCCAGTTCAGAAGCAGCAGTTAGCCAATACATTTTCACCGCAAACAGAAACAATGGAAGGTGCAGCATTGCATTATGTATGCCTGCAGCAAAATGTTCCTTTTCTGCAAATAAGAAGCATCAGCAATGAAGTGGGTGAAAGAGATAAAAGCAAATGGAAAATGAAAGAGGCAGTGGAAAACCTCAATACTGAATTGATAAAGCTTTTGAATAATTATTGATCATTCAATTATTAATTATTC
>JAZKGV010000236.1:0-14776 GCA_040385725.1 Bacteroidota bacterium | reverse complement strand
CGGGTGCTTACTTCGGGATCGTATCCGGAATAGCCAGTGATAACAGCAACGTTATTGGCAGTAGCATACAGCCTCAGGCTTTGTATGCCTGCACGCCTCAATGACATTTTAGGGAATGTATATCCGAATGTAATGTTATTCAGGCGCAGGAAAGATGCACTTTCAATAGCCCATGAATGCAAAATAAATGAATTATTCCCCGACCGTAAAGGAATCCATGAAGTTGCATTCTGGTTTACCTGGGCCATTTCATCAAGGTCTGTCATCAATGCGCCCTGTGCGTTGATAGTACTCCATCTTCCCAGCACATCCGTGGTTGCATTTGCCCAGGGAGTGTACATGTTTGAAAATTCGATCCTGTTGGCATTCATTACATCTCCCCCAACACTCCAGTTAATGAATACGCTCAGATCAAAATTCTTATAAGAAAACTGCTGATTCAAACCACCGGTGAATTTTGGATTGGGGTTACCGATTATTCTTCTGTCCGCAGCAGTAATTATTCCATCTCCATTCAGATCCTTTAATTTTAAGGCACCTGGTACTAAATTCGTGGTGTCGGTGCCGGCAGCCGTGCCTGATGCATATGAGTACAAACTGGTTTTAACTACACCTTGATTTAAAACATATACTCCCGGTGTAGTGCTCACATGAAAATCAGTTGTTTTATAAAAGCCATCCGTAACAAAACCATACATTGATCCCACAGGGCTTCCTACTATTGCTGCAAAATCTTCTAAACCAGAAGGGCTCCATCCCGAATTGTTCAATACTGTATCAACACCCGGCGTAAGCCTTGTTATTAAATTTTTGTTCCAGGAATTATTAAGATTAAATGTCCAGGTAAAATTTTTTGTTTTTATTGGTATTAAGTTTAATTGTACTTCCACGCCCTTATTTACAGTGGCCCCAATGTTTTTAAGTTTGCTTCGATAACCCAGCACCGTGGAAACAGGAGCTTGCAACAAAAGATCTTCTGCACTGTTTTTGTAAAAATCAACCACCACTTCAACCCTTCCGTTTAAAAAGGATGCGTCAATACCTAAATTCCTGCTCACATTGGTTTCCCAAACTATATCATAATTTGAAAGTGAGACAGGGGCAAGAGAAGAGTTGCTCTGGTTGTTCAGGCCATAAGGGTTAAACTGGCCAAAGGTTGTTAAGTAAGCATAATCAACGATCCTGTTGTTGCCAGACTCTCCGTAGCCTGCCCTTATTTTAAGGTCAGTTATCCATTTTGCTTTTTGCAGGAAACTTTCTTTGCTCACCCTCCATGCAACAGACCCTGACGGGAAAAAGCCCCAGCGGTTTTCCGGTGCAAATTTGGATGAACCATCTGTACGGATCGTTGCATTAAACAGGTACCTATCTTTGTACGTGTAATTTATTTTTGAAAAGAATGACAACAATTTGCTCTTGTATATTACTCTCCTGGGATATCCGCTACCGGAATCTTCCCTTCCTAAAGTTGAATTATTGATGGCGTCTTTTGATGTAGTGAAGGTTGGTATATCCCTTCTGCGATGGCTCTGTCCTTCGAAATTTTGATTATATATCTCGTTCCCCAATATCGCCCCAAAGTCGTGGTCCTTTTTATAGTTTTTCACCGTCCAGGTAAACACATTAGAAACGTTGAGCACTTTTCTTGTACTGGAGTCAAGATTCAACAAAGGCATACCGGCGCCATTTATTCTTGAGTCAGAAGTAATACTGTCTGAGTAAAGGCTTTGTCTTATCCTTGTATAGTCATACCCTACTGTAGTTTTAAAACTGAATTGTTTATTAAAACTATACTGAAGAGATATGCTACCGTTAGCCAATGCCTGGTGTTTTTTTCTTGTTTCTGAACGCAGCAATACAACTGAATTAATAAGGCCAAGCCCGTTAGCATTTGTTTCATCAAACAGGTCAGGGTCTAAGTCATCCACTTTTTCCGTGCCTTGTACAAAAGGCCTGTATTTAATTACCTGGCGCAGCCTGTTAAGCGTTGCACCACCTTCGTTAGAAGTACTTACGCCGTCAACAACCTGGTCGTTGTACCTGCCGCTTACACCTATCTTAAGTTTTGAAACAGGCCTGAACTCAAGTTTTACATTTCCCAAATGACGTTTGTAATCTGATGTTACCACGATGCCTTGCTCACGGTTAAATGTATAGCTGGCGTTGTAAGTAAATTTTTTTGTACCGCCGCTTGCACTTAATATATGTGTAGTGGTAAGTGCTTTTCTACCCATTACTTCTTCCTGCCAGTTTACAGGTATTATACTATCCTTTGCATAAATGGGGATTGAGTCGAACGCCCGGGTATAGCGGCTTTTAAAACCTTCAAATTCAGTATCACCTACCAATTGTGTCCTTTCCCACATAAACTTAAGATACTCTTCCGGGCTAAGCACACCTAACTGGTTGCGGAGTGTTTTCACACCAACAAATGCAGAATAATTTAGCTTAACCTTACCCTGTTTTCCACTTTTAGTAGTCACAATCACTACGCCATTGGCGCCCCTTGCGCCATAGATAGCAGTGGCAGATGCGTCCTTCAATACGTCGATGGTTTGTATATCCTGTACCGATAGGGAGTTAAGGCCACTTTCTACCTGTACGCCATCTATAATGTATAAAGGCGCATTGTCTTGTGTGATAGATGTACCACCTCTTACTTTTATTTTTACATCTGCATCCGGCGAGCCCTCTGCAGCTGTAGCCGTAACACCAGCAAGCCTTCCGTTTAAAGCCTCTGCAGCGTTGTTAAAGGGAACATCTTTCATGTCTTTTGCAGAAATAGAAGATGCTGCAACCGTTACATCTCTTTTACGCAATGTGCCATAGCCCACATTCACCACTACTTCTTCCTCCACTTTTATATCCTGCGCCAGTACTATTGAAACTTCTTTACTTCCATTGCTGCTTACAATAGCACTCTTAAAACCAACAGCCGATATAATAAGGTTAACATTACCTTCTCCCTTTATATTGATGGAAAATTTACCTTCATTATCTGTTTGCGTTCCTTTTTTATTCCCTTTGGAAAAAATATTCACACCCTTAATTCCTTTGCCAAGCGAATCAAGAACAATCCCGGTTATGGTTTGTGTTTGTGCAAGTGAATGGAGTGATACAATTAAAAGAAAGGAGAGGACACCTAGGACTTTACTCATATAGCAATATTTAAAAAATAATTTTTTAATAGACAAGGACACATCATCAAGAGCGCCCTGCAACAAAAAAAGCTGCAATCACAAGCCAATAATAGAACTTTTTTTGCGCCCTTTTTTGAGCACTTCAATACTATTTCTATGCAATCGTTGCCGATAACGACAGCCAAAAAAACATATCATCTTTTTTTACTTTTCCAATGTAAAACAGGTGGCTTTTTCCGGATGATCAGGAATGAAAAATTACATACGCTACATGTAAATTTTTTATTGCTGCTTTACTGCCTGCCTTGCCAGCAGCTTCCATTCGCCATGTTGCTTTTGCCAAACCAGCAGTATAAACAAATGTACTTCACCCGGCTTCCCATCGTTGTTTGTAACAGCATCTAATTTGTGGCGTACAATGGCTGTTTTGTGTGAAATAAAAATTGTTTGACCTGTTAGATCAATAGACACAAAATCGCTTTTGCCGGAAAGTATTTTTGCAATGAACTCCTTTTTATTTTCCACCATACCGCTGGAATGGCCATAACTTAACTGCTCAGTTGTAAGTTTATCAAGTGACATTGAATCTGCGTCGATCATTGCTTTTTTCAACGCTTCCACTTTAGCGGCAACCGCTGATTCTTTTTTTGTTTGAGAAAAGGAAGCGTTACAAAAAATAAATCCAGCTAAAATAAGCAACCATAATTTTCTTTTCTTACACATGATCGTTTGCTGTGTTGTTTAATTATTTCTTTACCCTGAACCAATCTATATCGGTAAACCCTCCATCATTTATCTTTATTTTCCGTGTGCAGAACAAACCGAGTTTTGCTCCTATCCATCGGCCAGGCTTTGCTGTAAATGTTTGATCAATATCAATAAATGTAACTCCATCATTACTGTAACTGAAACTACATTGTGCCCCTGTATCTACAGAAACTTTAAAATACATATCGACAGCCTGCACTGGTGCAATTATTTTTTCCTCTTCTGTTTTCCCCTTGTCGGCACCAATACAGGTGTTGTAAGTTAAAAACAATCCGTCGCTTTTTTTAACTAATGAAATATAAGCATAGCTGCTGCCCATCATTACAAATCCAAACCTTTCCCCAACAGTTTTGGGTGTAAATAAAAACTTAACTGTTGCATCGAATTTTTCTGCCGGTAGTTTTTGTAACAACAGATTTGGCGCCTGCCACAAATTATTTATACTGTCTAACACGCTATTCATCCGCAGCACACCTTTTGCAGGATAAGAAAATGCCCAGCCACCCTGTGAATTAGCATGCCACTGCCATTGCAACCCCAATGATGCATTATTAAATTCATCGCTCTCTGCTATTTCAAATAAAGAAGATTGGTTTGAGCTGAAAGGCATTTTATAGCTCATCACAGGGTCGCCTACCCCATCTCCATCTTTGTCTTCTCCGATTACAGGCCAGCCATTCTTCCATTGCATTGGCTGCAGGTGTACTATCCTTCCATAGGCCTCTTTATCCTGGAAGTGCAAAAACCAATCTTCCCCGGTTTTTGTTTGCACCCATGCACCCTGGTGTGGACCGTTTACATTGGTATTTCCCTGCGCCATTACTATTTTCCTTTCGTAAGGCCCATAAATATTTTTACTCCGCAATACTATTTGCCATCCTGTGCCTACACCACCTGCAGGGGCAAACACATAATAAAAGCCATTGTATTTGTGAATCTTTGGTCCTTCCACAGTAGCATCATTGTCGTGCCCGTCATAAATTAAAACGGCATCGCTGGTTGTTTTATCTGCGGCTGCATTTAATTCTTTCAGCACTAAAATACTTTTAAAGCCAGCCCTGCTGCCTGCGTATGCATGCACTAAATAATTTTTTCCGTTATCATCCCACAAAGGACAAGGATCTATCAAACCTTTTCCTTCTTCCACTAATATTGGCTCTGTCCAGGGCCCTTCAATATTTTTTGCCTTTATCAAATAAATGCCATGATCGGGATCAGGATAATAAATATAAAATTCGTTCTTATGATAGCGGATAGATGGCGCCCACACGCCATTGCCATGTTGTGGTTTATCAAATTCGCTTTCGGGCTTCAACTTATGCAGTGCATAGCTTTTTATTTTCCAATGCACCAGGTCCTTGCTGTGCAGTATTGGCAAGCCGGGAATGCAATTAAAACTTGAAGCGATCATATAATAATCGTCACCTACTCTTATCGCATCGGGGTCGCTGTAA
The DNA here is from genome assembly GCA_040385725.1 of Bacteroidota bacterium. Lineage (GTDB taxonomy): Bacteria > Bacteroidota > Bacteroidia > Chitinophagales > Chitinophagaceae > Ferruginibacter. Next base: position 9,414 of record JAZKGV010000236.1, on the reverse strand, counting down.
TCCGCATGTATGATTGGGTTGGTATATACTGTCTTGCTTTTCTGCTGAGCAAAACAGTTTGCTATATATCCAAAAACAAAAAAACAAAATGTAACGACGATCTTCATTTACCAGGTATTTTTTTAAAAGAAAAGGCATCATACTAATGATGCCCTTCTTGTATTTTGCATTGCTGATTATATTACCAATTTTGTCTCGGGCAGGAATCATCATATTTATTGCCGAGAAGAAAACCAATCATAAACTCATGGGTATTTCTTGAATACTGGTTTAGGGCAGATGGCGCTATATCATATGCATAACCCAGGTTCATCGTATTTGAAATATTTAACCCTGCCATGGCAGAAAAACCACCTAGCTGGTCGCCAAATCGAAAGTTGCTTCCAATCCAAACCTTATCAAGATACTGCAGTTTAACACCGGCAAATATTTGTGGTGAAATTGGCTTTACATATTGCACCATCACCGATGGCAACATGCTTATATCATCATTCAAAAAGAGTTTATAGCCTGCAGTGAGAAAAAAGTATGGCGCAAAATTAGAACCGTACTTACTGGAGTCAGCACCAAACTTCGCTTTTCCAGGTACAATATTCAATACCGAAAGACCAGCAAAATAGTCAGCGCCATACAACCACAAGCCTGCGCCTACTTCAGGCCTCATTTTAGAAATAGTGCCTGATAAATATCCAATGGCATCATCAGATTGTGATGTGAAAGTTGGGCTGCCATAATCAATTTTACTGGCATCAATACTTACAGAAGACATTCCCACCAGGAAACCTGCAGATAAGGTAGTACGGGGATTTAGCCCTTTGTGATAAGCATAGGTGGCGTAGGCTCCCCAGCGGTTGATATAGCCTGTTTTATCACTCATCACTTGTAACCCTACCCCATGATGTGGCTCTGGCGCAGTGTATTCTTCCATGTAGTTTCTGCCACGGGGATTTTCGCCAGGTATAGCAAACGATGTTGCATTGGTGCGGTAATCTTTTTTACCAATAGGCCCATGTACTGACATGTAAAATGTAGAAGGCGCTCCCTCAATACCAACCCATTGCTTACGGTAACTGAGTTTTAGATCAGTATAATTTTCTATACCGCTTATGGCAGGATTGATAATGTAGTTGTTTAAAATGTACTGTGTGTAAGTTGGTTTTTGCTGTGCATGTGCAACATGCCCCACCAGCAACAAACCAACTGCAAGCAATCTTTTCATCGTTAAATTATTTTTACCTGATGATGGCTACATAGCCTGTTCTAGGGCCGCGGCCACCACCGGTTTCAATTACATAGTAATACGTTCCAAACGGACAATCAGTTCCTTTGTATTTTCCATCCCAAGGGGTGTTGTAGCCATAGCTTTCAAATACCATCTGGCCTGCTCTTGAGAATATCCTTACCCTCACATCAGGATACAGTGCCAGATTTTCAATTTCCCACCTGTCGTGGTTATTATCATTGTTTGGCGTAAATGTATTTGGCACTACATATTTCCTCACCACTTTTACAGGAATACTTTGTGTTTCCTGGCACCCCTTGTTTGAAGTAACCAACAGTGTATAAACAATATCATCTGTTGGCATACCAGAAGGTGTGGGAGAAGTGGTGCTATTCAAATAGGTAGATGGTGTCCACAGGTAAGTGGCACCGTAAGTGATCGTTGGTTTCAATTGCAATACATCTCCTTCCAGCACATTGATAACAGGCTGATTTCCGAAATTGATAATTGGTGTTGGATCCACAACAATATCTTTTGATTCAGCATCAATACAACCATTAGCGGCAGTGTATGTGTATGTGATAGCGTGTGTACCTGCACCTGCTAATGCCGGTGTAAAGTTATCGCTGCTTACACCATCACCACTGTATGCACCAGAGCCCGGCAGACCGAATATATCTGAAGCGCCTGTCAATATAAATGATGGAGCTTCCTGGCATATGGGTGCCGGTTGGGTAAACTGTACCTGTGGTGAAGCCAACACACTGATATCCTGCGTAAGATCAGTGCTGCAACCCGGCCCGTTAAATGCCCTTATCAATATTTGATATGGTTTTGTTGCAGGTGTTCCAAATTCAGGGTACGCATTAGTGTAGGTACTGTTTGCACCTGGTGCGTTCACAATTTGCCTTGTTGATGGTGAACCAAGGTTATCCCAGTAGATTTCAATTTTATCAACAGCACCGTATCCTGCTACTGCAGACCTGTCAATGATACCCACAGGCAGGTTGCTGCAAAGTGTGGTTGGAGTGTTTACATCAAATGCCGTGGTTGGTGCAGTAAATGCTTTTACCAGTTTTGTTACACTTGCTTTACAACTGCTGTCTGAAGTAGCGGTAAGTTTTACATCGTATTCTCCACCGGCAGTATAAGTAAAAGATGGAGTTGCCGTATTGCCATTTGTTGAACCGGGAACATCAAAATCCCAATCCCATACATTAATTTGACCGGAAGCAAGTGACACGTTTTGTGTAAAGTTTGCCAAGCCAGTGCCAACACAAATATCTGATACACTAAAATCCGCTACCGGGTTTGGATTGATAATAACTGATAATGCAAACGGAGTTCCGTTAGAACAGCCATTAGCATCCTTTACAACCAACGAAACATTTTTAGGTCCGCTTGTGATAAAAGTATTGGTGGCAGGTGCCTGTGCTGTTTGAGTTAGTAATGTGCCTGCAAAATCCCATTTCCATTCTACCAGCGGCGAACCGTTTGGTGTGGAAGCGTCTGTAAATGTAATCACACTGTCTTCACAACGGATGGCATCATAAGTAAAGTTTGCCACAGGGCTAAGGTTCACACTAAAGCTTACAGTGGTATCATTAGATACACAACCTGCCGCAGAGGTTACCGTTAGCTTAACTGTTTTAGGCCCCGAAGCTACATATGTATACGTTGGGTTTTGAACACTTGATGAACCTGGTATTGGTGAATCTCCAAAGTCCCATGCCCATCCGGCAGCAGTACTGCCTGGTGTTGTGCTTGCTGTAGATGAGAAATTAGTTGCATTGCCAAGACATACACCTGTTGGTGCTGTAATAATAGCTGCAGGTTTTTCGTAAATAGCGGAATATCTTTTCGTTATTGAATTAGTACAGCCTTTGTCGCTGATAGCTGTAAGTGTTACATCGAATGGACCAACAGTTGTAAATAGGTGTGTTGGACTTACTGGAATATCGGCCGGTGCATTATAATCAACCGATGGCGTTTCGCCAAAATTCCAGATATACGTTAATGCAGAACCATCGCTTATAGTAGTGTTATTTACAAATTGAGGAGAAGCGCTTGGCAAACACGTATTACCCGGCAATGTAAAGTCTGCCACCGGTGATGCTGCAATCGTTACAATGATCGTATCCGGCACAGGGCTCTTACAACCATTAGCTGTGGTTACAGAAAGTGTAACCGTATCTGTACCTGATGTAGCATAAATATGCGTTGGGTTCTGCACTGCACTTGTTCCACCATCGCCAAAAGTCCAGGTCCATCCTGTTATAGTTCTCCCGTTGCCGTTAGACGTATCGGTAAGCGTTATTGTACGGGTGGTACAATTCAGACCATACCTAAAACCTGCTGTTGGTAATGCGTTCACATTAATTGTATGTGTTGCAGTATCTGAAGTACAACCACCAGTTGATCTTACTACCAGTTTTGCGGTATGGTTACCTGTGCTAAGCCATAAATGTTTTGGGTTTTGCAATGTGCTTGTAGTACCATCATCAAATATCCATTCCCAGTTTGTTATTGCGCCAACAGCAATAGTACTGGCGTCCACATAAGCAGCACTGTCGTTCAAACAAACAATAGCAGGATTGGTATTGATGGCGGCTACTGGTGTTGCTTCCACCACCACAGTATCCTTGAAAACCTTAACACATCCAATTGGTGTACGCACTGTTAATGAAACAGTTTTTATACCTGAAGTTGTATAAGATTGTGGTGGTGGTACCTGTCCGTTAAAAACAGGGTTGCCATTACCAAAATCCCATTCCCAACTGCTTATTGCACCTGAAGTACCCGAGGCTAGTGAAGCATCTGTAAATGTTACAGGTACATTCATACAAACAGAGTCATTGTCAATAGTGAACTTAGATTCCAATCCACCGCCAAAATCAATAGTTAAACTATCGGTAGAAATACAGCCAACTGTATTTTTGGTGGTAAGTTTTACTGTGAATTCAGTTGGCCCGGCAGGATAAGTATGATTTTGAGGAGATATTGCTCCCGTACTCACAGTAGTGTTATCGCCAAAATTCCATTCCCAGCTAAGAATATTTGTACCCACCATAGGAATTGTATCGGCAGTAAACGGAACCAGCGGATTACCACAGGAAGGGTTAGCTGCCAGGTTCAGTATATCCTGTCCAACATTCACCAGCATTGTTTGCTGGTCTTCGCCAGGGCAATCACTTGCGAAAGTGCCAAAGGCAGTAACTTTAAAATTATACAGGCCATTTGCCAAAAAAGTAAATGGTATAGGGGATTTATATACATAGAAAGTACGGCCACCAACAACAATAGTGTCATCGACTACTGCTACGCCTGCTACAACTGCACCAGTTGTATCAGCACTGGGAATAATGTTTGGATTTCCTGGCTGCCACACAACCCTGTTTACCAATGAAGGTGGATATGGAAATGCCAGCTTTAATGTGATAGGTGTATTTACGCAAGTCCTTACCACTGTACTGCTGGAGTCAGTTCCTTCAGGATTTACAGATATTTTATAGGAAGAAAGATTTTTTACAGCCGTGCCTGCATTAAACCCATAGCTTTCACCGTTAGCCACACCATAAGCGGTTGCATTAAAAGGAACCGATGAACTCATCACATGCGTTGTAGGGTAGCTTACTTTAAACTTAGCCCATAGATAAGCTGGATTGCCCGGGAATGGTTGAAATGCATTTGCAATTGGTATAGGAGTCGCATTCTGATAAGCCTGCCCACCTATATAACTGCTTGCACCTGTATCTACCATTTGTGCAGGGTTGGTTGCCAGGTCTAACCTGAATGTTGTTCTGCCTGCAGCCGGTATCACCACATTTATATAGCCTGCACCACTTGCTCCATTTTGAAAAGCGGGTGAATAAACAACTGCATCTGTAATGGCTTGTTGTGCCCCGGTGATAATGATCATTTCAGGGTCGCCCTGGCCGTTATTACCGGTTGTTGTTGGGTTGGTATAGGGCGGGTTTGAATTAGCTGCACAGTCCCCGGCAGTAATAAACTGGGTAACGCTTATAGGCGCTTCGCTCTCTATTTCTGTAGGGTCGCTTGTTTCAAGCGCATAAAAACCGCCGCCATTGGCAAAAGTCTGGAAAGTATAATATCCATTAAAGTCTGCTCCACCAGGATGAACACCTGCTGTTCTTAATAATGGCACTCCATGCGCTTCATCATTGATCCATACATCCTGTGTATCGCTTCGTACATAGATCCTGAATAAATTATGCTCCATTGTTTTAGTGGGCACTGTAAAATATTTAGTATCCCATGCCACACTTGGTATCATCTGCTGGATCATGTTATCTGACCCTGCACTGATTATACCTTCCGTACATTGAGTAGGTGTGGTAACCATACACCTTCCATTACCACCAAATACAGCAATCTTTTTATCGCATTTTGTACTTACTGTTGTGCCACTAAGGTCAAATCCGGCAGAAGTTGCCGCATTTCCACTGCCGGTAATTACACCAATTGCATTAAATACCTGGCCCCTGTTGAGTGTAACGGTAAAAGGAACATTTGCCGGGTACAGCACCGCAGGGTTATCCTGTAAAGAACCTGCCGGGCTAATGATCCCTGTAGAAGGCGTGATAGTAACCTGCGTATTATCTTCATTGGCTATTGCAAAGAAGAAAGAGTTAGGCAAGCCATTATTACTTTTTCCTGCATAAGCCTGAACAGTGTAATTAGAGTTCCAGGTACTTGTAGGGAACACCATACTACCACCTGCTGAGTTTCCGGTGGTGGCTATATATTCCCAAACAGAAACAGGTGCACCATTTGTTGTATATACGTGAATGGCCCTGTTGCTTATACCGGTGGCGGATAGCCTTGAATCAATACCAGCCACTGCACCCTGCGGAAAATTGTCAAACGCATGTGTACTGTTGGCCGGCACAGTAAAGGTTTGATAATATGCACCGGGAATACCAGGCATCTCCACCACTACATTTGCCGGTTGGCTTCCTGCTGCCACATATACTGTTAAGAAAGGCTCTGTGCCGGAACCGGCAGCCTGTTTCATTTTGTTTTGATAACCAAAGCCCAGCCAAAAATCATTTCCCCTGTTGGTTACATCATCAGGCGATTGAATGATCACCCCTTTTAGTTTAACTGTATCTGCATTGCTTGCTATTGTGCCTCCGCCGCTATGTATTATTGAACCACTGAATGATCCATACTGGCCAGTTGGGAACCTTACAAATATGGGGGTTCTTGGTAATGTACTGCCTGTATATGGTATCGATAGAGAAGAGCTATAAGGACCGGCGCTGGCCGATGCAATTTGAAATCCTGCTGTCGGGGGTATATTAATGGTGATAGTACCTGATGGTAATGTAAGGTATGCGCCTGTTAAAATATAGGAAACCGTAATTGCATTAGCCCCAAAGAAGTTCTGTCCAAAATCTATTGTACCCGGAATGGCTGTTAATACAGGTACAGGTGCTGATGTAGTAAAACAAACATCTGCACCATAGCTTGTACCGAGAGAATTAGTGGCAAAAGCACGGTAACAATAAGTAGTATTCGGCTGTAATTGTTTTATAAAATCAGTGAACGGATCGGCATTACCATTTAAAATTACCTTGCCAATATTTGCTGCAAGTGTAGCGCCGCCGGCTATATTCCATACCAAACCCTTTGAAGTAATATTAACACCACCGCTATCAACTATTACGCCGCCGCCTGTGGCTTTGTTTGATAAAACATTTGAGATAGGATCGGTGGTAACAATTGGTGCAGTTGGCGCTGCCGTAGTAAAAGACAAGGTAGCCCCGTACTGAATACCAAATTGTGTTACGATATATGCTTTTATCCAATAGGTAGTGCCTGCTGTGAGCCCTGTAATTGGACCACTCATAACACCTGCGCTGCCATTTGTTGTTTTTGTAGCTGCTGAAGTATCAAGCGCTGCCAATGCAGCAGCACTTCCTGTGCTCCAGATAAAACCACTTTTCTTTACAAGGTAAAAATTTGTGCCATTAAAATCATATGTGCCAGATGCAGAAGCAGTGTACTTACCTGTAGCAGCGGCAGATACAGTTTGAACAGTTACGGGTTGTGCTATAGGTTGATAAACTGTGCCCCTGAAAACGAGGTTTTGAATACGCATTTCATCGTTCTTGCCATCATCTGAACCATCAGTATTAAAAACATAAAAACGTACCCTGTAAGTGTGGCCACTGTAAAAAGTTTCATTGAGTACTCCAAAATTAACAGTAAATGGAACAGCAGTTCCCATGTTAGCCGTTTGAGGACCGGCTAAAGGCTGCCAGATATTACTATTATCCACATCAAAATAAGGGACAATTGTAAAAATAGAAGCCGGGTTATCTGTATCAATGTAGTGAACGTCTAAAGTGATATTTGAGATGTTCATATCATTCCCGGTTACAGGTGATATTGGTATGGTAAATCCAAAGTTATTATCAATAGATCCCGGCCAGGGCACACCTGTACCAGACACTCTTGTTTTTATCCTGAAGCCTGTGCCATTATAGGGATTATCGGCAACCTGGTACATACTTGCACACGGCACATTAGTAAGAGCTGAAACCAATGGGCTTGTTAATGAAACCTGTGCGTCACCCGGCGGAGTATTATTATTTGAAGAATGGGCTGTTCGTAATGGATATGTTGCTAATTGTGCATTAGCAATACCACAAATAAAAAATATGATAATGGTGAAAAATGCAGGCTTATTGATTTGCCATGCAAATTTTTTTATAGAATTTTTCATAAAGACTTTCATACAAGCAATAATATGTAAAAAAAGAGAGGACAATTTACTCACTTTTGCTGCCTTCAAAATAACTTTCTATGCAATCGTTGCCGTATTAAACTCAATACAGTATTGCATTACAGCCTGCCTCCTTTTTCCGTTTGAAAAAAAGCATAGCCATACCCGTTCCTGCCAATAAACGCAGGCTGATTATGACCGTTTTAAAATTTTACCAGGGATATTCCCGGCAGAACCGCCGGGAATCTTTAAAAAGTTATGTATAGAATATTTTATTACGTCTTCGGTTGATCTCAATTCTTTCTTTTGCCGGTTACTTCTTAAAAAAGTACCTCAATGAAATTTCATGGGCACCGCCGCCGTCATCAAATACGCTAAGTGGCGTAGAGTACTGGTCATAAGAATAACCTATAGCAAGCTTGTGGTCAATTTTTACACCGGCCATGGCAGAATAACTCTGCTGGTGGTGATAGCTAAGCCCCACCCAGAACATATCATTATGTTCAAGCCTTATTCCTGCCATGTAATACACAGGTGCGTTGGCCTGGTATTGTACCAGTACATTGGGTATCAGCACATTTACATCATCCACTTTCCAGTTATAGCTACCCATAAAGTAAAGATGCCTGTATAGTTTGCCTTCAGGGTTATTGCCTGTTTTTATGTAGTTGAATTTTGACTGCACTAACTGTTGAACGGAAGCCCCAAGATTAAGTGTAGATGATTTGTAATAGATACCGGCACCTGCATCTCCCTTCATCGTATTTTCAGACGCAGACTGCAGCAAAGGATCGTTTGGAATATAATCAGCTAATGCCTGTTTGTCAAGTTTATACTGCATCAGCGAGCCAGATAAACCAAACATCAACCTTCTGCCTTGTTGCATATCTATGCTGTAAGACAAATTCACCTGTCCGCCGGAACGGGCTGTTGGGCCTGTTTTATCGTCGTATAAAACAACGGCCACGCCTACTTTCTTTTTAGAAAAGTATTTGTCGCCATACAAAATAGTTGTTTGTGGGCCACCGTCTATACCACTCCACATTTTCCTGTACGTAGCTCCCACAGAAGCATCGTCATTTGCACCAGCCGCTGCCGGGTTAAACAAAAAGTTGTGCTGAACAAACTGGCTTATTGTAAATATTTGCTGCGCCTTTGATGCATTGCACAATGCCAGCAGCAGCGAAAAAGATATTATTGATTTTAATTTCATACAGCAGTTTTTTAATTGGCTTTAAATTTTATTCATAAGGATGATCCTGTTATCTCATAATGGTTACGTTACCTGTAAGCCTGTACGATACTCCATTTTGAGGATGCACGTGTATAACGTAATAGTATGTTCCATCAGGCAAGGTTTTTCCTTTGTAAGTACCATCCCATTGGTTGCTGTACTGGTTATTACTGTACACCAATCCACCCCAGCGGTTATATACATTTA
>JAZKGV010000235.1:0-4634 GCA_040385725.1 Bacteroidota bacterium | reverse complement strand
ACAATTATAATTTTCTTTTTTTTCATGTCGAAGTAATGATGTTTTGGCCAGATACTATTTGCTAAGAAGCCATTGTTTTAATAAGTTCTTTAGAGTTACATATTTTAAAAGTTTGAAGATGAATAATTATTTTATTTGTAAGATTCTTTCCAGTTCCACCTGCATCGTTAACAATTCCTGCAATTGTTTTAAATATTCAAGCTGCGTCATATTTAATGTTTCCCATGCATCAAACAGCATAAACAATTCTTCTGTATTCTGCTCATAGCCTAATTGCATCGTTTTATAATTATTCTTTAATGCAGGTATGATGTTTTCATTGTACAGCTTCAACTGCTTTATCTTCAGCTCTATTTCATTACGCATACCATAAGCCATGCCGCTGTATTCGTTCACCATCATCTCCTTTTGTGATTGCAACGCATTGGCTTTCCATTTCAGACTTTCAATATTGGCTTTATTCATTTTAGAAGACCATTTCGCTAATGGTAATTTCACCATTCCCATTAAAGTGTATTGCATGGGAAAACCTCCAAACCCAAACATGTGGTCATAACGGACACCGAACTGAGGTTTGAGGCTTTGCCTCTCCGTTTCCTGTTTTAAAAAAGTAATATTGATGTCTTTATCAATGGCTATTAAATCACTGCGGCTGTTATAAAAAAGTGTACTGTCAAATACTACCGTTGAGTAGTCATTTATTTGGTAGCTGGTATCAATATCAAAGTCAATCATGGCATTCCTGCCCATCAGGGAATTGATGCGAATGCGTTTTTCTCTGATGTCATTTTCAAACATCAGTTGCATATTCATGTTATTGCCTACTGCTGCTTTTGCTTTGTAATAAGCACTGATTTTTTCCAAACCATTTTTATACCGTATCTCAGCATTTTTAATCATGAAGTCAAGCAGTTTTTCATTTTCCACCAGTATTACTAGTTTCTTTTCGAGGATGATCCATTCATAATAAAACTTTTTGGCATCACTGATTAAATCGTTGAGTGTAGCTTTCTTTTTTTCTTTCTCTACAGAAGACATGGCTTCCATGTAAGCAGCATCTGCATTCTGTTTCTTCCTATTTGGAATCATCTGCTGGCCGCCAATCATGTATTGCCCCATCCCTGTTTCACCCATTTCATTTTTCTTCCACAGTGATGGATTATAGGGAACCATCCAAAGACCCGTATTGACTTCCGGTGGCATCCAGCTTTTTGCGCCTTTGGCAGCTTCATCCATTGAGCGTATTTCTGCATCGTACATTTTTATGGAAGGATGTGATCGTTGTATAGAATCTATAATTGCATTGAGCTGCAGAACTTGCTGCCCGAAGTTTATTTTGGCTGAAAGTGTAAGGAGCAATATGAATATTATTTGTTTCATAGTTATTTAATCATTTAATTCTTCAATTACTACTTTGCCTTTCTTCTTTAATTCGTATTCCCGAACCAACGCATACATGGCAGGTAAAACAATCAATACAAAAAAAGTAGAAGTAACAAGGCCAAATACAAAAGGAATAGCGATGGGTTTCATCACATCACTACCGGTACCGGTTGCCAGCAACAATGGTAATAGCCCAAATATATCTACCAAAACAGTCATTAATTTTGGCCGTAGCCTGAGCGCTGCACCTTCATAAACTGCTTCTTCGATATCACTGTTTTGCAGTGGCTCACCTGCTTCCTTTTTTTTACGCACTTTGTTGAACAACGAATTATTTAAATACACCAACATCAGCACACCCGTTTCTACTGCTATGCCGAATAATGCAATAAATCCCACTGCTACTGCTACCGAAAAGTTTACATCAAAAAAGAAAAGAGAATAAGCACCACCAACCAATGCTACCGGAATGCTGGACAATACAATCAGCACCTCCCGGAAAGTATGGAAGGTGAAATAAAGGATGACTGTAATAATGAGTAATACTATGGGAATTAAAATTTTTAATCTTTTCTCTGCCCTTACCTGATTTTCGTATTGTCCGCTCCATTCTATAAAGTAGCCTTTAGGTAGTTTTTGTACCAGGCTCTCCAGTTTCTTTTTAGCATCATCTACTGTACCGCCCAAATCCCTTTCCCTGACATTAAATAATAATGTGCCACGCAGCATGGCATTTTCTGAAGTAATCATAGGCGGGCCTTCGGCTATAGATACATCAGCTACGGCTGAAAGAGGAATAGGGCCGCTGGAGCTGGTAACGAGCAGGTTTTTTAATTGGGTTATGTTGTTTCGAAAATCCTGTGCAAAACGGGCGTTCACTGAAAAGCGCTGCCGCCCTTCAATGGTAGTGGTAATATTCATCCCACCAATGGATGATTCAACTACCATATTAATATCATCCACACTTAAGCCATAACGGCCAATTTCTTCCCTCTTAATTTTTATCTCCACATACTTACCACCAATAATGGGTTCTACATATAAATCTTTAATGCCCTCCACACCGGTTAATGCCACTTTAAATTGTTGCGCCAGGATGTTGATTGAATCCAGGCTTTGACCATACACTTTTACCCCTACATCAGTGCGGATACCGGTTGAAAGCATATTTATACGGTTGATGATCGGCTGCGTCCATCCATTAATTACCCCAGGTATTTGTAGCTTATTATTCAATTCGTCAATGATCTTATTTTTCGTCATTCCATTCCTCCATTCGGACTGAGGTTTTAACAGCACAATAGTTTCAATCATGCTGATAGGAGAATTGTCAGTAGCTGTATTTGCCCTTCCTGCTTTTCCTAGTACATTTTGCACTTCGGGTACTGTTTTAATTATTTTATCCTGTACCTGAAGGATGCGTTTTATTTCGGTATTGGAAACATCCGGAAGTGTTACCGGCATAAATAATAACGAACCTTCGTCTAGCGGTGGCATAAACTCTGAACCTAATCGCATTACCAATGGAATACTTGCAGCAACTAAAAGAAAAGCAATGGCAATGGTCGTTTTCTTCCAGCGAAGGCACCAGCGGATTACAGGATTATACAGCCAAAGAAAAAACCTGGATACCGGGTGTTTTCTTTCGGGCCGCATTTTGCCTTTTAACATCAAAGCCATCAATACCGGTACTAAAAAAACTGCTACCAATGCAGAGCCAATCATGGCAAAGCTTTTGGTAAGTACCAGTGGCGTAAATAATTTTTTTTCCTGGCCTTCCAAAAAAAGTATGGGTGCAAACGATACCAGCGTAATTAATATAGAACTGAAAACTGCTCTTCCCACCAATACAGAGGAACTTTCAATCCTTTTTAATCTTTCTTCATTTGAAATCATAATAATTTTTATTCCGTTTCTTCTGTAATAGATTTTAAGGCATTTTCCACCATCACAATTCCGGCGTCCACAAGGTCGCCTACTGCCAACGCCACACCGGCAAGCGACATGATATTAGAGTCTACATTGAACCAGGCCATCAAAATAAAAGAAATTAACACGCTCATTATGATAGTAATTACTACAATTAAAGTACTGCGTACATGCAACAGGAAGATGAGCAGTACAAGACTTACCACAATAATTTCTTCTATTACTGCTTCTTTTAAAGTTGCAATGGTAGCCTCAATTAAATCCGACCGGTCGTAGGCGGTATGAAACTTAACACCTGCAGGTAAACCTTTTTCAACGTCTTTTAATTTTTCTTTTACTTTATCAATTACTTCTTTTGCATTTTCCCCATACCGCATAATAACTATACCGCCTACTTTTTCTCCTTCACCATTTTCTTCTATAATTCCTAATCGTAATTCACCACCCATTTGCACGGTGGCAATATCTTTAACACGGATGGGGATAGAGCCTTGTGTTAGTAATGCTATTTCTTCAATGTCTTTTATTTGGGTAATGTACCCTATGCCTCTGATGATATAACCCATATCGGCCATCTCAATTTTTCTTCCGCCAACATCATTATTGTTTGCTTTAATCTTTTCAATTACATCCATTAAAGGGATGTTGTAATAGCTTAATTTATGGGGATCAATTACAACCTGGTATTGTTTTTGAAAACCACCATACGATGCCACTTCACTTACACCAGGTACTGTTTGCAAAGCAAATTTTATGTACCAGTCCTGCAGGGCCCTTAATTCTCCCAAATCATGTGAGGGTGCATCTAAAGTGTACCAGAAAATATGTCCCAACCCGGTACCATCGGGGCCTAATGTGGGTACAACATTTTGCGGCAATAAACGCTGGGCGTAGTTAAGTCGTTCCAACACTCTTGTACGGGCCCAGTATATATCTACATCATCTTCAAAAATTACAAACACAAAACTCATCCCGAACATAGAATTAGCCCGGATGTTTTTTATTTTGGGTATGCCCTGCAGGTTACTTACTAAAGGATAGGTTACCTGGTCTTCCATGATCTGGGGGCTCCTGCCCATCCACTCCGTAAATATGATAACCTGGTTTTCAGACAGGTCAGGTATGGCATCAACCTTTGTATTATTAATTGAATAAAAACCATAACCCGTTACTGCCGCAGCTATCAGCAGTACGACTACACGGTTTTTTAAAGCCCATTTTATAAAATTGCTGATCATGCTTTATTTTGATTCTGATTTCGCACTATGCTTAAAAAGTTTTAAAGATTTTGCTTCCTGTATAATTATAACAGAAGAAACAGC
>JAZKGV010000234.1:0-3025 GCA_040385725.1 Bacteroidota bacterium | reverse complement strand
TTTACTTCCTGCTATAATGCTTATTGCCCGGAAAAAAAAGCCGGAATTTTTCTTGTAATGATCTGCACCCTGGTTATGCTGGTTTCTTCTGTTTTTCCTGATCTGAAAATAAAGGATAAAAAGCACCATGATAATGTTGTGTAATTCATGGCTTAATTGCTAAATGGTTAAATTGTTGATAGCGCTTTTTTATTTTAGACTATACTTTTCTCACCAGGTTTTTAATTCGTTTTTATCGAAGGCATATTCTGGTGTAATAATGTCGTCTTCAATTTCATACCAGGGCGATAAATTTTTATTGAGGGGGTTTACCAAAATATGAATATCCTGTGCAGGCATATAACTCTGTGCCAGCAGAAAGATCTTTTTTCCTGTTGTATCATTCACTGCCACATCTATCACAATTTCTGCATGGCCGGGGAAACCGCCACGGATAAAAACATCGCCGGGCATAATATCGTTGATGCCTTTTTTGTGTAGTTGTTTTGATAATGATGCAGAGCCGCACATACCAAATACTCTTTGCAAATAATCATGCAAATGTTGTTTGGTATAAGGAAGTGAAAACTGGTAAGTTGTATTTTCATTATCTGCAAACGAAATGGTTGAAAATTGTTTTGTATCAAATAAATATTCTGCCCTTAACCGCATTATCGCATCAGCACATTGCTGCAGGTCTTTGTTCCCAATTGAAATATCCAACACGGCAAATTGTGCATCCTGGTTTTCTTTTTTATCCCCGGTAAAGAGATATACAACTTTATTTTTCTTTAACGATATATTACCAAGCCATGTGGCAAAGGAATTACTGTCGGATGGTATCCGTTTATATCCATCCGGCAACGGGATAGATGCTATTATCGTATAAGGATTGTCACTTTCCGTAGTTGCCTGTTTTTTCCTGCTGCCTGTATCTGCATCAGTAGCAGGCACATTTGCATTACAGGAAATAACTACAATGGAAAGGAATGGCAATAAGGTTTTAGAGAACATAAATCATTACTTTTGGTGCTGAAGGGATGTAATGCAATATTGCAGCATCTCCATATAAAAACATTGTTAAAAAACCTATGGCGAGTATTCTAATTATTGACGACGAAAAAGCGATCCGTAAAACACTGGGTGAGATATTGAGTTACGAAGGATATAAAATTGATGAAGCAGCTGATGGGGAAGAGGGGCTGAAAAAGTATTCATCCAACAGTTATGATGTGGTGCTTTGTGATGTTAAAATGCCAAAGATGGATGGTATTGAATTTTTAGAAAAGGCAAGAGAGCTTAACAGTGATGTACCTATTATCGTAATCAGCGGCCACGGTAATATTGAAACGGCAGTGGAGGCGGTTAAAAAAGGCGCTTATGATTATATCAGCAAACCACCAGACCTCAACCGTTTGCTTATCACATTGCGGAATGCAATGGAGAAACAAACATTGGTTACCGAAACCAAAGTGCTCAAAAGAAAAGTAAGCCGGGTGCAGGAAATGGTGGGTAACAGCCCCGCAATAAAAAAAATAAAAGAAACAATTGAGAAAGTGGGGCCAACAGATGCAAGGGTTTTAATAACCGGCGAAAATGGTGTGGGTAAAGAACTGGTAGCAAGATGGATACATGAAAAAAGCAACCGTAACAGCGGCCCTATTGTGGAAGTGAACTGTGCTGCTATTCCCGGTGAGTTGATAGAGAGCGAATTGTTTGGGCATGAAAAAGGTTCTTTTACTTCTGCTATAAAACAACGCATAGGAAAATTTGAACAGGCCAATGGCGGCACTTTGTTTTTGGATGAGATTGGTGATATGAGCCTTGGTGCACAGGCAAAAGTGCTCAGGGCCTTGCAGGAAGCAAAGATAACAAGGGTAGGTGCAGATAAAGATATTAACGTGGATGTAAGGGTAGTGGCTGCAACAAATAAAGACCTGTTGAAAGAGGTGGAAGAGAAAAATTTTCGTCTTGATCTATACCACAGGCTTGGTGTAATTATCATTCATGTGCCATCATTAAATGAAAGAAGAGAGGATGTTCCAGACCTGGTGGAATTTTACTTAGACAGAATTGCTGCAGAATATGGCCAACCCAAAAAGAATATTGACAAGGATGCGATGGACCTGCTCACCAATTATAACTGGACGGGAAATATCCGTGAGTTGAGAAACGTAGTCGAAAGGCTTATCATCTTGTCTGGCAAAAACATTACTAAGGAAGATGTGAGTACTTATGTAATGCCGAAGTAGGTAAGTAGGAAATGGCAAGTGGTAAATGGGGTTACTTATTATCCTTTGCCTTGTCTTTTGTCTATCGTCTAATATCTCACGTTTTTATTCACCATGAAAAAAATTTACTGCATAAGTGGCCTGGGAGCAGATGAAAAAGCATTTGCAAAAATCCACGTATCCGGTTATCAACTTGAGCACCTGTACTGGCTCACACCCCAAAAAAATGAACCGATAGCCGCCTATGCAAAAAGAATGGCTGCACAGATAAAGGAACCCAATCCTGTTTTAATGGGGCTTTCCTTTGGTGGCATTATGTGTATTGAAATTGCCAAACAGATAGCAGTAGATAAAGTGATACTTATCTCAAGTATTCCCTCTCACCGGCAAATGCCACTGTGGATGAAAGCTGCCGGCAAACTGAAACTGAACAGGATCGTTCCGCTGGATGCCCACATGAAGTTGCTGCAACCGGTGCAGGATTTTTTTATTGGGGCAAAAGGAGAAAAGGAAAAAGAAATAGTTCGCCGCTACAGGCAGAATGTGCAACAGGATTATCTTGAATGGGCTGTAAACGCAATCTTAAATTGGAGAAACGATTGGAAGCCAACCAATCTTTATCATATTCATGGTGATGCCGACAGGATTTTTCCTGTAAAGAAGGTAAAACCCGATTGTGTGGTAAAAGGAGGTTCCCATTTTATGATATTCAGCAAAGCCAAAGATGTTAACGACTATTTATCAGGCATTGCTGTGTAATTATTGCATGATTATTGCTTACTACGCCATCGTTGTAAACGGGTGGGAGCAATCTT
>JAZKGV010000233.1:0-5474 GCA_040385725.1 Bacteroidota bacterium | reverse complement strand
TTGTTATCGGCCGTTAGCGCTTTTAAATTTGCAAACTCCTTGTATGTTGCTTCCTTAGCTTCATTCATTGTAATTAAAAAATCCTGCTTGCCTGCAACGGCAAAACCACGGGATGCTGTTTCATTGCTTACAGCAAAAGACAAAACTTTTTCTGAACTGATAATTACATCCTGTGTGTGCTCTACTAATTTAGCAGTTTCGTTCACCTGCTTTGAATGTGATAACGATACAAGTAATATTACAGCTACTGCTGCAAGCAACAACAGAATTGTCGCGGTGAGGATTTTATCGGCCGTTAATTTTAATACCAATTCGATTATGTTTTTGGATTAAATACTAACTTCCTGTGGATGGATGGTAAGCAAGATGGCTTAAATGCTATTACTAAGATAAAACAAAAAAAGTGAAAAATAAAATATTGGCAACACTACCGTTGCCGGCTACGTTAAAAAAGCATGAAAAAACAACAACAGTAGTTTCCGAAATACGCTGTTGCTGTTGTAAAGGTAACCGCTTTTATTTTAAAGCAATTGTTTCTTTATATACACTGTACTGATGCCAATCCTTATTTTGTAAACAGCGTGGCTCATACATACTCATATCTTATAATACATTAAATGAAAAATCCTCCCGGTTAAGCCGGGAGGATTTTTTCAAATTGGTTTTAATAAACTTAAAGCTTGATAAACTTGCTCATTTGCACATCGCCATTCAGCTGTACTTTAATTATATAGCTTCCTGCGTTTAGTTTTGCAGTATTTACCGGTACAACGTTATCTCCTGCCACCACACTGAATGTGTTTGACAGAACTGTTTTGCCACTCATATCGGTAATAACCACCACTGCTGCATCAGCTTTATCAGCGTTAATGCTAAGTTTCATTGTGCCGGCAACAGGGTTTGGAGCCACACTTATTTCATTCAGGCCAAGGTTAAGTACGCTGCGTACAGGGCTTAACTTGCTCTTATTATCCTTGTCAATCATTTTAATGCGGTAGTAGTTATATCCTTTTGAAGGCTGGTTGTGTGCAAAGCTGTAAGCTCTTTCAGTACTGCTGGTACCTGCTGCTTCCACATCGCCAAGATCAACAAAATTGCGGCCATCTTTACTTTGCTGTACCACATATTTCAATGAATTAACTTCCTGGCTTGTTTTCCATGTAAGCTTATTTGCTTTGGGTTCCTTTGCCACGTTAAAGCTAACCAGGCTAACAGGAACTACGCAATTTGATTCAATAGAAATGTCATCTAAAGCAATAATGCTTCCCCATACACTCACTCCTTCAAAAGCGATCTGGATAGTTTGGCCATTGTAAGCAGAAAGGTCAACTATTTCCTGGCGCCATCCTGGCACCTGGAAGAAAGGATCGAGCCTGCCGAAGCCTGTACCAATCCTGTTCCATGTAATACCTTTATCTGTAGAAACACTTACATATAAGCTATCATCCCAGCCCTGTTGTATGAAAGTAGTATCATGGCTCATAAAGAACAGAAGACTGCTGGTACAAGTACCTACTACAGGATTTGCACCTAAAGTGATACAGTTACTGAACAACCTGCTTTGAACACCTTCTGAATTTGGTGGGCTGTAGCTATCAAAATAGAAGAATGAGTTTCCACTATTAGCAAATAGTGAATCCGGCGTATCCGGGTTAATATATGCAGTATCTTCAGAATGTATTGTCCATAACTGGTCGCCTACAATTGTTTCTGCAAAAGAAAGCAATGGTAAAGTGCCTTCTACATCTTCCAATGCAGGATAGGTGCTGATGGTGCTGGCAGTAAGGCTGCCACTTGTTGCAATATCGTTGGTGTTTCTTAAATCAGAAGCGTAGGCAACTGTTGCCGTATCAAGGTTAACACCTGCATTGCTTAAGTTAACATTTGTAAAAGCAATGTCTTGTATTGCATTAACCGGTATTGCAATACTATTAGCTAAAGTGCTGCTGTATGTATTTGCGCCGGATACCGTAAGTGTAACGGCTGCCTGGCCTGCTGGTATAGGGCTTAAACCCAGGTTTTGTACCTGTACAACTATTGTCTGAGGACCGGTAAGGCAACTAATATTTTCCGGGGCAAGTACAGCTACTGCTTTTGCATCAAAAGCAAGTGGCGCATATACAGGGCGGCCATAAGCTTCAAGGTAAAAAGTTGCTGCAACATCAGTCGTAAAAGGATCCCCATCATCAAAATTAAATACTGACTGCGGCTGAGTGGAATCTGCATTATAAAACCACGCTGCGTCAAAATTAGCATCGGGGCCAGTAGTCATCCTCCATCCGTTAGCAGTATTGGCGTTTGAAAAACTTACGCCCACAAAAGCTGTTTGAAGGCCGCCGAACAAATTGCTGGTATCTCTTGCAAGCGCCCTGAATACGTTTACAGAATCTCCGATTGAAAGGATCTGGGTTTGTGCTGCTGCACTAGCCGCCAAATTGAAAGTGCCTATCAAAGTAGGAGGTACTGCGGGCACGCTATCCAATCCAACAGAAGCTGGATTAAAACTGGTTAAGTAAACACTTACTGTTACAGCAGGTGCAGCTGCTATCCTGCGGATACCAACTTTAATATTGGTAAATCCAATTGAATCGGCATCACCTATAACAGTATTGTCAATTTGAATATCATCAAATGTAACTATAGGTGTGTTAGCAGAACCCAGACCTGGGTTGAACCTGCTTGCAGTTTGTGCATTGTTAATGTATAATGCCTGTGCATTTACTTTAACAACTGCAGATACTGAAATAAATAATAGGAGAATGTACAGTTTTTTCATTATGCGTATAGTTTTGGTCGTGCAATTTAATGATTATAAGTATTTAGTGTTGCCGTTCAACAAAAAAAAATAAAAAACGTGGCCTGAAGTTGTGTTTTCTATGAAATAAGATGCCTGAAGTATGAAATAAGTTGCATTAACTGGTTGTCTTTTCTTCCATCCACGCCCCTAACACCTCTCCCGAGGCTACCTCTACATAAATATGTTCATCCAAACCGGTGCTAACCGAAAGGCCTGTGTAATCTATACCTACAGGGAAAGACTTATGGGTACGCTCCACCATTGCTACGGTTTGTATTTTTTTAGGATGGTTTTTCAGCAGTGGTTTCAGGGCATACAACATGGTTTTACCGCTGTTAGCCACATCATCAATCAGTAATACTGTTTTATTGGTACAGTTGGCATGAGGCATAATTTCTATTTCACCTGGCATTTTTTTGTCAATAGTAAGCGAATGAAGCGATACTGTTCCTTTAAAAGTATTTTTAATGTAACCGCTTATTTTTTCTGCCACCACAATACCGTTCTCTTTTATCCCGATCAGCAGCAGTTCGGTTTCGGTGTAATTGCGTTCGCAAATCTCAAGCGCCATGCGGCGGAGTTTTTTATCAGCTATCTCTTTTGTAAGAATGTATTTTTTATCGGGCATTATTTAATGGAGATTATTTATGATTGTTATGATTTGTATGATTTCTCATTTGCCCACAATTTAAGCAAAGGAAATAATTATCTTGCATCAGTCTAAGTACTCAGTACTAAATACTTAATACTACTGCTCATGCACCTCCTTCTTCAGCTTGTATTTATCGTTCTGCTTGGCACCGCCTCATTCCTGTTTTATAAAAAGGTTAAAGAAATACGCCGCAATATTTTGTTGGGCAGGGCGGAAGATCTTTCTGACAACCCTTCCCTGCGCTGGCGCAATTTGCTGCTGCTTGCTTTTGGGCAAAAGAAAATGTTTAAAAACCCCCTGGTGGCGGTAATGCACTTTGTAATTTATGCAGGCTTTATCATTATTAATATAGAAGTACTTGAAATAATATTAGATGGCATTCTTGGCACCCACCGCCTTTTCTTCCCCTATACCGGTGCCTTTTATACTTTCCTTATTAACTTTTTTGAAATACTGGCTTTGGGTGTAATAATAGTATGCGTTGCCTTTTTAATAAGAAGAAATGTGATAAAGTTAAAGCGGTTTATCAGCAAAGACCTGAATGGCTGGCCACGTAGTGATGCCAATTATATATTAATAACAGAAATTATTCTGATGTCGCTCTTTCTTACCATGAATGCAACAGACAGGGCATTACAACTACAAGGAGCAGAACATTATCATGATACCGGCGCCTTTATCATTTCCGGCGGCTTAGCAGATCTTTTTTCAGGAATGAATGCCAGCACTCTAATTGTTATTGAACGCAGTGCATGGTGGCTGCATATTATCGGCATACTGGCTTTCTTAAATTATTTGCCTTACAGCAAACACCTGCACATCATGCTGGCATTTCCTAACGCATACTATGCAAGGCTTGATGCTGCAGGTAAAATGGCCAACATGGAGAATGTACAGAATGAAGTAAAATATATGATGCAGCCTGAATTGGCCCCGCCTGCAGGCGGGGAAGCAGCGCCAATGAAGTTTGGCGCAAAAGACGTATTTGACCTTAGCTGGAAGAATTTACTGGATGCTTATAGTTGCACTGAATGTGGCCGCTGCAGTGCCGCCTGCCCCGCCAACCAAACAGGTAAACTACTAAGCCCAAGAAAAATAATGATGGACACAAGGGACAGGCTGGAAGAAGCAGGAAAAAATATCAATGCAAATGGCAGTTTTAAAGATGATGGCAAAACCTTACTCAATAATTATATCACTGTGGAAGAATTAAGAGCCTGCACCACCTGCAACGCCTGTGTTGAAGAATGCCCTGTTAGTATCAATCCGCTTGATATTATTTTACAATTGCGGCGCTCACTCATTATGGAAGACAGCAATGCTCCACAGGAATGGAACGCCATGTTTGGCAATATTGAAAATAATTTTGCACCATGGAAATTCAGTCCTGATGAAAGGGACAAATGGGTGAATGAAATATAATAGATCGCTCCTATCCTATCCCGCCCTCCGCTTCTCATCTTCCATCCCGGAAGTTCGTTGCCTTGCTTTTGCAACCGTGTTTTTTCCAAAGCGGTAACTATAAGAGAGTGTAACAAATTGTGAATCCCATGTGCGGTCGGTAAACCAATCCTGGTTTTGATATTGTACAATTACAGCAATATGATTGGTAGAAAAAATATCGGCTACGGAAATTTTATAAACCGACTTTTTATTTCTTGATACTTTTTGTATGCCGGCCGATACCTGTGCAAGATTTTTAATGATGAATTGTCCCCATGCCATCTTTGATTGATAAAAAGCACTCAACTCTGCAGTCCATCCTTTATTACCCAATATAAAAGAATTGGTAACATTCAAATCCCAGGAAGTAAAATTATTTTGTAACCGGCCGCCCTGTAACTGACTGGCGTATTTATTATAATACACACTGGAGTTGATATTTGCGTTCAACCATTTACCAATAGAAACAGGAATATTTACAGCAAGGCTGTATTGGCTGGACCTGTCCATATTAGCAGGCAACTGGCTCGATATTTTTGTACTGTCATCCTGTACAAATACATCCGTTATCTCATCACTGCT
>JAZKGV010000232.1:0-2582 GCA_040385725.1 Bacteroidota bacterium | reverse complement strand
ATCACCCGTTCCGTCCCATGCCCATGTTCGCGCAGCTTCATTTACAGTAAATCCCTCCAGCCGTATAATTCGGCTAAGTAGTTTACGCAACTGTTCCTCATCATCTATTAAAAGTATGTTCCAGTCCATTGATTTCTTTTTTCAAAACTACAATAATAAAAAACGCCCTGTTGCAATTACAACAGGGCGCTGATATTTTTAAAATATTTATTAACTGATGGTCCAGGTCTCATTTCCTTTCAACAATTTATCCAGGTCACCTTTTCCCTTTTTAGCAATCACATCTTCGATCTGCAGTTTCATTCCATCTTCGTAACAAGCCCTGTCTGTTTCAAAGAAAACACCGAATGGCCTTGGCAAGTGTCCCTGCAATTTAGGATCATCAAACATACGGGTCAATATCTGTGCTTTGTAAAAATCCCTTTCATCATGCACCCATAGATCTTCAAGCGATGCGTCTTTACCAATTTCAACAACAACTGGTTTAAAGCCATCTAATTTAATGCCTTTATTTGCCGTAGCGCCAAACACCAATGGCTTTCCTTGCTCAAGGAATAATATTTCTTCTGCCTTGGTTGATTTTTCTGTAAACACTTCAAATGCGCCATCATTAAAGATGTTGCAGTTTTGATATATCTCTAAGAAAGAAGTGCCTTTATGTGCCTGCGCCCTCAGCAACATCGCCTGCAAATGTTTAGGATCCCTGTCCATCGTTCTTGCAACAAAACTTGCATCTGCCCCCATGGCAAGCGCCAGTGGATTAAACGGATGGTCGATACTTCCAAAAGGGGTTGACTTGGTTACTTTATTTTCTTCTGAAGTAGGTGAATACTGGCCCTTTGTTAAGCCATATATCTGGTTGTTAAACACCAGCAGGTTCACATCAAAATTTCTTCTTAGTAAATGAATGGTATGGTTACCGCCGATACTCATGCTATCGCCATCACCACTTACGATCCATACACTCAACTCAGGCCTTGCAGCTTTCAAGCCACTGGCCACTGCTGTTGCCCTTCCGTGAATACTGTGCATTCCGTAAGTGTTCATGTAATACGGAAAGCGGCTGCTGCAGCCAATACCCGATACGATCACAATATTTTCTCTTGGAATACCAAGCGTGGGCATCACTTTTTGCACCTGTGCCAAAATGGAATAATCACCGCAACCGGGGCACCAGCGTACTTCCTGGTCGGTTACAAAATCTTTTGCGGTTAGTGGCTGGGCCGGACTAGCTGTTATTGTATCACTCATATAGCTTCGTTATTAAAAAAGTAAAGTTACAGATTGAAGGTGAAAAAAATACCAACAGGCTGATTGATTGCCTGTTAAAAATCATGCAATCGTTGTCATGGATTGATCAATTCCTCCCAATATTCGGCGGCTCTTCTTGTATGAGGTATAACGATGGTACCTCCAACAATATTGGCCACGGCAAATACTTCATACACCTGTTCTGTAGTTACACCCAGTTCGTGGGCTTTGCCAAGGTGATATTTTATGCAATCATCGCAACGCAGCACCATGCTGGCAACCAGGCCAAGCAGTTCTTTGGTTTTGATATCCAGGGCACCTTCTGCATATGTATTGGTATCTAAATTCCAAAGGCGTTTGATAACAAGGTTGTCTTTATTTAAGATCACCTCGTTCATTTTGGTTCGGTAGTCGTTAAATTCTTTTACCAGGTTGGGCATGCTTATTTTGATTTCTTTATAATGTTTTTTACTATCGAAGAAGTAAGATTTCGTTTTGAATGAAAAACTGTGAGAATGTGAATTGTATGTGTGTTTATTATTCTGTAGATGATCCTGTAATTTCCTTCAATCAATTCTCTTACAGATTTAATTCCGGCTTCAGGCACAACCCTGCCAATATTTTGATTTGAATGAAGTTGTTTTACCCGTTCTAAAATGCGTATGATTTGAAGACCTGCATAATACTGTGAATCATGAGAAATATATTCAGCAATTTCCTCCAGGTCTTTTGAAGCTTGTAAAGTGTATTTTACCGTAGCCATTTAGAAAGCCTTTTCTTTACCTGTTCTTCTGAAATTACTTTACCCTCTTCTGATTGTTTAAGACCAATTTGAATTTTGTGAAGCAAAACAATTTTCTCTATTGCCTCTTCGGCTTCAAATTGTTCAGGTAAATCCTTAATCGTTTTCAATACTTCTTTTTTTGTGAGCATTATTTCATTTTTACATGATAAATATACAGATAAAAACAGCAGGAATTTTATTTACAATTGTCTAAAAAATCCTTCAATCCCAACACGATCTTATCCACCATCTGCTGCTGGAATTCAGGGTCAAGAATTTTTGTTTCTTCTTCCAGGTTACTGATGAATAATGTTTCTATTAACGCATTGGGATATTCAATGGGACTGTTGAGCATAAAGTTGAAGCTCCCTGTGTTTCCATATTCTTTTAACCCAAGTTCAAGCATCCTTTTATAAATAGCAAGGCTTAAAGGTTTAAAACCAATATAGCGGTAGTAAGTACTGGTGCCGCCTGCCCGGAAAGGATCTTCGGAGGAATTGAGATGAACGCTTAATAACAGATCAGGTACACTATCCCTGTAAAAAAG
>JAZKGV010000231.1:0-10616 GCA_040385725.1 Bacteroidota bacterium | reverse complement strand
GATCGATTGTACATGTTTGTCCACTTTTTCATACTCACCGGATAAATATGCCGCCTCAGCGGCAACAGAAGTTAATTCAGATAAAAAATCATATTGATGTACCCATTCATCGTTATCAAATACAATAATTCCTTTTTCAAAATATTGCAATGATAAATCGTATTGCTTCATCTCCCGGTACACATTACCGAGGCCCGAATAACTCTGAATAATTTCGCTGCTGTTCTTACCAAAAAGCATCTCCCGAATATGCATGGCTTTTAAATGTGCCGTCAAAGAGTTTTCAAAATTTCGGCTCCGCAAATACACATTGCCAATATTTCCATAACTGGTTGCTACTTCGCTGTTATCTTCTCCAAGTTTCATTAAACGGATGTCAAGGGCTCTATTATGATAAACGAGTGATTGAGTAAAGTTATCTTCCGCAGCATACACTACTCCCAATGTAATATAAGTCCTGGCAATTGTCAATGTGTTTGTATCCTGTAGTGAAAGGCAAATAGATAATGCTTTCTGAAGAAATAGTTTTGCAGAATCAAATTTATCCTGTCTTGCAAGAATGCTCCCCATTTGATTATAAGCATCTGCAACTTTTTCGTTTTCCCCTGCTCTTTCAAACTCAGTAGCGGCTTTTTCATACAAAGCTACCGCACTGTCGGGCTTTGATGCATTTTTATAATTTTCAGCCAGGCGGATATATTCTTCTGCAGTTGCATTGCTTTGTGCCATTGTATTGTTTACAACAGCAATCAATAAAAAGCAGCATATAAAGGACTTGAAAAGGTATTTCATAAGCAAGCAAATTGAGTATGACCAAAAAGAAGTGAGTCCGGAATGTAAAGACAGGCTAAATTATAAAAGAATCAACCCAGCCGGGTACCTTTCATCAAATCGCTGGTTCTTTTCTACTAAGAGAATTTACTTGAATAAGGTTCCTAAATGAAAAGATGTTTGCTCAAAAGAATTATTTCAGCAGTTGTTCCAATTTTCTTTCTAATGCAGGGCCACGAAGATTTTTAGCGATGATCTTTCCATCCGGGCCAATTAAAAAGTTTTGTGGAATACTTGAGATTTTAAATTGCTGCGCTACTGCATTGCTCCAGAATTGCAGATCACTAAGATGTGTCCATGTAAGATTGTCTGCGTTGATGGCTTCTACCCAGGCTGGTTTTGTTTTGTCAAGTGAAATGCCAAGTACAGTAAAATTCTTGTCTTTGAATTTTTGATAGTTGGCTACCACATTAGGGTTTTCCATTCTGCAGGGCCTGCACCAGCTTGCCCAAAAATCAACCAGCACATATTTGCCACGGAAAGAAGAAAGTGCAATTGGTTTGCCTGTTGTATCGGCCTGTGTAAAGTCTGGCATCACTGTGCCAATAGCATTTACTTTTGCTTCAGACAATTGTTGTGTTAAGTAATTGCCCAGATCGCTGCTGCGGACATCTGCATGTAAAGAATTAAATAGCTGATCTGCTTTCATCACATCGTCGCTTACCTGCATATAACGAATGACCGCTAAAGGAGAAATATAAGAGGCTGTATTTTGTTGTACAAAATTTTCGATGGTTTGCTTAGCAGCCGCTTTCCCATTTTCATCTGCCGGGGAGTTTTCACTAAAGTAAGGCTGATACGGAGCAAGCAGCGTATTGAGTTTATAAAAATCATTGTTGGATGCAGAACCACTGACAGCGGCCTTATCTAATGCTTCTTTAGTACCAGCAACTTTTACATCACTGTTATCCAAGAATATGGTGAGATAAGGCGGCTTATTATCAACAAGTATTATCTTAAATGCAGGCTTATCTAATTTGCCCTTAAATGAAAATTTATTTTGATAAATACCACCCTGTTGCTCGGGCTGCCCGGTGGTACCATTTAATAACGCTATTTTGGTACCATCTGCAAAACCGGTTATTTCCCCGGTAATGGTAAAACCATCAGCCTTTCCGGATGCCGGCGCAACTACAGTTGCTTTTGTTTTTGACTTTGCAACAGTCTTTTTTTGTGCATACACAAGGGCCGGAAATAATAAGCCAATAAGTATTACTTTTTTCATCGCTGAATTTTAATACTGCAATTTAGCCATTTTGAGTATAATGCTTTAGCCGGTGATGGATTTTAAGAATTCTTTTGTGGTAACGGCAACATCGGTTGATTTTTCCAGTGCTTTTATAAAAGCGCTACCTATAATGGCGCCATTGCTGTACTGGCAGGCAGCCTGAAAGGTTTGTTTGTCTTTAATGCCAAAGCCCACCAGTATTGGGTTTTTCAAATTCATGGACTGGAGCTTTTTAAAATATTCAGCCTGGTCTTCAATCGCTTTGTTGTTGCCTGTGGTGGAAGACGAGGAAACAGCGTAGATAAAGCCGCTACTTAATTCATCAATTTTTTTAATTCTTTCTTCGCTGGTTTCAGGTGTGATGAGAAAAATAAAATCGAGCCCATACTTTTTTATCGCAGCTCCATATTCTGTTTCAAATTCATATTGGGGAAGGTCGGGTAATATTAACCCATCAATGCCAACTGCCGCAGCATCTGTACAAAACTTTTCAAAACCATATTGCAACACCGGGTTCATGTAGCCCATTAAAATAACAGGAATGGAAATTTCCTTTCTACAATCTTTTAATTGTTCAAAGAGCTTTGCAATGGTGATACCATTTGATAATGCTATCATATTGCTCTGCTGTATAACCGGGCCATCAGCTAATGGATCGCTGTAAGGCATACCGAGTTCGATAATATTTGCACCGTTTGCCTGTAGTGCTTTCATTACTTCTATAGTAGAATCCAATTGAGGATAACCTGCAGTGCAGTACACATTGAGAACGGATCTGTTTTTATCCTGGAAGAGTTGTTGGAGGCGGCTCATTTGTGTGGTTTATTTCTCAACATGTTTAATCTCTATTGCTTCATGCCCATCAATCACAATATGATCATACACCGGAAATGCATCTATATCCAATGTGATCTCAAAAGCTGCTTTCTCTCCATCTACTCTTTGAAAAGAAACCACCAGGCTGTCGTTTTTTCTTTCCACTGTGTAAGCATCTCCAGCAAAGTTGGAATTGAGACAGGCTTCAAATTGATAACGTTCGCCAGCAATATTGCTTGTCATGTTAATCGTTTTTTCACCAGCAGAACAGTCACCAATTTTTTTGTACTCCACATTATGATTGATGAAAGACTCATTGTTGTTACAGGAACAAACAACCGCAACTAAAAAGAATAAAGAAATGTATTTCATGTTTATATATATTTCATGTAGGTTGCCAGATCCTTATCTCCTCTCCCACTTAAACAGATCACCACCACATCATTTTTATTAAACTTCATTTTATTCAATACAGAAAAAGCATGGGCTGTTTCCAATGCAGGAATAATACCTTCCAGTTTGCTGACTTCGAAAGCAGCCTGCAATGCTTCGTCATCCGTTGCACTCATAAAAATACCTCTGCCACTTTTATATAAATGTGCATGCAACGGGCCAATGCCTGGATAATCCAATCCTGCTGAAATGCTGTGTGGTTCTACCACCTGGCCATCTGCCGTTTGCATTAATAAACTTTTACTGCCATGCAAAATGCCCGGTGTGCCTAACTGCGTGGTAGCTGCACTCATGCCACTGTCAATACCACAACCTGCTGCTTCCACCGCCACTAAGCTAACCTCCTTATTGTTTAGGAAATGATAAAAAGCTCCGGCTGCATTGCTGCCACCACCCACACAAGCCAGTACATGTGTTGGTAAGTCACTGCCTGTTTTTTCCAGCAATTGTTTTTTTATTTCTTCGCTGATGATGCTTTGAAACCTTGCCACCATATCAGGATAAGGATGTGGCCCCACCACACTGCCAATGATATAATGTGTATCAACCGGATTATTTATCCAGTCTCTTATCGCTTCATTTGTTGCATCTTTCAATGTCTTGCTGCCGCTGGTAGCAGGTATCACTGTTGCACCCAGCATTTTCATTCTTGCTACATTTGGTGCCTGCCGTTCAATATCTTTTTCGCCCATGTACACAATGCACTGCATACCTTTTAATGCACACACTGTTGCGGTGGCCACGCCATGCTGCCCTGCGCCTGTTTCGGCAATGATCCTTTTTTTACCCAGACGTTGCGCTAATAAAATTTGCCCAATGGTATTGTTGATCTTATGTGCACCGGTATGGCACAGGTCTTCTCTCTTTAGATAAATATTTGTGTTATGCTTTTCACTCAGCCTTGCTGCAAAGAACAATGGTGTTGGCCTGCCGACATAATCTTTTAACAATAATTCAAACTCTTCTTTGAAAGAAGGTTCATTCATTATTTTTAAATACTTCTCCTGTAGCTCTTTCACATTCGGGTACAACATTTCAGGAATGTATGCACCACCGAACTGGCCATAATAACCCTGTTCGTTGACTGTGAAATTATTTTCTTTTGTTGCCATCATTTGTAATTCTATTTAACATCGTTGCGTCGCACTCTTGTACGGTTTATTCTTTTTTCACCTACTATGTTTCGTGTATTTCACCCATCCTTGATCATATTCAACCCCTCCGGGGTTACCCGTCGAAAACATTTACACATCACGACGGGTTTCACCCGCCGCTACCAATATATCGCCCCTCCGGGGCTAAATTCCAAATACAACCTTTTCAAATATTAAAGTAGAGCTATGCAACTCAGTAAAAACTCTAAAACATTGAACTCTTTCAAGTTCCCCCTTCAGGGGGCGGAGGGGGCACAATCAACTCCAAAAACTTCAAATCCAGCCATCTTCCAAACTTCCATCCCACCTGTTTAAAATGCGCCACTTCTTCAAAGCCAAATTTTTTATGCAGGGCAATACTGATATCGTTGTCTGCATCTATACCGGCAACAATCGCATGAATACCCAACTGTTTTGCTGCATCAATCAATGGGGGCAATAACAATTTAGCCACACCTTTGCCCCGGCTGTCTGCAGCCACATATACAGAGTTCTCTACCGTTTTACTATAGCCCGGCCAGGGACGGAAAGAACCAAATGTGCTGAAGCCTAAAATCTTTTCATCTTCTTCCGCAACAAAAATTGGAAAGCCCTGTTGCTTTCGTTGCTCAAACCATTCTTTACGCATTTGCAAAGTATGTGGTTCGTAATGCCACACTGCGGTTGTGTTTGCAATGATGTCATTGTATATTTCCAGCATGGCTGGCAGGTCTTGTTCTGTTGCGATTCTAATTAGCATTGTTCAATTGCTAGATTGTTAAATTGTTGAATTGTTGAAAAGCATTTAAAATACGTGAACTCTAAAAACAATTTAGCCATACAGCCATATAACAATTAAACTACCAACCCAATGCCTTCTTCAACTGCAATATCAATCCCATGTCTTTTACACCGGGCTCTTTTTCAAACTGGCTGTTGATATTGATACCGTAAAAATCAGGATGCTTTATTTTTTTTATCGCCGCCGCATCTTCCACACTGATAACACCACTGATGAAAAATGGCTTTTCTATTTTTGCTTTGGCAATTATTTTCCAGTCGAATTTTTTGGCAGTGTTTTCAAATAAATAATAATCGCACACTTCATCATATTCGGCCACCATTTCATCTATATCCACTTTGCCATCACCAAGCTGGAATGTCTTTATCACTTCCACTTCTTCAGAAAGGTCGGCACACACTTCTGTGTTTTCATTGCCATTCAACTGGATCACATCCAGGCCATAATTATCAATGGCATCCAGCATGTCGATCATTTCAGCATCTTTAAAAATGCCGGTTTTTTTAATGTCAAAATCAGATTCTTTCAGTTCTTCTGAAGAAATCTTATCAGCAAGAAAACGCTCTGAGCCGGGTTGAAAATCCAGTCCTGCAAAGTCAATGCTCAATCCATCTAACTGCTGTAATTGTTTTAATTGGGTAATACCACAAACTTTAATATTCATAATTGTTTTTTATTGTAACGACTGTATAAATGTTTTTACTTTTTCTAAATCCTTAACGCCCGGACTTGTTTCAAACTTACTGTTGATGTCAACAGCAAACAATGCTTTTGCTTCCGGTTGTGCTGCAAACTCTTTTAGTTTTTCAGCATCTGCTGGTTCAATTCCTCCACTCAAAAAATATGGTTTGCCCACCTGTACATTTTTTAATTTATCCCAATTGAATTTTTTTCCGGTGCCGCCATAGCCAGCACCTTCCGTATCAAACAAAAACATATCACACACACCCATGTACTCCTGTATGCGCCAGCCAATATTGTCTGTCTCACTCACACGAAATGCTTTTACCACAGAAATATAATCGGCAATTTTTTCACAATAGCGTGGGCTTTCGTCACCATGCAATTGCACCATATGCAACCTGCATTCATCCACCATGTGCAGCACTTCCTCGATAGTGGCGTTTACAAACACACCTACTTTATTTACATCATTCACTTTTTTTATCTGGCTGGTGGTCATGTGGCGCAAGGCATACCTCGGCGATTTAGGATAATAGATCAATCCGCCAAAAGTGGCACCGGCCTCACTCAATTTTTTCAATTGTTCTTCATCGGCAATACCGCAAACTTTTACTCTCATGTAACTTTTGCTTTTAAGTGTTTTACAAAGTCAGCAAAAGCAATCGTTGGGTCAGGTTGTTTCATAAAGTTTTCTCCAATTAAAAAACCTTTGAAGCCTGCATTGCGGAAGGTACAAATTGTTTCTACATCATTGATACCACTCTCTGCAATTTTTATCTTATCGGCTGGTATTTTTTTACTGAGTTCAATAGAGTGGTTGATATCAACAGTAAATGTTTTTAAGTCACGGTTGTTTACACCAACTATTTCTGTTGCATCACAAATATGCTGTAGCTCTTCTTCATTGTGTATTTCAAGCAATACTTCCAGGCCAAGACTTTTTGCATACAGTGCCAGTTCTTTTACCCTTTCCGGTGAAAGGCAGGCCGCAATTAATAAGATCACGTCTGCTCCTATTGCCCTCGCCTCCAGTATCTGATACTCGTCAATAATAAAATCTTTCCTTAGAATAGGAATGTTATTGATCCTTGCTTTCTGCAGATCAGCATTTGTGCCACCAAAAAAATATTCATCAGTTAAAACAGATAAGCAGCTTGCGCCATTTTCTGTGTATGCTTTTGTTACCTCAACCACATCCGCAGTTCCATTGATAATTCCTTTAGATGGTGATTGTCTTTTAAATTCTGCAATGATGCCGGTTTTTGTTTCATCTAACAAGAATTGTTTTAAAGAAAATATTTGACGGTTGAAGCCGGGCATTTGTTTCAATGCAGTTTCTGATTGCTTTTGTTTTACAAGAGCAACTTCTGTTTTTTTATGTTCAATTATTTTATCAAGAATATTCATACCTGCTTATCACTTTCAATTTTCAATTCCCACCTTAAGACACTAATTTATTCAGCGCTTCCAATGCCTTTCCACTTTCTAAACTTTCCACCGCCACCTGGTAACACTCTTCATAGCTTTTGTATTTGCCAATACATTGTAAAGCCATGGCAGAATTAGCCAGCACCACCGCATTTTGTGCAAATGTGCCATTACCTTTTAAAATATTGATAAAAATCTTTGCAGCATCTTCTACTGTATCGCCACCATGAATATCAATAGCGCTCACTGTTCTTTTTCCCAATGTTTCAGCAGATAAGATCTGTTCGCCTTTATTGGTGATGACTTTTGTATCGCCCGTTAAAGAAATCTCGTCGTATCCATCCAGGCTATGAATGATGGTAAAGTTTTTATCTGTTTGCTGCAAGAGGTAATTATAAATTCTTGCCATTTCTAAATTATACACACCCACCAACTGGTGCTTTGGAAAAGCAGGATTTACCATTGGTCCAAGCATATTAAAAAAAGTGCGTACACCTAAATTTTTTCTTATTGGCCCCACCACTTTTAAGGCAGGATGAAACATCGGCGCATGTAAAAAACAAATGCCTGCGGTTTCAATTTCTTTCTTCAGTTCGTCATTGCTGTTCTTGAATTTATACCCCAACTGCTCCATCACATTGCTGCTGCCACTAATGGATGATGCCCCATAGTTCCCATGCTTGGCAACTTTATTTCCTGTACCTGCCACGATGAAACAACTCAGAGTTGAAATGTTGAACGTATTTTTTCCATCACCTCCTGTCCCAACAATATCCGTTACTTCATGCCCGTTTAAATCAACCGGCACACACAACTCCAACAATGCATCTCTAAAGCCCTGCAATTCTTCAATGGTAATGCTACGCATTAAATACACCGTGATGAAGGATGCTATTTCACTTTCATTGTAGATGCCTTTGGAGATATTAAGCAATACTTCCTTTGCCTGTGCGGAGGAAAGTGTTTTGTGTTCAAATAGAAAGTTCAATATTTTTTTCATGCCACTTGTTTCGCCCCAAACCCCTAAAGGGGCTTCAGAGTATTAGTTTAAAAAGTTCTTTTCTTTATTCAAAAGGTTTAGTGCTTATAATTTAAAATTGCCAAAGTCCCCTTTAGGGGATTTATGGGCATCACTTCCCTAACCAGTTTCTCATCATCCGCTCTCCACCTGGTGTCAATACACTTTCCGGGTGAAATTGCACTCCCTGTACATCATACTTCTTATGCTGCATCGCCATGATATATCCATTATCATCTTCTGCAGTTATTTCCAACTCAGCAGATGGGAAATTTTCTTTGGATACGATCCAGCTATGATACCTTCCTACATCGATGGTATCACCAAAGCCTTTTAGAATTTGTGATGCAGGATTTAGTATTTTTATCGGCGTTGCAACTCCATGATAAACCTTATCCAAATTGGTAAGTTGACCACCGAAAGCCTCTCCTATTGCCTGGTGACCAAGACAAACTCCGAGAATACATTTTGTAGCTGCATATTCTTTTATCAAACTCAATAACAAACCAGCTTCAGAAGGAATGCCCGGGCCGGGAGATAAAATTATTTTATCATACTCCTTTACTTTTTCCAGCGCCATTTCATCATTGCGGAACACATCCACTTTATCATCAATTATCTTCTCCACCAAATGAACAAGGTTGTAAGTAA
The DNA here is from genome assembly GCA_040385725.1 of Bacteroidota bacterium. GTDB lineage: Bacteria > Bacteroidota > Bacteroidia > Chitinophagales > Chitinophagaceae > Ferruginibacter. Next base: position 1,572 of record JAZKGV010000231.1, on the reverse strand, counting down.
AGGAATCATAATTATCAAAAACAAGGATTTTCATTTTGTATAGTTAATTGTTAATAGTTAATTGTTCCGAGCATTAACGCAGCACATGAACAATCACTATGAATTACTTAAATATTTTGAGCCAACACAATGGCCTGTTTCAACGCATTTAATTTATTGTTTACTTCCTGCAATTCACTTTCCGGCTTACTTACAGACACAATACCTGCACCAGCCTGGCAGATCAAGGTATTATTCTTTGCCAAAAATGTTCTTATCATGATCGCATGATTGCAACTTCCATCAAAACCAATACTACCAATAGCGCCGCCGTAATAGCTTCTGACGGTTGATTCATATTCATCTATTAACTGCATGGCTTTAAATTTTGGTGCACCACTCAAAGTGCCTGCAGGAAAACTTACTGCCAGCATTTTAAATGGATTGCTTCCTGCAACCACTTTTCCTTTTACTTCACTCACCAAATGAATGACATGAGAGTAATAATTTACTTTTTTAAACTCACTTACTTCCACATGGCTGCACATACGGCTTAAGTCATTTCTTGCAAGGTCAACCAGCATCACATGTTCCGCATTTTCCTTTTCATCTTTTTCCAATTCGATAGCCAATTGTTTATCTGTTTCGTCATTGCCAGTCCTTTTAAAAGTTCCTGCTATGGGATGAACAATAGCAACACCATTATTCACTATTAACTGGCTTTCGGGTGATGAACCCATGAGTTTATAATCTCCATAATCAAAATAAAATAAATACGGGCTGGGATTGATGCTACGCAATGCCCTGTACACGTTAAACTCATCTCCCGTAAATGATTGCTGAAACCTGCGGCTTAATACAATCTGGAAAACATCTCCCCTGTTGCAACTGGCAATTCCTTTCTTTACCATTTCCAGATATTCTTCATTGGTAAGATTAGAAGTTTCTTCTCCTGCAACACTAAATGGAAACGTTGGCACGTCCCGGCTTTTAATAAGGCTCTCCACAACCGTTAGTTCACTTTCTATTCCTTCAACCTGGTTTTCACAGATGTAAAGTTCATCTTTAAAATGATTGATGATGATCACATATTGGTAAAGACGGTAGCGCATTAAGGGAATTGCCCGTTGGTCGCTGGCCGTTGGTTGTTGGCCGTTCTTCAGTTTTATAGTGTCGAAGAATTGGACTGCATCATATGTGGTATAACCATACAGGCCTTGTGCAATATTTATTGGTTTTTCTACCGGTACTGCTTCAAAGCGCTGCATAAAACTCCATAACTGTTCAGGAACTTCAGACGCATTTTTAACAGCAATTTTTTCAGGCACCTGGCCAGGTAATTTAAATTCTATTACCTCCTTTGTTCTTATTTCAATTCCTGCAATGGCATTGATACCGATAATTGAATAGCTGTTTTCGCCCGCATGTGAATCTGCACTCTCCAGTAAAATAGTATCCCTGAACCTATCTCTTAAACGGAGATAAATACCAACAGGTGTATATACATCTGCCAGCAATTTCTTTGCAGTAGTCCTTATTTCTATTTTTTTCATTTTATCCCTTTCAACTTTAAAACTCCAATAATCATATCAA
>JAZKGV010000230.1:0-1622 GCA_040385725.1 Bacteroidota bacterium | reverse complement strand
TGGCAAATAAAAAGATGATTATCTTTTTCATGTTGATGGTTTAGCGAATAAGAATTCATGTTTAATAAGCAGGCACATTTATTTCAGCCGCAGGTGTTGGGTTAAAAACAGGTACTTTATCAATAAGAATTTTCTGTTGTTGCCAGTTTTCCTGCTTGCCATCAATTTTAAATTCCTGCGATTTTTTTAAACTACCGGCAATAGCCCCAATAAGTGTACCTCCGCCTGCACCACTGGCAAAGCCGGTTACAAAAATTTCTTCTTTAGAAATGGGTTCAAAAAAATCATCAGTACCAAGAATTGCCAAACTTAAAACGCCCATTGTAACCGCAGCAATACCACCACATACAAGTACTGTGTGCCCAACACTTCTTTTGGTTTTGATAGATTTGATAGATAAAACAGGAACCGGCGTAATTGTACCTTCTTTTAAAAGCAGTACAGTGCTGTCTGTAGTGCCGGCAAAATAACCCTTGGCAATTTTTTTTCCCTGCAAATCATATATACGCATGAAAGTTTTCTTTTGGGCAGTAATGCCGGAAGTAATACAAATGGCAAATAAAAAGATGATTATCTTTTTCATGTTGATGGTTTTTATGTAAATAATAATTTACACAGGGCTTACGCTTATAAAGCTACAAAACGCTTTTTTTAATTCATAGCAGAATTTATCATAGCCATTGGCTTTTTACTTAAATTACACCCTTAATTTTTGCTATGAGAATCTTGCCGCTAATCATTTCTTCAGCCATTACAATTACACTTGTATTGGTTTTAAATACCAGCCTGAAAATAGGAGGTAACAATGCGCCACCATTTGGCAAATTCCTCAGCCCACAACATGGCTTTTGGCAAAATGCTGAAAAGGAGGATAATGATTTTGGCGGCGAAATGTCATTTCCGGGTTTGAAAGGAAAAGTGGATGTATATTATGACGAACGCCTGGTGCCGCACATTTTTGCAGAGCAGGAAAACGATGCCTATTTTGTTCAAGGTTTTCTTCATGCAAAATTCAGGCTGTGGCAGATGGAACTGCAGACACATGCTGCTGCCGGCAGGGCAAGTGAAATTGTAGGCAGCAAAGCATTACTCCACGACAGGGAATTCCGAAGGCTGGGAATGGGTTATGCCGCCGAACAGTCATTAAAAGAAATGGAAGCAGACCCGGACACAAAAGCAATGTGTGATAATTATACTGCCGGTGTAAATGCTTATATCAATTCATTATCAGAAAGCCAATATCCAATAGAATATAAACTGATCGGTTATAAACCAGAGGCCTGGAGTAATTTAAAAACTGCTTTGTTCTTAAAATACATGAGTTACGACCTGGCAGGTTACGACAATGATTTTGAAATGACCAATGCCAAAAACTCTTTAAGCAAAGATTACTTCGATCTGTTGTTTCCAGCGATACAGGATTCACTTGATCCCATCATACCAAAGGGAACAATTTATACTGCACCAAAAGTGCCGGTGAAAAAACCTGCCAATGCAGATTCTCTTTACAGCAACAATAAAGACCTGCTGGCGCTAAGCAGGGAATTGCCTGATAAAGACAACGGGAGCAATAACTGGGCAGTAAGCGGAAAGAAAACACAAAGCGGTGCTCCTATTTTATG
>JAZKGV010000229.1:0-5216 GCA_040385725.1 Bacteroidota bacterium | reverse complement strand
ATAAACTAAAAATCTAAGTTCCCCTTTAGGGGACAGGGGCATGAAACTTTTCGACGTATATCCTCTTAACGACATCGCCATTGTAAAAGCCGAAGGCTCCTATGTTTGGGATGATAAAGGACAAAAATACCTGGACATGTACGGTGGCCATGCAGTCATATCAATTGGCCATACAAATCCACATTATGTAAAACGTTTGGAAGACCAGTTGCGTAAAGTTGGTTTCTATTCAAACTCTATAAAAATTCCTTTGCAGGTTGAGCTGGCTGAAAAACTGGGAAGGGTTTCAGGTAAAGAAGATTACCAGTTGTTCCTGTGCAGTTCCGGTGCAGAAGCAAATGAGAATGCTTTGAAACTGGCTTCATTTTATAATGGAAGAAAGAAAGTGATCGCTTTTAAAAAAGCATTTCATGGCAGAACCTCTTTAGCGGTGGCTGCAACAGACAACCCAAATATTGTCGCACCGGTTAATCAAACGGATAATATTATTTTCCTTCCTTTTAATAATGAAGCGGTTTTAGAAGAAGCGTTTAAGAAGGAAGATATTTCATCTGTTATAATTGAAGGCATACAGGGAGTTGGTGGAATTAATGTTGCTTCCAATTCTTTTCTGCAAAAAATCAGAAGCCTTTGTGATGAATACAATGCAGTGTTCATTGCAGATTCGGTGCAGTGTGGTTATGGAAGAAGCGGTAAATTTTATTCACATGATTTTAGTGGTGTGAATGCAGATATTTATACAATGGCGAAAGGAATGGGTAATGGCTTTCCTGTTGCAGGCATTTCCATTGCACTAAAGATTCAACCAAAGCATTTTATGCTGGGTACTACTTTCGGTGGAAATCACCTGGCTTGTGCGGCAGCGTTAGCTGTGCTGGAAGTAATAGAGAAAGACAATTTGATAAAGAATGCTGAAGTAGTTGGTGATTATTTAATGGAAGAATTAAAAAAACTTCCCAAAATAAAAGAAGTACGTGGCCGTGGATTGATGATTGGAATAGAGCTACCGGAAGAATTAAAAGAAGTAAAGAAAAATTTGCTATTCAAACATAAAATATTTACCGGTGAAGCAAAACCAAATGTGATAAGATTGCTGCCGGCGTTAAATATTAGTAAAGCAGAAGCAGATATTTTTTTGGAGGCGATTAAAACAGAACTTGAAACCCCCTCCGCCCCCTAAAGGGGGAACTTTGGCTCTTTTAGAATTGAAATGGTTCTTATTTTATTATAAATTAAAAATCTAAGTTCCCCTTAAGGGGACAGGGGCATGAAAAATTTTATTTCCGTTAAAGATGTAGCTGATATTAATGCATTGGTTGCAAAAGCACTTGCATATAAAGCAAATCCTTTTGTAGACAAAACATTGGGTGCAGGTAAAAGAATTGGATTATTGTTTTTAAACCCATCATTACGTACCAGACTTAGTACGCAAGTGGCAGCTTCTAATCTCGGCATTGAAACAGTTGTATTCAATGTTGACAAGGAAGGCTGGGCAATGGAATTTGAAGAAGGTGCTATTATGAGTGGCAATACCGTGGAGCATGTAAAAGATGCAGCACCAATACTCGGAAACTATTTTGATATGCTTTGTATTCGTGCTTTCCCCACGTTAAAAAATAAGGCAGACGATTACAGCGAAGAAGTAATGAATGCCTTTATAAAATATGCTGGTGTTCCAATCGTAAGTTTAGAAAGTGCAACACTGCATCCATTGCAATCATTGACCGATATTCTTACCATTAATGAAAATTCAAAAAATAAGAGACCGAAAATAGTATTGACGTGGGCACCTCATATCAAGCCTTTGCCACAATGTGTTCCCAATTCAATTTCTCAATGGGTAAATACATGGGGTGAAGCAGATTTTGTAATTACACATCCTGAAGATTATGAACTGGATGAACAGTTTACAAAGGGAGCAACGATAACACAGAACCAGGATGAAGCATTGAAAGATGCAGATTTTGTGTATGTAAAAAACTGGAGTACAGTTAAAGATTACGGAAGGATATATACCAACGATCCATCGTGGATGCTTACAATGAATAAATTGAAATTAACAAACAATGCGAAAGTGATGCACTGTCTTCCGGTAAGAAGAAATGTGGAACTAAGTGATGAGGTATTGGATAGTGTAAACAGCATTGTTACGCAACAGGCAAGTAACAGGGTATGGGCAGCACAGGCTGTATTGGCTGAGATTCTGAAAAATAAATAAACGCTTACAAACCCCGTCAGCGGTTGTGCAAAAGCCAAAATAGAAATGGATAAACTCTTCGTCATAAAGATTGGTGGAAATGTTATTGATAACGAAAATGCGTTGCATCAATTCCTGTCATCATTTGCTTCTGCAGGCGCTAAGAAGATATTGATACATGGCGGGGGAAAAATTGCAACAAAAATTGGTGACCAGTTAGGAATTGAATCAAAATATATTAACGGTAGAAGGATAACTGATCAAGCAACGATTGATTTAGTAACAATGGTGTATGGTGGATTAGTGAATAAAAAGATTGTTGCACAATTGCAATCATTGAATTGCAATGCCATTGGATTGACTGGTGCAGATGCCAATATCATTCCTGCAAGTAAAAGGCCGGTAAAAGATATTGACTATGGTTTTGCTGGTGATATAAAAACAGGTAGCGTAAATGCTGATGTGTTGAATGTTTTATTGCAGCAAAATATCACGCCTGTTATTGCGCCACTTACACATGATGGAAAAGGGCAAATACTCAATACCAATGCTGATACCATTGCTTCTTCGTTAGCTATTGCTTTATCAAAGTATTATGATGTAAGATTGATCTATTGTTTTGAAAAGAAAGGAATACTGACAGATGTGGAAGATGATAATTCTGTTGTCAACCTCATTACAAAAGAAAAATATCAACAATTGCTGGAAGAGAAGAAATTATTCGACGGCATCATTCCAAAAATTGATAATGCTTTTGCAGCTATAGATAATGGTGTACATGAAGTATTGATCGGCCACGCTGATGACCTGTTGCAAAACCTTACCGAAACCACGAAAGGAACCTTAATAAAATGACATTCGATAAAAAATTATATACAGATGCGGTTGATCTGCTCAGACAACTGATATCAACTCCTTCTTTTTCAAAGGAGGAAAATGATACAGCAGAAATATTGATGAATTTTTTTGCAGCAAGAGGAGTGGAACATGCAAGAGTAGGCAACAATATTTATGCTAAGAATAAATATTATGATGCGTCAAAACCTTCTGTGTTATTGAATTCTCACCATGATACAGTAAAGCCAAACAAAGGTTATACACTCGATCCTTTTACACCGGTTGAAAAAGACGGGAAATTATTTGGATTGGGAAGTAATGATGCAGGAGGTTGTTTGGTTTCACTGATAGCGACTTTCTTATACTTCTATGATGTACAGGATTCAAAACATAATGTGGTGTTTGCCGCCAGTGCAGAGGAAGAAATAAGTGGCGTTAATGGAATTGAATTAGTGTTGCCTTACCTGGGTAATATCAATTATGGTATTGTTGGCGAACCCACCAAACTGGAAATGGCTGTTGCAGAGAGAGGGTTGATGGTGATTGATTGCATAGCTAATGGCCGCTCAGGCCATGCGGCAAGAAACGAAGGAGAAAATGCATTGTACAAAGCAGTGGATGACATCAATTGGATAAGAAATAAAAAGTTTGAAAAGGTAAGTGAACTGCTCGGAGAAAGCAGGCTCACCGCAACAGTTATTGAAACAGAGAATAAGCAACACAATGTTGTTCCTTCTCAATGCAAGTATGTAATTGATGTAAGGGTGAATGAATTGTATTCATTTGACGAAATACTGGTTGAACTGAAAGCCAATTTGAAAAGCGAATTCAAACCAAGGACAACAAGGATGAAATCAACTTCTATTCCTTTAGACCACATCCTGGTAAAGGCTGGAATTAAATTAGGTAAAGGATATTATGGTTCACCTACAACATCAGACAAGGCGCTAATGTCTTTCCCAACTTTAAAAATGGGGCCTGGTGATAGTGCCAGGAGCCATACTGCGGATGAATTTATCTATCTTTCAGAAATAGAGGAGGGGATAGGGACGTACATTAAATTAGTAGAACAGATATTATAAACTATATGAGAAAATATTTTGGTTTATTATGCCTTGTTTTGACCGCTTCCAGTTGTTTTTCCCAGCAGAAATACCCGGCCACGATCAGTAATACAACAGTTTCCGAACTGGTTTCAAACAAGCAGGTATTATTGACCAACTATGCCCGGTTCAAAGGCTACAAAACCACACTTGAAGGTGCAAGCAGTTTTTTAATAAACTATAATAATAAAGTATATGCAGTTACAGCAAAACATCTATTGGGGCCTGCAATGGGTATAGAACCAGAGGTTAAAACAACAGAATTAAAAAAACATTTGGCTCAATGGCGCATGTTTCCAAGAGTTGCTGTAAAGTCATCATTGGATACGGTATTGGTAAAACCAGGAGAACTGCTGTATGATTCGCTGAAGAATGATATTTTGATGCTGGAAGTTGCAACCCTAAAAACGAACACAACGGCACTCACTCCCAATTTTAGTTTGCCGGAAAAAGGAGATAAATTATATTTAATTGGTTGCCCTTACAGCCAGTCAACATGCAGGCAAAATATATATGAAGTGGTGTTTGACAGTTATGATCCTGCAGGGTCTGTACTCAACTGTATCATTGAAACAGATGTTGTACTGACAGGTTTCAGCGGCGCTCCAATTGTCGATTCAAAGGGAAATGTTGTTGCAGTATTAATTACCGGCGGCAGTGATGGTAAAACAAAATATGTTTTTGGCACATCTATTAAAGAGATACAAAAAATTAAATACGCTAAATCCAATCAGTAATGAAGCTCTGGCAAAAAGATATAATTGCATTAGCTGCGGTAGAAAAATTCACTGTTGGTAATGATCGTGAACTTGATCTGCAATTAGCGCCTTTTGATGTATTGGGTTCTATCGCTCATGTTACCATGTTGGCTTCGGTTGGTTTATTAGAGAATAGCGAAAAGGATTTACTGGTAAAGGAATTACAAAGTATCTATAAGAATATAGATTCAACATTTACGTTGGATGAAGGTGTAGAGGATATTCATTCGCAAGTCGAATTAATGCTGACAAAGCAATTAGGTGATGTTGGAAAAAAAATTCACAGTGCCAGAAGCAGGAACGACCAGGTGCTGGTGGACC
>JAZKGV010000228.1:10916-16374 GCA_040385725.1 Bacteroidota bacterium | reverse complement strand
TGATTATATTTTGATTGATATGATTTGTATGATTTTCTTTTTGCCTTTATTGACACTTCGCAAACTGCTTCCTTTACATGTTGCATTACAAATTATTGTTGATCGCTTCCTGTGTTTTATCAGTACCAAAACTTAAGAAACAACCGATGAAAACAAAACGCCTGCTTGGTGGTGTTACAGCCTCTTTCCTGTTGCCGTAATGATTATAATTATAAGTAAACACCTGGTTTTGGCCCAACACATTATTAATACCTAACACCCACACCGCAAATGTTTTTGTATTCGTTTTTCCAAGGTTGGGCAAATAGTTTACACTAAAACTCATACTGTTATAATTGATGGTTCTTCCAATGTCTGTAATGGCAAACTTGTTTTGCGTATCGTCATACTCAATATTATAATATGGCCTTCCGGTAGCAAAGTTGTAACTGAAATTAAAACCGGTTTTCCATGGCAATACAAAACGCTTAAATACAAATGAAGCAGTATGCCTGGCTGCAAAAGATGGTTCTATTTCTCCGGGAAAATTCAGGTAATCCCTTTTTGTATCCAGGTAAGAATAAGATATCCAGTAGTCAACATTCTTAATGGTTTTTTTATCACGCCAGAAAAATTCTATGCCTTTCGCATAACCAAAACCATTTGTATTGGCAGCGCCTCCTCTTCCATTATTACCATTATCTGTCTTATAAAGTTTATCATAACTCTTATAAAAAATTTCTGAACGAAAGGTTCTTTCCTTTGATTGCTTTATGTATTGCAGAATATAGTGGCTTGCTTTTGAATAATCGAGGCCTGCTACAGCAGGCAAAATATTTTTATCCGGGTTTTGATAAAAGATACCATACGCAAATGATGCCTGGCTGTTTGCCCCTGTTTTATAAGCCAACGATGCCCTTGGCGCAATATTCCATTTGTTCATTATTGAAGAATGCTCAACACGGCCCCCGATTTTTGCTGCCAGGTTATTGGTTATATAAACATCCGTTTCTGCAAATCCTGCAAATGAATTATCCTTTATTAAAAGCGAATACATACTATCGTTGTAAGAAGTATAATCTGTTTTTTCATTACTGTAAAAATAATCGGCACCAAATCGTATTGCGTTTAACCCGTTAAATTTTTTCTCCAATACCAATTTCCCATTTACATAAGTTCCATTATTTACAAGATCAAAATTTTTAGTTGCGTAAAATTCAGGTGCAGTAATCAGCAGCTTTTTATTATTAAGATCTTGCGTTTCGTTGCCCAAATTATCTTTATTGGTACTAAAGCTTATACTGCTGTTAAAGCGCCATCCTTTGCCAAGCCTTTCTCTCCAGCTAATGTTATGATAAGTATTAAGGTTGCTTAATGAAAAAGCATTTTTTAATATGGAAGAATCAATATCGTTTGTTCTAAAAGCTGTTTTGTTATGGCTTATATACCCATAATATTTTACCATACCACCATTCTTTGTCCGTATTCTAAAGTTGGCATCACCCTGGGTTGCAACAGGCACCTTAAAATAATCCTGCTTTTGCTTTATTACTTTAAATGCAAGCCACAGGTTTGCATAGTTAACCGAAACACCCCATGATGATTTTTTATTTTTTGCCAAATGCTGTATGCCGCCACCAACACCTACAACAGAAGCACCAAAATCTGCTTCTGAACGCTCCGGCAGGTCAATGCTTTCTAAAATAAGAGCAGAAGAAAGTGCCTGGCCGTACAATGCAGAATAACCACCAGTGCTGAAAACAGTTCCTTTAAATAAAAAAGGATTGAACCTGCCCCTTGTGGCAATACCCGGCGTGCTGGTATAAAAGAAATTATTTACCAAAGAGCCGTCAATAAATATCTTACTCTCAGTGGCTGTACCACCTCTTACAAATAAACCTTCGCTTTCACCTACCTGCTGGGTACCGGGCAAGGTTTTAAAAGCACTGGTAATGTCTCCATTGGCACTTGGTGTGGTAACCACATCCAGGGAATTGAGTACTGCACCCTTGGCTTTATCGCTGGCCTCAAAAGTACCGGCCGAAATAACCACAGCCTTCAGCTCGGTTATTTGCTCTCTCATAGCCAAATTGAGTTCGATTGGAGAAGACGCAATCGTTACCTTTTGAGTAACCGGGTTGTAGCCAGTCATGGTTATTTCAAGGCTTTTTTCCCCTTTTTCATCGGTTGTAAAAGAATAGCTGCCGGTTGAATCGGAGGTAGCGCCATCATAGGTATCCTTCAATTGGATGCTTGCGCCGGCAAGTGGCCTGTTCTTGTTATTGGTAATTTTTCCGGAGATCTTTACCTGCGCCAAACCATTGTAACACAGGAATAATAAAGCAGCAGTAAGTATATTTTTCATGACTTATAAATATGTCACAAACATAGAGTAGTTTATTTTATAAACCAAATTAAATTTCCATGATGTGCTAAAATATTTTTTTTGAAAGCGGTTTACCTTCAACGTTACACATTCTCAACACGCTGATTTACAATTGATTACAGATTAGTTTCGGAATCTACTAACAGTAGTGGGTGCCTCAAAACTTATTAACATCGTCAAAATTTTATTTTTTTATATGGTGCCAATTAGTACTTTAGCAATAGAATTTAATGGGTTAGTAAGTACAAAGGGTCAGCAGAAATGTTGACCCTTTTACTTTTAAGCACATCAAAAAAATTATCTTCAAACATCTTTCGCTTTTAAAATTTATCATCTCTTTTTAATCGGCATAAAACAAGTTTGGCCTTTTAATTTTTTGATGAATGAAACTTTGCGTTCGTATTTTGCAGTGATCAATTTGCAGTTCAACAATTATAATTTGTACATCATAAATGACTAAAACAAAATCAGCTTTTTTTTGCCAAAGTTGCGGATACGAAAGTCCCAAGTGGTCAGGCAAATGCCCATCATGTAATAACTGGAATACGTTTGTGGAAGAAGTGGTGGTGAAAGGAACTGATAAAAAAGAAAAGGATGATTGGGGCAATTATAATGGAGGTGGAAAACTAAAAACCATTTCTATTAATGAAGTAAGCAGTGCAGAAGAAAAAAGAATTATAACGACAGATGCAGAAGTGAACCGTGTACTTGGTGGCGGAATAGTAATGGGAAGTATTGTTTTGGTGGCAGGTGAACCTGGTATTGGCAAATCAACTTTGTTTTTACAAATTGGTTTGCAACTAAAAGACTTTGTTACATTATATATAAGTGGCGAAGAAAGTGAACAGCAGATAAAAATGAGGGCTGATCGTTTAGGTGCTTCAACAGGCTTAGCAAAGAATGATAATTTTTATCTCCTTACAGAAACCAATACTCAAACCATTTTCCAGGAAATAAAAAAACTGAAACCAGACCTGGTGATTGTTGATTCCATTCAAACATTGCAATCGCCGTATGTGGAAAGTGGTGCCGGCAGTGTAAGCCAGATAAAAGAAACGGCTGGAGAATTACAGCGCTTTGCCAAGGAAACCAACACGCCGGTTTTTTTAATCGGGCATATTACAAAAGATGGTGGCATTGCCGGGCCAAAAATTTTAGAACACATGGTGGACACTGTGCTGCAGTTTGAAGGCGACCGCCATTATGCTTATAGAATTTTAAGAACATTAAAGAACCGTTTTGGCTCTACCGCAGAATTGGGAATTTATGAAATGACTGGTGAAGGAATGAGGGCAGTAAATAATCCTTCTGAAATATTGATTACACAAAAAGAAGAACCGCTAAGTGGTATTGCTATTGCGGCAACGATGGAAGGAATTCGCCCTTTATTGATAGAAGGCCAGGCTTTGGTAACACAAAGTGTGTATGGCACGCCACAAAGAACTGTTACTGGCTTTGACCTGAGGCGCTTACAATTATTATTAGCCGTTTTAGAAAAGCGTGGCGGTTTTCATTTTGGTGTAAAGGATGTGTTCGTAAATATTGCAGGTGGCATAAAAGTGGAAGATCCCTCGATTGACCTTGCGATTGTTTCCGCTTTATTGAGCAGTTATGAAGACATTCCTATAAACCAACATTATTGTTTTGCTGGTGAAGTTGGCCTAAGCGGAGAAATAAGAGCTGTTAATCGTATTGAGCAACGCATTGCAGAAGCAGAAAAATTAGGCTTTGAAAAAATTATTGTCAGCAAGTACAATACAAAATCGCTGAGTAAATCCAAACATAAAATTGAAGTGGTATCGCTGGCAAAAGTGGAAGAATTATACCAGTATTTGTTTTAACTTCATTGGGTTAAATAAAAAGTATGTCGACCCTTAAAAATATACTTAACGATTTCAAGCACCTCTTCTATCCGCATATCTGCACAGGCTGTGGTACCGATATATTAGCTGATGACAATATGCTTTGTGCAAAATGTTATACAAACCTGCCTGCAACATTATATGCGGAACTCCCCAACAATCCAATCGAGAAAATATTTTTTGGAAGGATACCACTTGTAGCTGCACATGCTGAATTTTATTTTGCCAAAGAATCGCTTATACAGCATTTGGTACACCAGTTAAAATACAAAGGCAATAAAGAAATTGGTGTTTACCTTGGTGAAATGATGGGAAGAACATTGAAAAAAAGCAACCGCTTTAATAATATTGATGGATTAATTGCATTACCATTATTTCCAGATAAAGAAAGAAAAAGAGGGTATAACCAGGCAGCAGTTATTTGCGAAGGCATGTCTCAGGCAATGAAAGTGCCGGTATATAATAATGTATTGATAAGAAGAAAATTTACAGAAACACAAACCAAAAAACACCGGGCAGAAAGATGGGAAAATGTTGCGGAGAGTTTTGCCGTGAAGAATGAAGAGCAGGTAAAAGGCAAGCATTTATTATTAGTAGATGATGTGATTACAACAGGCGCTACTTTAGAAGCAAGTGGCAGCCGTCTTTTAAAAATTGATGGGGTAAAACTGAGTGTCGCCACATTAACCACCGCAACAAAATAAGCCTTAACAAAATCACTTACATTTGAAAGATGAATTTATTGACATCAAAATACTGCTTTCTTTATTTTTTATTTTTCGCTTTTTTTCTTTCCATTTCCTCCTGCAAAAAAGATTCATTTATCACATCTGCCACAGCAAGATTAAGCACCAGCGCAGATAGCATTAAATATGATACTGTATTCACCAGCATTGGCTCCACTACCCAATCTTTTACTATCAGGAACGAAAACGACCAGAAACTGTTAGTAAGTAGTATTAAAATAATGGGTAGCTCTTCTTCTCCTTATAAAATAAATATCAATGGCCTTGCCGCAACAGAAGCAAGAGATATAGAAATTGCGGCGGAAGACAGTATTTATGTTTTTGTTACAGTAAACATCAATCCAAATCTTAATGACCTTCCTTTTATTGTTAAAGACAGCATACAGATACAATACAATGGCAACACAAAATTTGTACAGTTAGAAGCTTTTGGGCAAAACGCCAACTTTCTCCGCAACAGGATGATTGATGTAAACACAACCTGG
>JAZKGV010000228.1:5664-10906 GCA_040385725.1 Bacteroidota bacterium | reverse complement strand
ACGTGATACTTGACAGGTTACAAATTGACACAAACGCTACACTAACATTAGAAGCCGGCTGTAAAGTATATTGCCATGCCGATGCCCCTGTTTTGGTAGATGGCACATTAATTACAAACGGAACAATAGACCAACCAGTGGTTTTTGCAGGAGACAGAACAGATGAGGGTTATAATGATCTGCCTGCAAGCTGGCCCGGCATTTATTTCAGGGAAACAAGCAAGAGCAATGTGCTGAATTTTACTACTATAAAAAATGCCTACCAGGCAATTGTTGCAGAAAGCCCTGCTGATAATTTTTCTCCAAAAGTTACTTTACACCAATGTATAGTTGACAACGCCTACGATGCTGGCGTACTTTGTGTAAACAGCAGCCTGGATGCAGACAATAGCTTAATTATAAATTGTGGCGGCAATATCAATATTATTTTAGGAGGCAATTATAATTTCATCAATTGTACAGTTGCTTCTTACTCCACTTTTACCAGCCATACAAACCCGGTGCTTACTGCAAATGACTTTGCATCAATCATTGGCTCCACATTTACAGCTGCTTTGGAAGCAAACTTTACCAATTGCATTTTTTGGGGCGAAGCAGGCTTTGTGGAAAATGAAATTTCAATAACGCAACAGGCAGCAGCTTCAAATGCTGTGTCATTCACTAATTGTTTATACCGGGCAACCGCAGATCCGGCTAATACTACTATTACAGATTGTATAAAAAATGAAAACCCGGCATTTGACAGTATAGATGTTTCAAAAAGAATTTTTGATTTTCATTTGAACAACAACCTTTCGCTGGCGGTTGATGCCGGCATTACCACCGGCTTTTTAAAAGACCTTGATAATAATAACCGTATTGCCCCATTTGATATAGGCTGTTATGAAAAACAATAGCCGAACAAAATAATTTCTTATTCGTTACTGTAAAAAAACTATCATGTACAAATTCATTATTGCTGCTTTGGTTATGGTTTCCTGTGCAGCAAAAAACAATACACCCACTATGACAAATGAAGTATCAGCAACAACAGCGCCTGTTGCCACGCAATCAATTTACGATTTTAAAGTTGCGGCCCTTGATGGCAGCACTATTGACTTTGCCTCTTTCAAAGGCAAAAAGATCTTAATAGTAAATACTGCCAGCGAATGTGGCTTTACCGGTCAGTATGAAGGGCTTGAACAATTGTATGAAAAGTATAAAGAGAAATTAGTTGTTATTGGTTTCCCGGCCAACAACTTTGGTTCGCAAGAGCCCGGCAGCAATGAAGAAATAGGAGCTTTCTGTAAAAAGAATTACGGGGTTAGTTTCCCGATGGCAGCAAAAATTTCTGTAAAGGGCGATGATACCGCACCGATTTACAAATGGCTTTGCAGTAAAAGTGAAAACGGTGTACTGGATGCAGAAGTTGGCTGGAACTTTAATAAGTTTTTATTAGATGAAAATGGAAAGTTGCTGGCGCATTTTGAAAGTAAGGTTGAGCCGATGAGTGAAGAGATAACCGGGAAATTGTAAAAGATGAAACTTATATCTTTTGGCCTTTTTCTTTTTTTCTTTATTAGCTGCAATGCCCAACTTCCCAAGAACGGCACTTATACATATAAGTATTGCGATGAGGAATACAATAAATGTTTAGAGACCTGTAAGATAAAAATTAAGGAAGACAGTATCTGGATTTATGCGCCTGCAAACTTATCAGGAATCAAAGAAGGTGAACTTCTAGAAAAAGGAAAGTTGGTGAAACATAAAACCGGCAAATGGATGATAACAACTTCTGAAAAAGATAAAAAAAGTAAAATAGTAGGTGGCTGCGAAGGCCCTGCATGGATTGACTTTAAGAAAAAGAAATTCTGGTATTGCTGATAAATCAAATTGTTTTTAAGCCACGTATATTTTAAAATAGCGTGGCTTTTTTCATTTACTTTGCCCTCCAATGCAATTCCAATCCATCATCGGGCAAAAAGATATCAAAGAACATTTGGTTCAAATGGTGCAGCAAAACAGGCTGAGCCACGCCTTATTATTTTTAGGAAAAGAAGGCAGTGGCGCTTTACCATTGGCAATGGCATTTGCACAATACATTGTTTGTGAAAAAGTAAATGGCAAAATCTCTGTACCAGCACCCGGACCATCTCTTTTTGGAGAGCCTGAGCCAGCACCGGCGACCGATAAACGACAAACGGTCAACGATTCCTGCGGAGAATGCGCCGCCTGCAACAAAGCCAAACAACTCATCCATCCTGATATACATTTCTCTTACCCGGTTATTGCAAAAAAATCCGGCGACAAACCCATCAGCACCGATTGGATAAAAGAATGGCGTGAGTTTATTTCTATTCACCCTTATGGCAATGTATTCGACTGGCTGCAGTTTATCAATGCAGAAAACAAACAAGGCAATATCACGGCTGAAGAATGTAACGACATCAACCGGAAAATAAGCCTCAAGAGTTTTGAAAGCGAATACAAGATCCTTCTCATCTGGATGCCGGAATATTTAACAAAGAACGGCAACAAGCTGTTGAAACTGATTGAAGAGCCACCACCAAATACCTTGTTCATTCTTGTAGCAGAAAATGAAGAACAGGTATTGCCGACAATTCTATCAAGAACACAACTGGTAAAAATTCCATTGCTCACCGATATGGAAATTGAAGCCGCTTTGGAATTAAGAGCTGGTGCCAAAGTTGAAAAAGCCCGCCAGATTTCTTTATTAAGTGAAGGCAATTACCGGGAAGCGCTGCATTTGTTGCAGCATGAGGAAGACGATTGGCAGGTAATATTAAGGGAATGGCTCAACCATATTGCCAAGAAAAACCTTGCCGGCCAGGTAAAATGGATCGATGACATGAGCAAACAAGGCAGGGAAAAACAAAAGCAGTTCCTTAAATATTTCACTCATTTGCTTGAGATGGCAATCCGGGTGCAATTCATTCCGCCAACTGTCGAAAGCATGAACAATGAACTCGACTTTGCCATGCGGCTCAACAAACTCTGCGGCATCGGCCAGCAGGAAGCCATCATACAGGAACTCGACAAGGCCAGCTACTACATTGAACGCAACGCCAACGGCAAAATGCTCTTTCACGCCCTCAGCATTAAGTTGCACCATATTATTAGTAACAATTCATTAATTTTGACCAATTGAGGATTTAGGATTGGGGCGTGGGCTGAAGTTGAGAATTGATTTTGTAACAAACTTTCTCCACTATACTGAACATTGTTGTGTCACTCACTTGTACGGCATTGCCATTTTCATCAATGCTTTATTAATATAAAATGTACGCTCAATAAAGAGACAGGGTACAAGAGTGCGACGCCAATGAAGCATCATAGCAGCACCACCGCCGGGTTCAAAAAATCCTCACGTATTTAATAGGAAATGTAAAAACAGAGCAGAGGCTTTGTGATACAGGCATTTTCAATTATCAATTTTCAACTATTAATTATTCAAGATATGGGATGTGGAAGTTGTGGAACAGCGGGCGGCGCCCCGGGCGGATGCCAAAGCAAAGGTAGTTGTGCCAGCGGCAGTTGCAACCGTATGAACGTATTTGACTGGTTGGCCAACCTGCCATTCAGCGACCCGGAGAGCAGTTGCAAAATGGTGGAGGTAAGTTTTAATAATGGCAGCCGGAAAGATTATTTTAAAAATACCACCAACTACTTTTTCGAAAAGGGGGAAATGATCGCCGTAGAAGGTGTAAGCGGTTTTGATGTGGGCAGTGTGAACCTGACCGGCGAATTGGTAAGGCTTCAGTTAAAGAAAAATAATATCAAGGAAGATAATCCGGAGATAAAGAAGATCCTTCGCCGTGCAAATGAGAATGACCTTTCTAAACTAAAAGAAACCAAGGCAAGGGAAAGGGATGTAATGATCCGTAGCCGTGCCATTGCCAAGCAACTGAACCTGCAGATGAAAGTGGCCGAAGTAGAAATACAGGCCGATGGCCGCAAAGCAACTTTCTTTTATATTGCAGATGACAGGGTTGATTTCCGTGAATTGATAAAAATATATGCCGGTGAGTTTAAAGTGAAAGTAGAAATGCGCCAGATCGGTGCAAGACAGGAAGCAGGCAAAGTTGGCGGTATTGGTAGTTGCGGCAGGGAATTGTGCTGCAGTACCTGGCTCACTGATTTCAAGAGTGTAAATACCAATGCAGCCCGTTATCAGAATTTAAGTATCAACCAGGCAAAACTGAGCGGCCAGTGCGGAAGATTAAAGTGCTGCTTGAATTACGAACTTGATACTTATTTAGATGCGCTACAGCAATTTCCCGATGATTGTGACAGCATAGAAATTGCAAGAGGCAGGGCATTTTTGGTGAAAAAAGATATTTTCCGCAGCCTGATGTGGTACACTTTGGCGGATAGCAATAAGCAATACCCGTTAACGCTTGAAAGGGTAAAGAAAATAAAATCTCTTAATCAACAAGGCATTCGTCCGGAAGAACTGGAAGCAGTGGAAGTGGCAAGTAAAAAACCTGTGGAGGTAGAACCAGCATATGCAGATGTAGTTGGGCAGATCAGTTTAAAAAGCCTGGAAAAAACCAGTCGCAAAAGAAGGGAACAGGAACGTGGACCTGGGCAAGGGAACAGGCAGGGTGGCAATCAGCAAAGAGGCAATAATCAAGGAAATAACAGGCAAGAAGGCAATAGGCAAGGTGGCGATAATCAAAACAGGCCGCAGCAAAACAGGGGTGGTAATCCCAATCAGCAAAGACCTGACAACAGAAATCAACAGCAGGGAGGAAACAATCCTAACAGGCCACAACAAAGGCCACCGCAAAACAGGGATAACCAACAAAGATCAGATAACAGGGGGCCGCAGGGCGGAGCAAATAATCCAAACAGGAACCAGCAAAAGCCACCGCAGCAGCGACCTGACAACAGGCCTGATAACAAAGACGAACCGAAATAAAAGTGATATAATTGAAAACGCCAGGAGAAGTACCCGGCGTTTTTTTATTTATCCCTTAAGTATTCAATGACAATAATTTCGTACAGACATAAACTAAAATTTTACCTCTCTATCACTTTAGGGTTCATTTTCTTTTTGGCAATGGGGAGTGCGGTGCTATTTGGCTTCATTAAAGCTCTAAATAATGGGTTATTAAAACCAAAAGATTATATACTTCCCGTGATTAGCATGGGCGTTTATTTTCTGGCTTTTTATACAGTTTATAAGTACAATAAGAATTCTCCTAAAATACAAATTGACAATGAAGGGGTCTCGTTTAAT
>JAZKGV010000228.1:0-5654 GCA_040385725.1 Bacteroidota bacterium | reverse complement strand
TGGAAAGACCTTGAAAATGTGGAGCTAACTGGGAAAAGACCGTTCAAATACTTCATCAATTTCCCAATGGAAGCTGCGACATTGAATTTCAAAAATGGACAAATAAAATACATATTCGATGACATGTATGCTAATTCATGGCAAATAAAATCTTTTTTAAAAACAGTAGTTATAGATAAAAAGGAATATGCAGAAAAGGTAAACTATGACATAAAACATTCTGACTTGTCTGATGATTTTTTTGAGATATACAAAGGCAATCAATTTACTTCTTTACGTGGCATTTTGCTTTGGGCTCTTGTTGGTTTTCTTTGTTATGTATTTTTAAATAGCAAGAAAATACCAACTTTTGGGGCAACTATATTCTTACTTTTGTTTTGCTCATTTTGGTTTTTCCTTAATTCATGGTTAATGAATTATTTCAAGGTGTCGCAAAATTTCTTCATTGTTAAAAATCATAACTTTTTTTGGAAAGAAAAAGGATATAAACTTTCAGATATAAAAGAGATTGTATTTGAGACACAAGGGAAGATGCCGAATTGTTTGAGGATTATAACAAAAGATTTCAGGAATAAGCTTTACCCAGCCGGTACACTTAGAGACAAAACATGGCTTGAATTAAAAGATAAACTTGAGAGCTACAATATCAGAGTAAGGAATGAGTGTATTTAAGAATAAGAATTATAAAATAAAAATTGAATGTCCATCACAGTATCCAACCTCACAAAAATATACGGCTCACAAAAAGCTGTCAACAATATTTCATTTGCTATTAATAAAGGAGAGATAGTAGGTTTTCTTGGCCCCAATGGCGCCGGCAAAAGCACTACCATGAAAATTATTACCGGCTATATTGAGGCAGACAATGGCAAAGCAGAAGTATGTGGTGAAACAGTGAGTACCAATTCTCTTACTACAAAAAAGAAGATCGGGTATTTACCGGAAGCCAATCCGCTGTACTTTGACATGTATGTGAGAGAGTATTTAGAATTTGTTGCCGGTGTGCATGGCATCGCAAACAAAAAAGAAAAAATAGAAGCAGCGATTGAAACGGTGAAGTTGAAACTTGAAGCTAATAAAAAAATTGGCCAGCTTAGTAAAGGGTACAAACAAAGAGTTGGTATTGCTGCCGCATTGATACATGATCCTGAAGTGTTGATTTTGGATGAACCGACATCAGGTCTTGACCCCAATCAAATCATCGAAATAAGAGAAGTAATAAAGAATTTAGGTAAGAATAAAACAGTGCTGTTCTCTTCTCATATTCTGCAGGAAGTAGAGGCAATCTGCGACAGGGTAATCATCATTAACAGGGGTAATATTGTTGCAGATGATTTATTAAGCAACCTGCAAAAAGCAAATGCAGGGCAGCAGAAAGTGAATGTAGAATTTAAAGAAACAATCAATGTTGAAGATTTAAATTCACTAACAGATGTAATAGCAGTAAACCAACTTTCTTCCGATAACAATCGGAACAATTTTCAACTCTCCACTAACAACCCTGAGAGTGTGAGAAAACAGTTATTAGAATTGAGTTTGAAAAATAATCTCAACATCGTTTCTTTGCAAAGCGAAAACAACAGCCTGGAAGATATTTTCAGGAGTTTAACTACAGCTAACAATTAACAAACATAACCAAAACATTTTTTTATCATGAGCTACATTGCCTCCATTTTTGCCCGCCAGATCTTAGACAGCCGTGGCAACCCTACTGTAGAAGTAGATGTATTAACCGAAACTGAAAAATTAGGCAGGGCCGCTGTACCAAGTGGCGCCAGCACAGGCATACATGAAGCGGTTGAATTAAGAGACGGCAAGAAAAATTACTATGGTGGTAAAAGTGTATTGAAAGCAGTAAACAATGTAAACACTACAATAGCAGAAAACCTGTTGGGTTGGGATATTGCCGACCAAACTGGTATTGATGCAGCCCTCATAAAATTAGACGGCACTGCCAACAAAGGCAAACTGGGTGCTAATGCAATGCTTGCCGTTAGTATGGCCGTTGCTAAAGCTGCGGCTATTGAAGCCAACCTCCCACTCTATCGTTATATTGGTGGAACCAATGCCAAAACATTACCCATCCCGATGATGAACATTCTGAATGGTGGTGCACATGCGGATAACAAAATAGACTTCCAGGAATTTATGGTAATGCCTGTAGGTGCAAATACTTTCAGCGAAGGGCTTGCATGGGGCGTTGATATTTTTCATGCACTGAAAAGTGTATTAAAGAAAAAAGGCTTCAGCACTAACGTTGGTGATGAAGGTGGTTTTGCACCCAACATTCAAAGTAATGAAGAAGCGATTGAAACTGTACTAACGGCTATACAGGCAGCAGGTTACAAAACAGGCAGCCAGATCATGATTGCTATGGATGCAGCCAACAGCGAACTATGGGATGCTAAAAAGAAAAAATATGTTTTTCATAAAAGCGATGGCAAAGAAATGACCAGTGAACAACTGGTTGCTTACTGGGCAAGCTGGGTTAAAAAATATCCGATCTGCTCTATTGAGGATGGTATGGCAGAAGATGACTGGAAAGGATGGAAAATGCTTACCGAAGCAGTGGGAACTAAATGCCAGTTGGTAGGCGATGACCTCTTTGTTACCAATGTTGACCGCTTAGGAAAAGGCATTAATGAGGGTATTGCCAATGGCTTATTAGTAAAAGTAAACCAGATAGGTACAATTACCGAAACCATCAATGCAGTAAGCATGGCACAAGGGGCAGGCTATAACACTATCATGAGTCACCGCAGCGGCGAAACAGAAGATACTACTATCGCAGATCTAGCTGTTGCATTAAACTGCGGCCAGATAAAAACCGGTTCTGCCAGTCGTACCGACCGTATGGCTAAATACAATCAATTGATAAGAATTGAAGAAATTTTGGGCGACAGTGCTATTTATCCAAAAGGAAAAATTAAATTTGGTAAGTAAGCCTGAAAAGTTGCAATCATTTTCTATGGAAAATATCACTGAAAACGCTGAAATACCAAAACCATCAAAAAAATGGTGGAAAGGGAAACTTGCCTGGATGAAGAACAAATATCTTCTTGCAGGTGTATTTTTCCTGGTATGGATGCTTTTTTTTGACCCAAAGGATGTTGGTGCCGGTTTAAACAGGTGGCATAAGTATAAAGAATTGCAGGAAAGTGAAAAAAAGCTGATGGGTGAAATAGGTAATACAAAAGCAGAATTGAACCAGCTTAAGAATAATGCCCGGACCATTGAAAAATATGCCCGTGAGAAGTATATGATGAAAAAAGATAATGAAGACCTGTTTATTATAAATGAGCAGGGAAAATAAATGGATTTAAAAGGCAATATTCGTTTCCAATTCTCGTTTTTATAATGGATAATTGATAATTAACTTCTTAACAAGCTTTTCTAACTTATGCAAAGTATTACGCAGGAGGATCTGCTGCAGTACATCTACGGCGAGACCTCTACAGAAAAAACAGTGGCAATCAAAGCTGCTTTAGAAACGGATTGGAACTTAAATGAACAGTACAAGGAAATGGTTGCGGCCAAAGAAAGCCTTGGTTCAGTTAACATCACTCCCCGTAAAAAAGCCATTGATTTTGTCCTTAACTATGCCAATAAACAGGTAAAAGAATTTACTGAATGAGGCAACAAATCCATTAAACTAATTTTAAACTAATTTGCCCCCGATTAAAACCGGGGGTTTTTTATGTCTAAAAAAGAGCTTTACCAGTATGTTATTGATTATTTTTTGGAGTTTAGCCCGGAGGCTGAAACGGAGTTGTTATATGACAATACCTTTCAATTGCTGGTAGCCGTAATACTTTCTGCCCAATGCACAGATAAAAGGGTTAACCAAACAACTCCATCAATTTTTGAAAAATATCCTGATGCTGAAAGCTTGTCAAAAGCAACATTTGAAGAATTGTTCCTTCTCATAAAAAGCATTTCTTATCCCAATAATAAAACAAAACACCTGATAGGCATGGCCAATATGCTGATGCAGAAATTTGAGGGGGTTGTACCAATGACGGTTGATGAACTGGTGCAATTGCCCGGAGTGGGGAGAAAAACCGCAAATGTTATCACATCCGTAATAGATGAACAACCTAATATGGCGGTTGATACCCATGTTTTCAGGGTAAGTGCAAGGTTGGGGCTTACCAGCAATGCAAAAACACCTCTTGCCACTGAAAAACAACTCATTAAGCATATCCCGGAAAAATATATACACAAGGCACATCATTGGCTTATTTTGCATGGGCGCTATACCTGTACAGCCCGTAGCCCAAAATGCAGCCAATGCGGCTTAAATATTGTCTGTAAATTTTATAAGAACCTTCTCAAAAAGGGAATATAATTCAGGAATAATCGTTTAATTTGTAGAAATTTCCTGTATTCCCAGGAAACAAATCTTTATTATCAAAGGAACCAAATACTGCATGAAAAGAATTACACTGTTGATGGCCGCAATTACGCTCTTGCTTGCCATGGGGAAAAATGCTTCGGCACAGTATTACTTTTACGACGCAAATTCATATAATAACCCAGTTATGTTTGAGTTTGGGGCATCTGCAGGCATTATGAATTGCCTTACCGACATTGGAGGGAAAAAAGGACTTGGTAAAAAAATGGCAGGTGATCTTAACCTCGGTAATAACAGACTTAACGGAAGTCTATATATAACGGCTACTTACAAAGAAGCGGTTGCATTAAGGCTTGAAGGGACATGGGGCAGTATAAAAGCTTATGACAGCATCCTGGTAAATGAAAAAGACGAAACTAACGGCAGATACCAACGCAACCTTAATTTTAAAAGTAAGATATCCGAAATATCACTTATTGCAGAATTTCACCCACTGTTCATGTTCATCAACTGGTCATTGAGGGAAGATCAGGATCCTCCCCGAATTTCGCCTTATATCGCTGCTGGTATTGGCTGGTATTCATTTAACCCACAGGCAAAATCAAGAACGGGTGAGTGGGTTGATTTGCAACCTTTGGCTACAGAAGGGCAAGGTTTTGCTGAATACCCAACCAGGAAACCATATAAATTGTCCCAGTTCAATATTCCTCTGGGTGTTGGTATCCGTTACGAATTATCATCCACATTTAATCTTCGTGCCGAACTGTTACACCGCAGTTTGTTTACCGATTATCTTGATGATATAAGTACAAACTATATCAATAACGATGTGTTTCAGAATTATTATACAGGACAACAATTACAGGATGCTATTGACTTAGCAAGCAATCAAAGAACAAATAATGGCCCTTTAAGTGCTATTTATAGAAAATCTGAGAACGGCATCAGGGGTAATGCAAAAAATAAAGATTCTTACTTTACTTTCAACATCAAGCTTGGTTTAATATTCGGAAGGGAAAACATGAGATAAGTTTATTCCTGTTGAAATTAAATTATTCGTAAAAGAAAAAGCTGTTTCTCATTTCACTTAAGTTGCTTATGTTTTTCTTTATGAAGATGATAGCAACAAGGCAATTCAACCTCTTTATTATTCAGGCATTGTGTTTGACCCAATATTACCACATCAATTCTGTGGTGTTAAAATAGCACTCTATTTTTTCCATTTATTCTGATACTATACACGCTCAGGAATTGTAATTACACCATTATTTGGCAATGTTTTCTTTTTATTTTTTTCGTA
>JAZKGV010000227.1:2764-5956 GCA_040385725.1 Bacteroidota bacterium | reverse complement strand
TGAAGGAAGTGGATTTGCTCCTGGCTGAAGATACCCGTACAAGTTCTGTACTGCTTAATCATTACAATATTCAAAAGCCGCTCTCCCCCTATCACCAACACAACGAACATAAGATTGTACAGCACCTTACCGAACAATTACAGGCCGGAAAAACAATGGCGCTCCTTACGGATGCAGGTACTCCAGGCATCAGCGATCCTGCTTTTTTATTAGTGAGGGAATGTGTAAAGAACAATGTTACTGTTGAATGCCTGCCCGGTGCCACTGCTTTTGTTCCTGCATTGGTGAATAGCGGCTTGCCAATAAATAGCTTTTGCTTCGAAGGATTTTTACCGCTTAAAAAGGGAAGACAAACGGCATTGAAAAAGTATGCAGAGGAAGAAAGAACAATGGTGTTTTACGAAAGCCCGATGAGGTTGGTAAAAACATTAAATGATCTTATTCAATATTTTGGAGCAACACGCCAATGTTGTGTAAGCCGTGAACTCACCAAAAAGTTTGAAGAGAACAAACGTGGCAGTTTACAGGAAGTGCATGATCATTTTAACAGCAAAACAGTAAAAGGGGAAATTGTAATTGTGGTTCAGGGTAAAGAGTAAAACAGGTACAACGAAAAAGGCTACGCTGCTAAAGCGTAGCCCATATATTTCACAAGGTTTTTCAGTTTTATTTAAAATCAGAACTCACAGAAATTTTTGGTTCGTCAGCCAGTTTGCCACCAGCGTTGCTGATAGAATAATCCGCAAGCTTAATAGTAAAATCCGAAGTCGCATGTATAGCGCCGCCTTTTACAACGATAGTAGCTTTGCCGGTTAAAGGTTTGCTGATACCTTTCATACTAAGGTCGCCTTCAATTTTAGCAGTGTAAGAACCGTCTTTATCAAATTTTATATCACCAAGGTTGGTGATCTTTCCATTAAAAGTAGAAGTAGGATTTTTTTCAGAGTTCATCCACTTTTCGCCGTTAAAGTGTTCCTGCATCATAGCATTACCGAAGGTGAAACCTTTTATTTGAGCTTCAAAAGCCACAGCGCCTGTTTTAGTATCAAGAAGAGCAATCACAGTTTTATTTTCTGCTACAGGCATCGCATCAGCGGGGGTAGTGGCATCAAATTTTACAATAGCTGAAGTAGTGGTTTTCTTTTGTGCAAATAAAACACCTGCAGAAACTGTAAGTGCTAAGAGAAGAATCGATTTTTTCATTTTTACGTTTTTAGTTTTTATATATTTTGTTGAGTGAGCTTCTTTTAAAAGTTACATAGGGCACGCCAAGTATGTTGCTGAAACTGGCTCCGTTGCAGGAACCTTTTATAGAAACACTATCGCCGGCCTTTACCTGTTTTACTGCTGCCTGGTCTTTTTGCTGAAAAGCAAAAGCAATGTAGGCACCATCGGGGTTTTCAATTTTAAGGTTCAGGGTTGTATCGGCTGCTTCTACCGACGACACCCTACCATTAACTGTAATTATTTTTTCTGCATATTTCTTATTCGCTGCTTCATTCAAGGCGTCATTTAATTTGAATTCATTTAAAAATGGCGTTGCATTTACTGTAAAGTCAGCTTCAATGGCTGATGTATCATCAAACCCTTTTGTAAAAGCATACCATGCAACCCCCCCGGCAGCCAATAATAATACCAGCTTTACAACCAATATTTTTTTTAGAATCGCTTTTTTCTTATTTCCTTCCGTTGCCATCATGTAAAATTATAAAACAAAGATATAATAATGTTTAAACATTGAATTGTAAAATTCTGTAAAAATTCTGTAAAAATTACAATTGACATCTTAATAGTTTGCTGAATCGTGTGATTTAATCTATTAAATCAGTAGAGAAATAAAAATCATGCCTGTTTAAGCCATTTTTCTATATGAAGGGAGATTTGTTCATTCTCAACCATAAATCCATCATGGCCATAGTCAGAATCAATTTCAGCAAGCGCGGCATTTGGGATATGTTTAACTAGAAACTGCTGTTCTACCAATGGGCAAAGTATATCGCTGCTGATGCCAAAAACAAGGGTTGGTTGCGTAATATTTTTTAAAATATCAGCAGCATTAGTGTTTCGGCCTCTTGCAATGTTATGGCTATCCATGCTTTTTGTAAGCAGCCAATAACTGTATGCATTAAAGCGCTGTACTAATTTATCTCCCTGATAGTTAATGTAAGATGCTGCTTTAAAACCATCTGCCTTTTCATTGTTGTCATCACTTTGCTTTTGTACCATAATATTATAATTACGGTAAGTAAGCATACCAATCGCCCTTGCAGCCTTCAGCCCCTTTGCCCCGGCATCTGCTGCGTTGTTTTGCCAGGTGCCGTCAGCCTCAATGCTTAGGCGCTGTGCTGTGTGTGTGGCAATGCCCCAGGCGCTTTCGGTAGCAGAAGTAGCAAGCAGTACTAATCTTTCAATAACAGTTAGTTCTGCAAGGCACCATTCCATGGCCTGGTAGCCACCCATGCTTCCCCCCATTAATAAAAATATCTTTTCAATACCCAGGTGTTGGCGTAGTAAAATGTGAGCATTTACCATATCCCTGATGGTAATAAAAGGAAAGCTATGGTAATAAGGTTCACCAGTTATAGGATTGGTGCTTAAAGGGCCCGTGGTGCCGTAACAGGAGCCAATAATATTTGCACAAACAATAAAATACTTTTCAGGATTAATAATGTGGTTACTGCCTACCACACCGGGCCACCATTCTGCCACATCGGAGTTGGCGGTGAGTGCATGGCATATCCATACCACATTATTTTTCTCATCGTTTAATTTGCCATAGGTAGTATAAGCAATATCCAGCTCCGGCAGAGAGCTGCCGCTTTCTAATATAAATTGATGTGGATGATGAAAATAATTCATTGAGGTTTATAAAATGCTTTGCAAAGTAAAGGGTTGCAACAATTATATTTGCATAAAATTTTGCTGTATGATAGAAGTAAATTTAAAAAGGTTGAAAGGAGACTTTGGTTTTGAAGGCACAGATGCAAAAGGGCATACTGTAAGGATGGATACAAGTGATGAAACCGGGGGTGAAAATTTTGGTATCAGGCCCATGCAAATGTTGCTGATGGGTATAGGTGGCTGCAGCGCCATTGATATTGTAATGATATTAAAAAAACAACGACAGGAAGTAAAAGATTTTTCTATAAAAATTGCCGGAGAAAGAGAGAAAGGCAAGGAGCCATCTTTGTG
>JAZKGV010000227.1:0-2754 GCA_040385725.1 Bacteroidota bacterium | reverse complement strand
GTAATATTGAAAAAGAAAAAGCCGACAGGGCCTGCGAACTTTCCATGAATAAATATTGCTCTGTTGCAGAAACACTCCGCCGGGGCGGAACTAAACTTACATGGGAAGTGGTGGTAGTAAAGGAGTGATTTGCTTTAGTTATTTGTTATTCGTTATTGGTTGATCTGTCCTTCAATCATACATCATAAATCATAAATCTTACATACTACTTGAAGCATCCAATTACCGAAGCCATACGCATCCAGACTGAAAGAACAAATGAAATGGAACATTCCGGGCCTTTGTTTCTTACCAGCAGTTTTTGCTTTGATAATACCGAAGACATGAGGGCTGCTTTTGCTGATGAATCGGATGATAATATTTACAGCCGTTTCAGCAATCCTAATGTAAAAGAGTTTACAGATAAAATGGTGGCGCTGGAAGGCGCTGAAGCCGGGTATGCAACAGCATCTGGCATGAGTGCAGTATTTGCTTCCTTTATGGCCTTGCTTAAAAAAGGCGATCACCTGATTGTATGTGATTCAATTTTTGGCAGTACGCAAACGGTAATAAAAAAATACCTGCCTAATTATGGTATTGAATATACTTATGTAAGCGCTGATAAACCGGAAGAGTGGGAGGCTGCTGTAAAGCCCAATAGTAAGATGATCTATTTAGAAACACCTACTAATCCCGGCCTGGCATTGATAGACCTTGAATTTGTAAACAAACTTGCAAAAAAATACAGACTTTTATTAAATGTTGATAATTGTTTTGCCACACCAGTGTGCCAGCAACCGATTGCTTTTGGAGCAGATCTTGTAATTCATTCTGCCACCAAATGGTTAGATGGCCAGGGCAGGGTATTGGGTGGCGTGATCGTGGGAAATAAAAAACTCATTAACGATATTTATTTATTCTGCCGCAGCACCGGGCCGGCATTATCACCATTTAATGCATGGATACTCAGTAAGAGTTTGGAAACATTGGATGTACGCATGGAGCGACATGCTGCTAATGCATTAAAGATTGCCAATGCTTTGCAAAACCATTCTGCTATTGCATCATTAAAGTATCCTTTTCTTCCCTCTCACCCACAATATAATATTGCAAGAAAGCAAATGAAAAATGGAGGTGGTATTGTTTGTTTTGATCTGAAAGGTGGATTAGAAAGCGGCCGCAAATTTTTAGATAGCCTGCAGATGCTTTCCCTCACAGCCAACCTCGGCGATACAAGAAGCATTGCTTCTCATCCAGCAAGCACAACACATGCAAAGCTTACTGAAGAAGAACGTTTAGCTACCGGCATTACTCCTGGGCTGATAAGAATTTCTGTTGGGCTGGAACATGTGGATGATATACTTGCAGATATTTTGCAGGCGTTGGATAAGTCTTAGTACTTAGATCTTAGTACTAAGCACTTAGACTGTCATCAAGCTGCATCCTCTCACATCCGTATTATCTAATCTCCCCAATACTTCAAAGCTTCTTCCATCGCTGTATAATTTCCCGGCATCTTCAGTAGCAATAAAACTACACGAATAAATATTTGCAAGATCAATCACATTGATTGCACCTGTTACAATTTTGTTCTCTTCATCATGAATTGCAAATGGATCGTCTTCTTCCCTTATCAAGATCTTCATCCATGGTGGTGTAGTAAAAATGCCATTGCCTTTTGAGTACGCCTGGCTTAACAATTCCGTCATCCCGTATTCTGAATGAATACTTTCCTTTTGAAATGCTTTGCACAAAATTTCATGCACCTGCTGCCTTGTTATTTCTTCCCTTCTTCCTTTCATGCCACCGGTTTCCATAATGGTTGTGTACTGTAAAGGCATGGGAAATTGTTCTGCAAGATCCAGCAAGGCAAAAGTTACCCCGATGAGCAAAGTTTTTTGTTTTTTATTTTCCAGCTCTGATAAAACAGTTTTCAGTTTTTCAAATTCATTCAAATAAAAACCGCTTTGCGGACGCTTGCTTTCTTTTATCAATTTATCCGCCATCATCACCAGCGAAGAATTTGTTCTTTCTAAGTAAGATGGCAGCAATGCAATAATGCACCAGTCTTTAGCATTTCCATAAAACTGGTTGAATGTTTTGGTAAAACTTTCTTCATACACCGCAATATCTTTCACCAAATGCTTACTATTGATGGTTTGAGTAGTGCCACTGCTTTCAAAAACAGCCTGCGGTTCAAACTGTGTGGAAACAACAGTATGCGTTTTGAAAAAAGTTATTGGCAAAAAGGGTATTTGAGTAATTTCCGTTATATCGCCGGGTTCAATCTTTAAGGTATCGCAGTATTTTTTATACAAAGGGTTATTGTGGTACTGGAAATTAAAAACAGCCAAAGCTGTACTGTTAAAATTTTCAGTACCGGCAACAAAAACCTTTTTTACCAGCTCTGTATCTTTAACGGTATGATTCAAATTCTGTCCGTACATTTGGTTAATAAAATACAAAGATGCGTAACACAATTATAATAGCATTAATTAGTTTGGTGGCGCTGGGTTGTAAGAAAGATAAATTTACAAGCAAGCCCCAATTGGAGTATAAAAAAGTAAACAGCAATTTTATACCAAGAAATGCGGTAATGGAGATAACCCTTCATTTTACTGACGCAGAAGGCGATTTGCCGGGGAAACTATTCATCCAGAGATTATCTAATTTTTGTCCTGACGATACCATTTTTAAAGAGACAAGTGATTTGCCACAATTCCCTACTTCAGTAAATACGGAAGGCGATATTATAGTGAGTTACTCAAATGGTTT
>JAZKGV010000226.1:0-6316 GCA_040385725.1 Bacteroidota bacterium | reverse complement strand
AATACCCGCCGGCCCCTGCATAAAACCAACAGGAACGAATACCGCAGCCATCACCAATGTAATGGACACAATTGCACCTGAAATTTCATTCATGCTCTTTATGGTGGCTGCTTTAGCTGGTAAATGTTCATTCGCCATTTTTGTGTGTACTGCTTCCACTACCACAATGGCATCATCCACCACTATACCTATGGCCAGTATCAATGCAAATAGTGTAAGCAGGTTGATGGTAAAGCCAAACAACTGCATAAAGAAGAAAGTACCAAGTATGGCAACAGGTACTGCAATAGCAGGGATCAATGTGGATCGAAAGTCCTGTAAGAATAAGAACACCACAATGAAAACCAGGATAAATGCTTCCACCAATGTGTGTTTTACTTTATCAATGGATGCATCTAAAAATTCTTTGGAAGAGTAGGGGACAAATGTTTTTACTCCTTTTGGAAGATCCTTGTTCACCCTTTCCATGATATTATTTACTTCTGTAAGAATATCATTGGCATTAGAGCCCGCAGTTTGATAAATGAGGATACCGGTTGACGGGCCTTTGTCAACTTTTGCTTCGGAGGTATAGTTGAAAGAACCGAGGCCAACCCTTGCCACATCTTTTAATTTTATCGTGGAGCCATCGAGATTAGATTTAAGAATGATATTCTCATAATCTTCATTGGTATTGAGCTTTCCTTTGTATTTAATTACATATTCAAAGGATTCTTTACTGCCTTCGCCAAATTTGCCCGGTGCTGCTTCCAGGTTTTGTTCTTTGATGGATGCCAGCACTTCCTGCGTAGATAGATTATATGCAGCTAACCGGTCAGGCTTTAACCAGATACGCATGGCATAATCCTTTGTTCCGAAGATGGTGGCTTGTCCCACACCATGAACACGCTGTATCTCCGGTACGATATTTATTTTGGCGTAGTTCTGTAAAAATGTTTCATCATATGTACTGTCGCTATATAATGCAATAGCCATAATGATACTATTCTGTTGTTTCTGTGTGGTAACACCAGCTTGCAATACTTCGGCAGGAATAAGGCTGCTTGCTTTTGCTACCCGGTTCTGCACATTCACAGAGGCAATGTCAGGATCAGTTCCGGCTTTAAAGAATACACTCAGTGTCATGGTGCCATCATTGTTGCTGTTGGATGTCATGTAGGTCATGTTCTCTACACCATTGATAGCTTCTTCCAAAGGTGTGGCAACTGAACGGGCCACCACTTCTGCACTGGCACCGGGATAAGCTGCTGTTACCAATACTGCCGGCGGGGCAATATCAGGAAACTGTGTAATGGGCAGTTTAGTAAATGATACTACACCCAGCAGTACTAACAGTATGGAAATAACTGTTGATAATACCGGGCGTTTAATGAATTTCTGTAGCATAAAAATGATTTTTGTGTTGTTAGTTATGGCTTCGTTCAGTTTTCAAAAGGGTATAGGATTCCCTGCCAGCCCTTGGGCTGAAAAAAATCAGGTTCAAACTTGTTTGTGGAGTGATGAATTATGAATGATAAGCTATGAGTTGCTGTGCAATTACATTCTTAATTCTTAACTCTTAATTTTTAATTCCTGGCCGTCAGTACACTATCTAGCGAGATCCTTTGTGGTACAATTACTGCACCATCTCTCAATCGCTGCAATCCACTGTACACAATAGTTTCACCGTTAGTTAGCCCTTTATCAACTATGTAGTTGCCATCGCTTTTTCCTTTGATGCTGATCTGTTTGCTCACTACTTTATTGCTGTCGCCTACTGCAAACACGTACACTTTATCCTGTAACTCGTAAGTACTTTCTTGCGGCACCATCAGTTTATTCAACTGTGGAAATGGAATACGTATTTTACCGGTAATACCTGAGCGTAATAATTTTTCACCGTTTGCAAATACAGCACGGAAAGAGATGCTGCCACTGCTACGGTCAAACTGTCCCTGTATCAATTCTACTTTTCCTTTGTTGTTGTAAATACTATTGTCAGCTAATTCTAATTCTACCGGGGGAATATTACGTATTTTTTCTTCTGCAGTTTTACCATTTACACTGGCGAAGAAGCTAAAGAAGTCTGCTTCACTCATGCTGAAATAAGCATGTACATTGTTTACTTCACTTAATACTGTAAGTGGTAGAGCTTCGCCTTTACCGATAAGGCTGCCTTGTTTGAAATTGATATGACCAACATATCCACTAACCGGGGCCGTTATTAAAGTATAACCAAGGGTAATATCTGCACTGCCTTTACCACTTACAGCCTGTTGATAAGCAGCTTCTGCTTCATGCAGGTTAGCTTTGGCTGTTTTCAATTGCACTTCAGCAATTACTTTGTTGGCAACTAAAGGTTGCAGCCTGTCCACTTCCACCTGCGCTTTTTCAATGTTGGCTTTCGCTAACTGTATGTTTGCAGAAGCACTGGTGCTGTACTGGTTGTATTCTTTTGCGTTTATGCGGAACAGTGGTTGGCCTTGTGAAACCCAGGCACCATCTTCCACATATATTTTTTCCAAATAACCGCTCACCTGCGGACGTATCTCAACGTTTACGGTGCCTTGTACATTTGCAGGATATTCCTGCCAGGTAGTAACAGAACCGAGTTCTAATTTTACAACGGGAAGAGATTGTGCTGCTGGCGCCTGCAGGTTATTGGCCTTACTTGCACAAGCTGCTAAATAGAGCAAACCTGCATAGATAAAATAAACTGGTAACTTTTTCATAACGTAATTAAGTTTTCTAACAGTGTTAATTAAATGGTTTAAAAAAAACAGCTTTTCAACTGTGTAATGACGATGGAAGAATGGAGTTCCGGACAACCATTTTTGCATCCTTTGTTTTTCAAAAAACGCTGGTAAATCATCTAACAGCGTTAAGTAAATTGGATAAAAAAATAGCAACTGCTTGCTATGGATAATAAGTGATCATTGCAGGGCAAAAATCACCGCCAAAATTACCTTTCTCTTATTATTTCAACCAGGTATTATCCGTTCTTAATAGAATTAATAATACCTGTAATGGCATCTCTTAAAACCTGCCTGTTCATCTCTTCCGAAGTTAACTGCCTGGTCAGGTTGATAGAGATCAAACCATGCACCACACTCCAGAAAGTATAATATTTACGGTCGATGTATTCTTCTGTACGTAATGCTTCCGGTGTTATTTCCTCGATCTTATCCCACAACATATTCATAGGCTTCTGCAGGTCAGGGCATACATCCATGGAACAACAATTCACTTCCACACCATACATCACTTTATACAGTTCCGTATCGGCAAAGGCAAAGTTCCAGTAGGCCAGCCACATAGCTTCCAGTTGACCAGCAGGATCTGTACTCAGCGTTTTAGCTTCTTCCATTTTGCCCGCCAGCTTTTTAAAACCCATAAGGGTCAACTCCTTTAAAATGGCGTCTTTATTACTGAAGTATTCGTAAATGATGGGGGCTGTATAATCTATCTTATCAGCGATCTTACGCATACTAAGGGCACTCCATCCTTCCTCTTTTACAATTTCGAGGCTTGCGCTCAGGATATTACACCTGGTATCTTCCTTTACTTTTAATATGCGGTCTTTACTTGCCATTTTGTTTTGGTGTAAAATAATTTAACACCGTTAGACAAAGGTAATAGTATTGTTTGGAAACTGCCAAATGTTTTTTGTGAAAATTTTTTTAAGGGTTTTTGAGATGGGTATTGAAGCCTGATGTTATGCTATGTTCGTAATATAAATGACGGGCATATTCATTTTGTGGATGATGCAGAAGGTGGATATACAAAAGCAGCGGGGTGATAAAACAAAAAAATATTGCACAACAGGCAGTGTCATAAAGTTTTTTAGTATGAAGCAGGACTGTAATACTTTTACTCCGCAACACCCACCCTTAATGCCTTAAGCCCTTGTACGCCCTGTAGTTCCTGCAATTCAAGATATTCAAGATCATCCTTTAAAACATTTTGTTTTTGCAGGTCATTTATATAGCCGGCAAATTCTGCCGCATCGCTATCATTAAAATATACAATGGCAATTTTTCCCGGTTGTGTTAAACGCTCATTGCTATCTTTTATATTTACTTTATCAATCCTTTTTTTTATCACCTGATATCGGATATTATAACTTCCTTCCACATCAAATCTTTTTTCATCCTCCCTGAAACTAATATCAATGCTTCTTGTATTTACAAAAATGAGTTGTGTGGTTTGTAAAGGGTATTCTAATGTTGGATACAGCGAACCTGTAAGCTTTGCCATTGCTGCCATAGACTGTACCTGCAATGATCTCAGCCGATGAAGATGCTTGATTGAAAAAGGTATTTTAGGCGCAATAGATTGGCCTATGTAAATATCATATTCAATTCCATCGGTCCTGAATTTTTCAAAATAACAGGGATAATAAGCCTGGAGTTCCTCTTTAAACAGGTCTAAATATTTTCCTGTAACGCTGTTTATAACCTGCATCGAATTTTCCAGTTGCCGCCTGCGGTTAAATGCAATACCTGTTGTTTCATCAATTGCTATATAATATTCTTTCAATTCATTTACAACATCAAAAGGAAGATCATTCAATGTTTGTAAAAAAGAATCCACTTCTCCAAAAAGAAAATCATTCAGATGCAGTTCTTCTTCCACTGATACATATACTTCCATTCTTTTGAGCCATTGCCTGCAGGCTGCAATAAATTCATTTGCTTTTTCTTCATAACCCGTAAAAGATAATTTTTCCAGCAATGTTATTAATAATATAAGATGACATTCAAGATCCTGCCTTAATGCTATATTCCGTTCATTGGTTGAGTTGCGGATATCAACGGCGCCATATAAGGGATACACATCTTTAAAAGATATTTTTTCGAAAGGTTCATTCTTATGTTCAACGTCATGGCTACGAAAATAATGCCATGCAGCTTCATTAAATTTCCATTGCACCGAAGGTTGTATCACCGTAAAATTGTCTTTTACGATCCGGTCTATTGAAATATTGAATTTTTCAATACTAAGCTTCAGCAATTGTGAAATATAAGGCATAACCGGCACCAGC
Organism: Bacteroidota bacterium; assembly: GCA_040385725.1. Taxonomy (GTDB): domain Bacteria; phylum Bacteroidota; class Bacteroidia; order Chitinophagales; family Chitinophagaceae; genus Ferruginibacter. The sequence continues at coordinate 1,293 of JAZKGV010000226.1, read as the reverse complement.
TTGCTGAATTGAATATCACTAAATGGTCTCACACCTTCAGGCGCTGCGGTTTCCAGTATTCCAACCAACGTATCATTAAAATAAACCGGGGCCAACCCATAAAAATGAATACCAGCTTTACCCAATGCCTGTTGCAACTTTACAGCAAGCTGGCTTTTACTTCCGGGTGTGTATTCGATCCAACCTGGCTTACTGGTATAATGATTAATATACCGGCTGAATGTTTTTTTGGGTATACCGGCATCAGCTGATGCTTTTATCAAAATACTGTACGGGAAATTCTCATATAATAAAGCTGACCTGTTATTAATGGTAAAAAATGGCATGATACCAAACTGGTATTCATTACTGCCTACAATTGTTTGCAACAATCTTGTTACATGCAGAAGGTCTTTATCTACATTTTCTTTATCGATGCTTAGTACAATTTTGCTTAGCTGCTCAACAGCCTGCTGTTCCGTAATATCTGTAAGTGTTACAATTGAAAAGCCCATTGCAATAAAATTATCCAAAGGCAGCATTTTTTCCATTTCTGAAAAATCTTCTGAACACTCAAGGCAGGCCGCAATATCACTATCACTGCATGCTAAGGAAACACCGGGCTTTAACTTTATATCAAGAAAACGGGTATCGATATTTATCCTGTAATATTTATACAGCCCAGTTTCTTCATTAAAAAAACTGCGTATCATTTCCATTCGGTCAGGCAAATGCCTGCGATACAATTTTTGCAGTATAAAATCGTATTGAATTTGCTTATGGATCTTTTTTGCAGTGTCATCATCCAGTTCAGATTTTTTTATGTAAATATCCGATGACTTAAAAAGATCTGAAAAGGCTTCGGTGAAATAAAAAGCTTCTGGTGATATACCATTGAGCAAACCGACCAATGCTGTTTCCTCACTTTCTATCAGTGGGAAAACAATGCAGGAAACCAGTTCCAGTATTTCATCATATTGTTGTGCTTCAGCAATGGGTATGCCACCTGTTAACCTGGGCACCTGTTTTATTTTATCCAGCGCAAACTGGTAAAAATGTATACGGATACTTTTATCGGTACTGATCTTTTCTTCTAAAAATTCAATGAATTTTTGAAAACAAACGTATGACTCTACCGTGTTTTCTTTAGTAGCGAATTTATTAAGCGGAATTAAACCTTTTCTCATTTTGCTGAATATAATACAAACAAAAAACAACCTTGTTCACTAAAACCTGAAGCCGGCAGTAAAATACGGGAACCATCCTTCTTTAGAACCGCCTGCCACCAGCTGAACCACCAGCATTTGTGCCGGT
>JAZKGV010000225.1:8094-8896 GCA_040385725.1 Bacteroidota bacterium | reverse complement strand
GCCTGTATGCCCTGCATATTTCAACCCCGTTGAATCTTTTACAGCCAATACCAATGCACCGAAATATTTTCTTTCACCGGTTGGTTTTGTATAGCCAACAATAACTGCTTCGTCAGATTTGTGGTGCTTAATTTTCAACCAGTCACTTGTCCTTACTCCTTTATAATATTCCCCGTCAGCTTTTTTCGCCATAATGCCCTCCAATCCTTTTTTTTCGCTTGCAGAAAAAAAGGCTTTCCCTTTTTCTGCGATATGATCGGAGTATTTTATAACTGCATTTTTTTCGCCGATCAGTTTTTTAAGTAATTCTTTTCTTTGTATTAAAGGCAGTTCACAAATATCTTTTCCATCCAGGGATAACAGGTCGAATACATAATAACAAAGTGGGGAATTGGTATTGTCTTCATAATGCTGGAGTTTTTGAAATGAGGAGATGCCTTTTTCGTTCAGCACTACAATTTCACCATCTAATACTGCATTATGTTTTATTTTTTTCAGTTCTTTATATACAAGCGGGTAATTACTATTAAAGCTCAGGCCATTTCTTGAGTAAAGTTCCACTTCTCCGTTCTTTATTTCACTTATGGCACGGTAGCCATCCCATTTAATTTCAAATATCCATTCCTTATCATCAAATGCTTCGTCCGTTTCCTTAGCCAGCATTGGTTTAATAAATTTCACAAGTTTTGTCCGGCTGCTTTGTTTGGTTATCACCAGGCTTTTTTTTTAGTAGTTTGATTTTCTTTTAGCCATTTATTAATAGGAGAGGAGGCAGGAGTTTCTTTTTCGCTGTCATACTTTT
>JAZKGV010000225.1:0-8084 GCA_040385725.1 Bacteroidota bacterium | reverse complement strand
TTATCTACAGCATAATCATCCCGGTGTTTTATCAGGAGCCAGGCATTTTTCTGATCGCCTTTTATTTTCACCAATGCAAATTCCCCTTTTAATTTTTTGCCTTTGAGTTCAAACTTAAGGTTCCCTGCTTTCAGTCCTGCTTTCAAATGCTTTTCTGCATCCTTCCTGTTTGACTTCTCAATGTCTGTGTAGTTCCCTTTATCCCATATTTCCACAATGCCAGCTCCATAACCATCAGGTATAACTCCTTTGAAGTCTTTGTAAGAATAGGGATGGTCTTCTACCATCATCGCCAGTCTTTTATCACCTGGGTTCATAGAAGGCCCTTTTGGAACAGCCCAGCTTTTTAACACACCATCCATCTCCAGCCGCAGGTCATAATGAAGATGTGACGCTTTATGGCGTTGCACCACAAAGGAAAGAGAAGATGAATTTTTATTTAATTCGCCTTTCGGTTCAGGCGTGGAGTTGAAATTTCTTTTTGATTTATATTTTACAAGTCCCATATCAGGATGCTTTTTTTCTTTTAGAAGTAAGGCTTGCTTTTAGTTGTTCCATCAGGTCTTTTGTTTTATTATGTACCACTTTAAGATGTGGTGTTGCAATTTTTGCTCCTTTACTTTTCGCTTTTATCAGCTTCATCAATGCAGCACTGTAAGTGTCTTTATATTTTTTCATGTCGAACTTTCCGGATAATTGATTGATAAGTGACACAGCCATTTTCAGCTCTCCTGGTTTTATGGCAGCTTTTGCCGGCACTTTTAAGTCTTTAGTATCCCTTATCTCTTCTGCAAAACGGAGCCTGTTTAATATAATTACGTTACCCGAAGTTCTTAATATGGCAGGGGCTTCTTTATTCCGCATCACAAAAGTGGCTATACCAACTTTCCCTGTTTTTTGTAAAGCTTCCCGTAAAAGTGCATACGCTCTTTCACCTGATTTATCCGGTTCAATATAATAAGGCGTTTCATAATACATGCTGTCTATTTCTTTTTCAGCAACAAAATCGTTTATGCTTATTGTTTTGGTTTTTTCTGCATTCGCCGCTTCAAAATCTTTATCATCCAGTACTACATACCTGTCGTTGACCAGGTAGCCCTTTACAATATTTTCCCATTTCACTTCCTTCCCCGTTTTTTCATTTACCCTCATAAAACGGATATGTGAATGATCTTTCTTGTCCAGCATATCAAGATCAAGGTTGCTTGATTCTGTAGCACTAAAAAGTTTTACCGGAATATTTACAAGTCCGAAACCAATTGCTCCTGTCCATAATGATCTCATAATAGTATGATTTTATAAGTGGAACCATTCCTAAAACCCTGCCTGAATTTTATTAGATAAGTAAACCTGTACAGGATTTCCAATCATATACTAATTGTATAAAAAATTTCTCTTTGGGGAATAATTTACTCATAGCTTGCGTGCAAGAACGTTTTTTTGAGCATATAGCATAAGCAGATTTGCTTTTTTCATCTTTATAAGCAAGGCATAGCAATTGCATAAGTATGTTGAAATCAATATTGAAAGAGCTTTTCACTCTTGATTAATGCATGAACTCCGGTTCTGCATTTTTTATAACTTCCAAAAGATTTTAGATTATCAGTTTGACAGGAAAGAGAATTATAAAAAGGGTTTTTAAGATCTTTGCCTGGTTAGTGGGCATTGTTATTTTTTTATTGCTGTTGGTTGTTATCCTTATACAGGTGCCCGGAGTTCAAAATTTCGCCAAAAAGAAAGTAGTTACCTATCTCCAGGAAAAGCTCCATACAAAAGTTTCCATTAAAAAATTATCGGTTGATTTTCCAAAACAGATCGTTTTGGAAGGAGTGTATTTTGAAGATCAAAAAAGAGATACACTTTTTTCGGGTGAAAAATTACGTGTTGATATAGCCCTGTTCAAATTACTGAGTAACGAGGTGGAGGTGAATTATATCGAATTGAATGGCATTACTGCAAAGATCAACCGTACAGGAAAAGATACTTTTTTTAATTATCAATATATCATTGATGCATTTGCAGATACTTCTACCAATGTAAAGGATAGCTCCGCAGGCATGCTGTTTAAAGTTGGTGATCTTGTTTTGAATAATATTAATGGCTCGTTTAAAGATGATCAAACCGGGATAGATTTTTTACTCCATATGGGCAAGTCTGCCACTAAGTTTGAAACTTTCGATCCGGCAAAAATGAATTTTTCCGTGCCGCTTATTTCATTTGATGGCATTACCGGGCACATGTATCAAAATAAACCAATGCTGCAACCTGAAACGGAAACCGAAGTGGAAGCAGAAAGCAATAAGCCTTTCGATCTGAAATTATCATTAAAAGATATTGGATTCAGCAATGTAAAATTTGATTACAGGAATGATGTGTCTCCCATACTGGCTAACCTTGAACTCGGCGAATTATCAGGAAAAGTGAGATCGATTGATCTTTCAAAACTGGATGTGCAGTTAGAGCAAGTAAAATTGCATGGCACAAAGGCAGTTGTTGTTTTAGGAAGATCGGGTCAGACAACTATCGTAAAGAAGGAAGTAAAAAAGGAAGTAAAAGCACAGGCAAATAATCCATGGAAGATATCGGTGAACAATATTGATCTTGCCAATAACAATATTGTGTATGACGATAATAACATTACACCGCTGCAATCGGGAATGGATTATTCTCACTTAAATATTGACAGCCTTAGTTTAAATGCTGCCGGTATAATTATCACGCCAACAACATACGCCGGTAAAATTATAAAGGGAAGCCTTTCAGAAAAAAGCGGCTTTGTTTTAAAAGCATTCGAAACCGATTTTGTTTATAATGATTCCGGCGCATCTTTAAAAAACCTGCTTGTTCAAACTGATAGAACGGTTATACAAAATGAAATTGAGGTGAGTTATTCTTCGTTGGATGCTCTTGTAAAAGATATGGGTAGTATGTATGTAAACGCTAACCTTGAGAAAAGCAAACTTGCTGTAAAAGACATCCTGTTATTTGCTCCGCAACTGCAACCTAACTTAAAGGGATTTGAAGACGCCGTTATTGCTGTTAATACTAATGTTAAAGGATATTTGAAAGATCTGTCTCTTCCTGTATTGCAGGTGAGCGGCATTGGCAATACGGTGTTGGATCTATCCGGAAATATAAAGGGCTTGCCCGATCCTTTAAAGACTGTGTATACTATCAGGATCAATAATATCACAACAACCAAAGCAGATATTGTAAAGCTTTTGCCGCCCGGAACATTGCCTTCAAACATAAACCTGCCTGCCACTTTGAGTGCAACTGGAAATTTCAGCGGTTCCGCAACAAACTTTATCACTGCTGTTTCCATGCAAACAAATAAAGGTGGAGCAGCTTTATCGGGCAATGTAAATACAGTAGCCAAAACATATAATGTAAAAGGAAACCTGCGTGGGCTTGATGTAGGTTATTTTATTAAACAGGATACTTTGATAGGAAAAGTTACCATGAGCTTTGCGGCTAAGGGAAGTGGGTTTGAGCCAGAGAAGATGAATATGAAAGCAGAAGCGGATATGGCTTCGGCCTATATAAAAGGCTACGAGTATAAAAATTTAAAAGCAAAGGCTTCAGTAAAAAAGGGTTATAGTATTATCAGTGCCGTGATGAAAGACAGGAATATTGCTTTTGCACTGGATGCAGAAGCATTGATCAATAAAAACTCAGCTTCCAATGTAAAATTGAATTTGAAACTGGACAGCATTGCCTTATTGCCATTGGGATTTACTAAAAATGATCTGCGGTTACATGGTAATATCAATGCTGATATTCCTGTTGCAGATCTGAATGCGCCACAAGGAGTAATACGCCTGGATGACCTGATCGTACGAAATGATGGAAAGTTTTACAAAGCCGACAGTATAATGGTAACTGCCAATAATACTGACAGTGGTAAATTGATATTGCTGCAGTCGCAGGTAGTGAACGCTAAGTTGCTGGGAGAATATAACCTGGCAACAGTTGCCAATGGCCCGATGCAGGTGATAAATAAATATTACGATCTCGGATTAAAAGATTCTGCAGCAATAAACGATCATTGGAAACTGGACCTGGCTATCATACCGGATAGTTTATTGTTTGCATTTGCCCCATCACTCAAAGGAACGGATACAATAAAAGCAATAATAGGTTTTAATGGGTCCACAGACTCTCTTGGTATGTTGGTGAATGCACCTAAAATACAAAGTGGAGATCAAATCATTGACAGCCTTACTATCAATGCTGGTAGCAGTGGCGACAGGTTTGTATACGGCGCTACTGTAAATAAAGCAGGCTCAAAAAGTTTTATGCTGCAACGCACCAGCCTTACTGGCTATGCAAAAAATAATGAACTTGTAAATGATCTGACCATAAAAGATGCTGAAGGAAAAAATAAGTATGAACTTGGTTTGAAAGTAGCACAGGTAAACAAAGCCATTAAGATAAACCTGCTGGATACACTATTGCTCGATTACGAGAATTGGGCGGTAGATAATGCTAATTATATTTTGTATGACAGTGCCGGCATTGTGATTAAAAATTTTGGTATTGACAATGCCGGGCAATCATTAAAGATCAACTCTCAGTCAGAATCACCAAGGGCACCCGTGGATGTTACGCTGAAGGATTTTCATATCAGGACATTGACAAATTTTGCAGACCAGGATTCACTGGTGATGGATGGTGTGGTTAATGGAAATGCACAGGTAAAAAATATGATGAGCAGTCCTGTGTTTACCGCTGATATTACTGTTGCCGATCTTTCGTATAACAAAGACACGATCGGGAACCTTATTGTAAAAGTAAATAATGAAACAGCCAACACGTACTCCGCTGATGTATCTGTAACCGGAAAGGGCAATGATATACAACTGAATGGAAAATATGTTACAGGAACAGGTAGTATGGACCTGCTATTAAACATCAACAGTTTTAACCTGGCTGTATTAAAAGGATTATCACAAGGTGCTTTCACAGATGCTTCGGGAGTATTGAAAGGGAAGGTAGATATTAAAGGAACAGCTTCAGCACCTGCTGTGAATGGCAATCTCCATTTTGAAAATGCTGACATTACCCCGGCAGCAACAGGAGAAAAATTACACTTATCAAATGAGGAAATAACCGTTTTAAATAACAACATCCGTTTTGATCAGTTTACGTTTATTGATTCTGCAGGTAACAAAGCTGTTTTAGACGGAGATATAGTAACGAATAATTTTACAGCTTATTCATTCGATCTTGATTTTAAAGCAGACAACTTCAGGGCTTTAAATTCAACCAGGGCACTTAATTCACTTTATTATGGCCGCTTGAATATTGATGCGGATGTTACCGTAAAAGGCCCCGTGGAAGCGCCAGTGGTAAACGCTGATCTTGTCATTAATAAAGAAACAGATGTAACAATTGTATTGCCTGGCACTAATCCTGAAATTGAAAGCAGGGATGGCGTTGTGCAATTTTTTGATGCTTATGGCCAGGAAAATACAGACAGTCTTTTGAAGAGCCAGATGGATTCGTTGGTACAGGTAAAAGCACTTGCAGGAATGGATATCACTGCCACCATTCAATCAGATACATCGGCACAGATAACCCTGATAACAGATGAAAGAAGCGGCGATGCTATTAAGATAAGAGGTAAGGCTAATCTTGCAGGCGGCATTGATAAAAGTGGTAAGTTAAGCCTGGCCGGTAGTTACCAGTTACAAAGTGGATGGTACCAGATAAGCCTGAGTGTTTTGAAAAAACAGTTCGCTATACAACCAGGCAGCATTATTACCTGGACGGGTGATCCGCTCTCTGCCACTGTTGATCTTAGCGCCATTTATACAACCAACACACAGCCAATAAATTTATTGCAAAGTGAACTGGCAAGCCTTTCCTCTGCGGATGTAAACAGGTATAAGGCAAGGGTTCCTTTTAATGTGGTGCTGAAGATGAAAGGGGACCTGATGAAACCTCAAATAACTTTTGATATAAAGCTGGCCGAAGGCCAAAAGTCAAGATGGCCGGAGGTAGAATCGAAACTGGCGTATATCCGTGGTGATGAAGGAGAATTAAATAAACAGGTGTTTGCTTTGTTATTATTGAACAGGTTTGTGCAGGAAAACCCTTTGAAAAATTCGGCTGAGGGAACTTCTTTTGCCACTACTGCCAAATCAAGTGTGAGTAAAATACTGGCAGACCAGATAAATGAACTGGCAGCAAGCCTGATCCAGGGCGTTGACCTGAATTTTGGTATTAATGCTGAAGATGATTTTACAAGTGGAACACCACAAAGCCGTACAGACCTTACCGTTGGTGTTTCAAAAAAATTATTGAACGACAGGTTAAGGGTAAGTATTGGCAGCAATTTTGAACTCGAAGGGCCATCGAATGCCAACGAAAACGCCAGCAATATAGCCGGTGATATTGCAGTGGATTATTTAATGAGCAAGGATGGCAGGTACACATTAAGAGCTTACAGAAAGAACAGATATGAAGGTGTAGTGGAAGGGCAGGTAATAGAGTCGGGTGTCAGTTTCATTTTTACACTTGATTTTGATAACCTTAAACAATTGCTTCGGAAAAAAACCGATGAAGAAAAACAACAGCGTGCTGAAGATAAAAGGGTAGAAAAAGAAGCAGAACAAAAAGAAAAGACTGCTCCCGTAAAATTGTAATGAATCAACAATCAACACATATAAGTAATATAAAAGCCATCTTACTTTTTGCAGCGGTAACAAGTATAGTAATATTCTTTTCTTCCTGCAGCAACACAAAGTATTTACCTAAAGGCCAAACCTTATATGATGGTTCATCCATTAAATATGTAACGCAGGACACCAACAGTAAAAGCAAAAAAGCAGTATTGAAGGAAGAGCTTAAGGCTATTATTTTACCAAAACCCAACAGTAAAATTTTAGGCATGAGGGTGAAACTTTGGTTTTACAATATTGCCGGAACACCAAAAGGTAAAGGATTGCGTTACCTGTTGAAAAATAAATTAGGTGAACCACCGGTTTACGCAAGTGATATAAACTTTGAAAAGAACAGGACAATAATGGTGAACCGCTTGCAGAACAAAGGATATTTTAATGCAGCCGTAAATTTTGATACCAGCACAAAAAGGTCGGAGACCAAAGGCCTATTTACTGTGAACCCGGCACAACAATATATCATTGATACGGTAACCTACATAAAAGATTCAAGTGATTTGGGCAAAGCGATAGCAAGGTTAAGCAGGCGGTCTTTGTTGCGGAAGGGTAATCCTTATGATCTTGATGTAATTAAAGAGGAGCGGACCAGGATTGATACAAGGTTAAAAGAACGAGGCTTTTTTTACTTTAACGAAAATTATATTCTGATCAAGGCAGACAGTACTGTGGGAAATGGTAAAGTAAATCTGTATGTACAAATAAAATGGGAAACGCCCCATGAAGCTACAATTCCTTACAGGATTGGTGATGTAGTGATCTATTCCAACTACAGCATCAATACCGACACCAGTTTTTCAAAAGACAAAGCCATATTGTATGACAGCGTTTATATTGTTGATAGTGCCCAACGGTTTAAACCAAGAATGTTTCAACATAATTTAAAGTTTCACCCTAATGAACTGTACAATCGAAAAGATCATAATTTAACACTCAACAGGTTGGTAAGCCTCGGCGTTTATAAGTTTGTAAAAGTGCGGTTTGAAAGATCAGATACTGCTGATAAAAAACTCAATGCGTTTTATTACCTCTCACCCAACAACAGGTATTCTACAAGGGCGCAAATATCAGCACTCACCAAATCAAACAACAGTACGGGTACCGATCTTACGCTTTCTTTTAAAAACAATAATACCTTTCGGAGTGCGGAGCAATTAACCTTTAGTGTTTTTACAGGATTGGAAACACAGATCGCAGGACAGCAAAATGTAGCCACCACAAGATTTGGTGGTGATATTGACCTGGTTATTCCCAGGGTGATCGGGCCGGTGCCGTTTGGACGAAACAGTGATTTTGTACCACGTACCAAGATCAACCTGGGCTACGAATATTTCAGGCGTACTGATCAGTACACTTTGAATTCGCTTAAAACAAGTTTTGGATGGGTATGGAATACTTCCA
>JAZKGV010000224.1:9442-10588 GCA_040385725.1 Bacteroidota bacterium | reverse complement strand
ATTCCTTCGTGGCAAAAATTTTTTTATGGCATACAATGAAAAATTAGCTGACAGGGTAAGAGAAATAATTGCAACCACACATAATATTACCGAAGAGAAAAAAATGTTTGGTGGTCTTTGCTTTATGGTGGATGATAAAATGTGCGTAGGTGTGGAAAGCGAAAGAATGATGGTAAGGCTTGACCCGGAAAACTATGATGATGTGATGGAAAAAGAAGGTTGCCACCCAATGGATTTTACCGGTAAGGTGATGAAGGGTTATGTGTTTGTGGATATAGATGTTTTAAAAACTAAAAAACAATTGGATTACTGGATACAACTGGCGCTTGCTTATAATGCAAAAGCCAGATCATCAAAGAAAAAAACAAAAGTAAAAAAATGAAATACATTTTCACACTCACTATTTGCCTGTTGGCGGCAACTTCATTTGCACAGCAAAAAGTTGCTTTACCATTTAAAGAACTCACCGGCACCTGGACGCTGATAAATAAAAAAGGAAACCTGATGGCGGAAGTATGGATAAAAAAAGATGAGAACAGTATGACGGGGAAAAGCTATATGGTTAAAGGCAGCGATACCATCATGCTGGAAAAAGTTGACCTGGTAAAAGAAGGCGATGATATATTTTATATTCCAGTAGCCTTTGGCCAGAATGAGGGGAAGCCGGTTCGTTTTAAATTAACTTCAGCTACTGCAACAGTATATACATTTGAAAACCCTGAGCATGATTTTCCTAAAAGGATCGTGTATGATTTTACCGGCAACGATTCACTACATGCTTATATAGATGACGGCACAGATAAAAAGCGCCAGCATTATAATTACAAAAAACAACAATAAAATAAGATGCAACTGATTACCAGGTTCCGTTGTCAGCATTAAAAATGTGTGCTATGAAACAGCGTTATCTTCTCCTGGTTTTATTGTTGCTTATCAGTGTTGTATTTGTTGCCTGTAAAAAAGACAGCACAAAACAGGTTACCAAACCAGCAAACTCCACCGGGGTGACCTGTCTTTCTTACGCACCAGCGAATATAACATCAGCAGATGTTCCTGCTACCGGAAATTTAAACCAGGTGATCCCTATTATTACAAGGTTTGTTGTGGTGAATGGTTGCGGCGGCTTTGGTAATTTTTCAGAATCAC
>JAZKGV010000224.1:0-9432 GCA_040385725.1 Bacteroidota bacterium | reverse complement strand
CAGAATGGTACCACCAAAACAATTGCAGTGAATGCAAAATATGAAGGCTGTGTTTGTACGCAGGATATACGGACAATTGAAACAACCTATAATTTTACTGCAACAACACCGGGAGAACACAGCATAAGATTTTTACAACCGGGCGGGCAGGTGTTAACTTATCCCATAATTATTCAATAGTTGCTGCCCGATAAAAATATGGCAATTGCTTGCAGGCATTCGGTATAAAATTTATCTTTATTCCTAAACATTTTGCCCATGCAATCAAAAGCAACAACAGTTGACCAGTATTTAGATGAAGTGCCGGAAGAAAGAAAAGCAGCCATGAAAAAATTAAGGGCTGTCATTAAAAAAAATCTGCCAAAAGGGTTTAAAGAGGGAATGGGTTATGGCATGGCCGGTTATAGTGTGCCGCATTCAATATACCCGGCGGGTTATCATTGCAACCCAAAAGATCCGTTGCCTTTTATGGGCTTTGCTTCTCAAAAGAATTTTATAGCAGTGTACAGTATGGCCATATACGCCACACCGGCATTATTAAAATGGTTTACGGAAGCACATGCCAAAGCATCTCCTAAAAAATTAGACATGGGCAAAAGTTGCCTGCGCTATAAAAAACCAGAAGACATTCCTTTTGACCTGATAGGGGAACTGGCTTCTAAAATGACACCAGGTGAATGGATAGCTATTTATGAAAAAAATTTAAAGCGCTGATCATGAAAAAAATATTTTGCCTGCTGCTTTGTTGTATTACGATCAACTGTTTTGCCCAGGACAGTACCAAAGCAAAACAAAAAGAATGGCTCGGTGTACTTACCCTTGTAGAAAAGTACAAAGAAGAAAAAAACTGGACAGCAAAGGAACAAGGTATTGTGGGAGAACATTTTCAGCGGCTGCTTAAAATGAAAGAGCAGGGAATTATTATACTGGCAGGCCGCACTAACTACGAGGTGAACAATCCTGATATGATGGGGCTTGTAATATTTTATGCTGCTGATGATGAAGCCGCACAAAAAATAATGATGGAAGACCCTGCCGTAAAAAATAATATCATGCTTGCAAAAGTGCATCCATACGGAATAGCGGTGAATAAATGTAACTGATGACTAATACACTATAGCAAGTATTAGGTAATTTTTTTCAGTTCTGCTTCTATCTCCTTAATAGTTGGAAGTTTACCCTTTAATTTGCCGGGCACAGATTCTGTTAATTTGTATTCGCTTACACCGATAGGTTTGCTGATATTTTTTAAGGAATACTCCACAATAAGTTTACCCGATTTTTTGCATAGCAGCAGGCCTATGGATGGCTGATCTTCTTTGGCTTTTAACTGTGCATCCACGGCAGATAAATAAAAATTAAGCTTGCCGGCGTACTCCGGTTTAAAGTTATCTATCTTAAGTTCCACTACCACATAACAGTGCAGGCGGGTGTGGTAAAACAACAGGTCAATAAAAAAATCTTCGCTATCCACCACCAGCAACTGCTGCCTGCCGATAAAAGCAAAACCGGCGCCCAGCTCCAGCAGAAATTTTACAAGATGGTCGGTAAGTGCATTTTCAAGATCTCTTTCATTTGCTTCAGGACCTAATTGTAAAAACTCAAAATTATAAGGGCTTTTTAATAATTCATTTGCCAGGTCGCCTTGCGGTGCCGGCAATGTTTGCTCAAAATTGGTGATAGCCTTGCCTTTCCGTTTATATAAGCCAGATTCTATCTGGTGCAGCAATACGCTTCGGCTCCAATTGTGCGTAGCTGTTTGTGTGATATAAAAAAAAGCTTCTTTAGTCGTTTTACAGTGTGTAATAATTTCACGATGATGTCCCCATGGTATTTGTCCCACAAACTGTGGGACTTTTGCAGCATCTGGCCCGGAAGCACTTTTATTAACAGGCAGTTTTTTCCGGGAAGATAATAGTCCCACAGGTTGTGGGACTATCGAATCATTGCTATTGTAAAAGAGATACCATTTTTTTATATAAAAAAGGTTTGTTCTCGAAAAACCCTTCATGCCGGGAAATTCATTCAGCAGGTCTTTTGATAATTGCTCAATGAGTTTGGTTCCCCAGCGGGCTTCTTGTTCTTTTTCCTGTATTTCTTTACCCAGCTCCCAATATAAAAAAAGAAGTTCTGCATTCACCCTTGAAGCCGCTTTAATTTGTGCAGAACGGATGCGTTCCTTTAGTTGCTTCAGCCAGTTGATATATTCCTTATTGAGTGCCGTCATCAGTTAATAAAGATACTATTTGCTATGTGTACAAAAGTTGCATTGAACTTTTTAAGCCGGTAGTTTTTTGTTGGTTAAAAACTCTGTTTATAAAACCCGTGAAAAAATAGTGCAATTAGTGGTCTTAGAATAGCATGCAAAAAATAACCCGGGTGGTTGACCCGGGTTATTTACGAAGATCATTTCCCTTTTCGTTTATAAACAGCATCCATAAATTTCACCTCTTTACCATCCGGGCCGGTACCATACATTTCCATGCTGTAATTATCATTATCTATAACTTTCATTATCTCTCTAATATCTGAATCTTTACCAGTGAAAGGATCGGTTTGTGAACCTTTAAGCGTTAAGGTTTTTGTTGCTTCATCATACTTTCCTTTCATAAGGATAATACCGGAACCGATATTGTCTATCCATGTAACTACAAATTCTTTTTTGCTGTTATCATAACCCATCCAGCTTTTTCCTTCAAATGGCATCCCCATCATATTGCCGGTTACCTTTCCTTCCTGGTATAGGCCATTTAAAAGGGAACTGTACACAGCGGTGCCCTTCGATCTTTCCGGGTTGGCAGGGTTGCCATAGCTGGTGATGTCTGCATCCCAATTGCCATTTAATGAAGCGATCCATTTATGCATGGCAGAAGGTGTTGCAAAATCCATCCATGCTTTCATCATGGCGGCGCTGTCAGGCGTTTGAGCAGCAGCTGTTTGTGACAGGGAAAGGGAGCTGGCAATAATGCCGATGGCTAAAAATATCTTTCTCATTGTATAATATTTAGAAAATAGCTAATAGCAAATATTATGCAAAATCGATATGGGGAGATGACGAAGGCACCATATTTGAAACCAGCACCAGGCCATCGGCAAACCGTCATTTTGTTGGCTTTTTAAGAAGCTGGTAAAATATTTCCCCAAAATACCAGGGATAATAAAAAGTTTACCACATTCAATTTCGATAAATGCTGATGGAATAAAATTTGATTATAGTAAAAAGCATTATTCATATCTCATGACAAAGTTTTATATCTGCACTACTGCGATCGCCAAAGGCCCGTACCGCCTGCAGGAAATAGATGAATTAAATATCGACACGAATGACCTTATCTGGAGCGACGAATACCGTCAAAGCCGCAAAGCGATAAAAGTGCCCGAGTTCAGGGAATACTTTAAGAAAAAAACAGGCGGCAAAATAAGAACTTATCAAAGTGCAAACGGTCCGTTGTACCGGAAAATTATTTTAGTGATGCTGCTGTTTGCTTTGGTTATGCTGGCGGGATATTATTTTACTGCGATGTAACCGTATAGCCCGTTCAATTTTATTGCTCACTTTTAAATGCAATGGCTTCTATCTCCACTAAATAACCGGGGTTCGCTAGGCCTGCTACAATAACACCTGTAATAACAGGTGGATGTTTTAATTTTTTTAAAAATCCCTGTGCTCCTTCAAAACCCTTTTTTACATCCTGGCCCTGTACTATATAAATGCTGAGTTTAAACAGGTCGTCAAGCGTGGCACCACAGGATCGTAATGCCGTTTCAATATTTTGTAAAACATATGCTGTTTGTGCAGCAATATCGCCTTTGCCAATTATTTCCAGTTTGCTGTTGATAGCATTTTGCCCGCCGATATAAATGGCATTGCCGTTTCCTTTTGTAACGGCTATTTGAGTGAACGCAGGATTTTTTGATAATTCATCGGGGTTGATGAAATTGATATAGTTGCTCATAGTTTTATTTTTTTATGAGTTTATTTATTCGCCATCAAATGCTTTTTGCAATTGAGCAATATCTAATTTTTTCATTCCAAGCATGGCCCTCATAGCTCTCTTTGCATTATCACTCTCCGAATCAACAAGCATATCATCCAATATTGTTGGTACCACCTGCCAGCTCAAACCAAATTTATCTTTCAGCCATCCGCATTGGTGCGCTGCCGGGTCACCGCCTTCAGATAACCTGTTCCAGTAATAATCAATTTCATCCTGTGTATCACAATTCACTACAAATGAAACCGCTTCATTAAATTTAAAAACGGGCCCGCCATTTAATGCGATGAAGTTGTTGCCCTCCAGTGAAAATTCAACGGTCATAACACTGCCGGCGGGGCGCTTGTGAATTTCGAAGCCTTCATCACTGAACCTTAGTATCCTGCCCAGTTTTGAATTTTTAAAAACAGAAACGTAAAACTTTGCTGCTCCTTCCGCTTCACTGTCAAACCAGAGGTTGTTGCTTATTTTTTGCATCGTTGCCATATAATCATTTTTTGTTGATGCCATAAAAGCATCAAATATTTCTCCAATATGGTTTTAGTTGTGGGAAAAGGAAAATTGAGGAATTGCGTGGACGGGATGGAGAGAATAAGGTACAAGTGTGTTAAACAAAAGGCAGGGCCGGAGCACTGCGCCATTAGACTAACTGTAGGAAGCTGTTTATCTGTTCTTTCATTTATCATTCACCACACTTCAATTTGATATTGACACCACTGGCGGCAATAATATTTTCTGCTGCAGTTATAAAAGGCAATTTTACGCCATCAAAAAAAATAGTATAAACATGAAAAAGAAGATATTCTTCCTGTTGGCATTTATCAGTTTTGTATTTGCCGGCACCGCTCAAAACCTGCAGACATTTTCCCTTGACCTTTCTTTAAAAGAAGGCGGCAGCAACTATATAAGCATTGCCAATAAAAAAGCTTACACCGCTGCTGAAGCAAAAGCAAACAAATTGGCTCTTGACTTTGTACTGCTGAACACAAGTGACTGGAGTGGCTCCAAAATAGAATGGTACAATATGAGTGGCAAAGATGATAAAGTACCTGCTGAACTAACAGGCACCGCCAGCCTTATTAATGGTATCAGTTTCGACAAAGACCAGTTTGACAAATGCAAAACCACCCAGGATCTTAAACGTATGACCAGCCATATTACCAACAACTCTTTTTCTCACTTTGCTTCTGTTGGTGAAAAAGAAGTTACCTGGCATTGTTTTATTATTCAATTGCAAAATGGTAAAAGAGGTTTGTTGTGGGTGGATGGGGTTGAAGGTGGTTTTAAAGTGGTGGTGAAGATGCAGGGGTAGAAATTATAAAACTATAGTTTTATCTTATACTGGCGCAGGTCTCTGACCTGTGCCTTGCTGTTACTTAGCTATGCTGTAGTTGATATTATAAATATTCTTAGACTAGTGACGAATGGCAGCAGGTCGGGAGACCGCCAGCGGGCGTTGAAAATTAGGGTTATAAAAATCTTTTTAATTCCTGTCATATTAATTTAAAAATTTATTCAGAAAAACTTAATTTAATCCTGTAATAAATTAGGGATATGTTTAAGTTTTTTTTACCTGTATTTTCATTAGGAGTTATAATTTTTTCAGGTTCTCTGATAGCAGAATTTAGCGGACAAAAAACTTATTTTTCCCAACAGCTTACGTTGATTGAAGATAATGAAGAAAGACTTACTGTTAAATGGTATATCAAATATCTGAATGCCCAAATGATTGCGCAGGCGGCAGGAATAATCATCAGTAACCTGGTAATCTTTTTTTTCTTTAATGAGATCACCGATACGATCGAGGGTATTAATCCTGCCTTTGGCTATTTTACTCTTTGTGGAATTGTAAGTTTAGTATCATGGCTGATTTGGAAGACTGGCATGGATAGAAGGCTTGACATGAATGTGGTGAGAAAAAGCGATAGAAGGCCGCCAGTATTATTTTTACGGTCGTTTCAAATGGACGGAAAGGCCCCGGGGAATATCTATGACTTGTTTGACAGGAGTGGGAAAAAATCATTCACCTATGAACGTTTTGCTTTAATGTATACCAGCCTGGTGGGACCTGTTGTTGCTATAGCTGACCCGTCAGACCAAGGTAAACTTATGATATCTGCAACAACAGACACAAGCGATTGGCAAAACGATGTAACTACATTAATGGCTGAATCATCCCTTATTATTTTCAGACCATCCAATTCTATAGGCATTATGTGGGAATTTGATCAAATAATAAAGAATGGACATCTTCATAAAACGGTACTGTACGTAAATCTTGGCGGAAAAAATGTGGACTATAACGCTATTTCATTTGAAGATTTCAAGAATAAGGTACATGAAAGATACAATTTGGAATTAGGCGAATTTGATCCCAAATCCCCTTTGTATTTTTTTAATGAAGAAAACGATGCCCTTGATACTTTCAGCTATTTTGATATCCCGGTATTCAGAAAAGTTTTTTACCGTAATTATATTTTGTTGAAAAAGGGAAATATCAGGGTTAGTTAACTCCCTAAGGGTCGTGTCTTCACGAACCTCTTCGCTTCAATGATTTTTTGTGATTGTGCCGACATGGTTAGACACCAACCAAGGCGGATGTTGTGGGTGGATGGGATTGATGGTGGTTTTAAAGTGCTGGTGAAGATGCAGGGGTAGTAATTATCAAACTATAGTTTTGGCTCATAAGCAAAATTTCCCGGCTTTTATATGTTACACTGGCGGAGGAGAGTTAACTGATCTGTTTTCAGCAGATCATAAGCAACCGGTTTTGCCCTTCTTTTTCCTTCGGGGCACGGTGAACACAGGGAGACACTTTGCTTCCAGGGTGATCAACCGCCAGCCGCCATAAATTACCAGTGCCAAGACTGATGGGGCTTGCGGCAGGTGCAGCCAAATAATGCAGGTCAAAAAAATGCTCACTTAAAAACGATTCAAAACCTTCGGCTGCTCCACGATAAAATTTTTTGAGTTGATCACGTATTTCGGGAACAAGCACTTTCTTAATGGCCTGCGAATTGGGCAATAGTTCACTGGGTTCGCCGTAGTAAGTGCATAAAAAGGTGTCGGTTGGTACAGGAGAGTGGTCTGCATGAAATGAATACACATCCGTTGGAAAAAACGGGATGGCATCATCCCTGTCGTAGTGCCTTATTATATTGACGGTGGGAGAGGCGCCATGCGCTGTCAGCAAATTAAAATCATCTAAAAGAATAGCACGGGCAAGCGCTCCCTGTTCACTCAGTTGAAGTGCACAAAGCTCTTCGGGTGAAGCCACCGCTATATTCCCGTTGAGTGCTGTTTTTTCAACGATCTCAGCAAAGTTGCCCGGTAATGTACGGGTCCAGCAAATTGCATTTATTTCTCCCTGGAAAGGCGTGGAAACAAGATCCTGGAAATTGGTAACATAAAGAATCTGATTTGCAGCAAGAGATACATTGACCATAATGGAGTGTGTAAATATACATTCATTTATACCTGATTTTCTCTTCAACAAAGCTTATACTCCTTCGAACGCTTGGCCTGAGTTCGTGCTACACGACTGCATAGTCATCTTTTAGCTTTTGGCTCGTGAGCCACGGCGAAGGGAAGCGGTAACAAATGCTGAACAATATATTACTGCCTATCATCTTCTCCGCCAGTGTTATTATCTCCACCATCCTCTTTGCTTTTAATAAAGTCCATTGTGATTTGTAAGGAAATGGTCCGTGGAGACACGGATCAAGGCGTCGGGATATTATTTTACCAACCTTTAATTGTTGAAAAAGCGAGGAACAGAATAGAGAGAATAATGTTCGTTTTGAACAGCTGTACCGCCGGAAGTTTGCAAAAGATGTAATTAGCCTAATACGCATTCAAATATCCCAAGTACTTTTAAGTTTGTTAAGTCATCATTAACGAGCTCAATGTTTTTGTATGTTGGAATATCAGATAATGGTTTTAAACTAATAGAAACATGCCTCCAATCTTCGCTACTCACAATTTTTTCACTGTTGTATTCTTTTACTGTGTATCCGGAGCCAAAATCTGAATCTTGTATACTTGTACTTTCAACTAATACAATTTTCCCATTTCTACTTCCGCCTTCATCTTGGCGAAATAAACAATATGCACCATTTGGGATTTTTTTATTCATGGATTCACCAACAACTTGACAAACGAAATACCCCTTTTTTACTGTTATATTAAAAGGTAATTCAACCCACTCAAAATCAGAATGTATTTGTAAATCGCTAAACTTTCCAGCAGCAGCGGAGATATCGAGCAGTGGGACTGAATTAACATATGGTTTTGCCTTACCGAACTTTAATATTCTGAATGGCATTTCTTTTTTAAATAGCAAAAGGTGTTGCTTTAAATAATCCCTAAGATTCTCATTACATGCATATACATAAGTTCCTTTTATGCCTCTGTACATAATTGTTTTGTAAATATTTATTATGTAAAATTTGAGATCTTCTGGATCAGCAATGCCTTTTTTACCGTTTATATCAAAATATAATTTAGGATCAATCTCTATTTTATTAGTCGCCTTATTGAAATCTATTTCTTTTCCGAAAATAACTCCGGTGTAATTGAGGTCGTATCCTTGGGTTGTGTGAATGCAACCAATTTCCTTAAATGCATTCAATGAATTTATCCAATCCTTGTCTGTTTGATTCCATTGAAATTGCAAACCTTCGATTTCAATATCAATTGATTTTTTGTTTTCTTTAGACAGCCATGGCCAAGAATATCCTGCAACTAATCTACACAGCCCAAATAACTCTTCCTTTTTTCCTAATTTAATATAAAGATCTTTTAAGGAGTCAAAAAAAAGTAATTCATAACGGTCATCTGAATATTTATTGCTATCACTTCTTTTAACATGTAGCAAACTATCAACAAATTCTATATAGTTGTTACTTCCCTGAACTCTCATTTGGGATTTAAGTTCAAGGTTTAATGTATTCTCATCATTCAACAGAGCAGTAAATATTTCCTCGTTTATATCTGATGGTTTCACAGATTGGTCAGAGTCATAAAAGAATATTTGATTTTTGCTATTTGCAATTATCCAATCAAGCTCAGTTCCGTTA
The DNA here is from genome assembly GCA_040385725.1 of Bacteroidota bacterium. Lineage (GTDB taxonomy): Bacteria > Bacteroidota > Bacteroidia > Chitinophagales > Chitinophagaceae > Ferruginibacter. The sequence goes on along the minus strand of JAZKGV010000224.1, from coordinate 359 downwards.
TCATCTAAGCCTAATTTTTGATTGTTTTTTCGAAAAGCCCCTAGCCAACTTATATTTTTATACTGTCGTAGGCGATGTGCTTCATCTACGATTAATAGATCATACTTCTCTGTGCTTTTAAAAGTATCCGACGGATTTATTATCATTGAAGCTTTCAGTCCAGGAACTTTCCGGAACACATTTTCCAAAGATTCTCTTAGTGAAGTCATCGCTATTACTAACCCAATTTTAGCCTTAGGATATTTCGATTGAAAGTTGGTAATATAATTAACCTCTCTTAACTCGTCATCATTGAAATCCTCGAAATTTGAATCTGATACATCAGAATACAATAACTTTATTAAATACGTTGCGAGTAT
>JAZKGV010000223.1:0-3393 GCA_040385725.1 Bacteroidota bacterium | reverse complement strand
CATTATTTTTTGCAACTTTTTTAAAGCTGCGTTTATTTTTTCAAACACTATTTTGTATTCCGGGATTTCGTTACCAACATACAAGATAAAAACAACAGCCTGTTTATTGTTTTGTTGCAAAGTATTTTTCAATTCACTTTTTTGCAAGCGCCATGCTTCCCTCATCAATCTTTTAATGCGGTTCCGTTCTGTTGCTTTTTTAAAATGTCGTTTGCTTACATTGAAAGCTGCCTGGAGGTTTAAAGTTTCAGGTTTAAGGTTTAAGGTTTGCGAAGAAGCCGTTTTGTAAATTATCTTAAACGGAAATAAAGAAAACGATCTACTGTCTGCAAATAATTGCTCAATCGCCTTACGGCTTTTAAGGCGCTCATTTTTACCAAGTGTATATCGTTGTTTTGCTTCCAGCGTATTCAAAATTAAAAAAGCCCCGACAAAATCGTCGGGGCTTGAAAATATATTTAGTTATCTCCTGGGAGAATACATTCTATTTTTTACCGAAACGTTCGTCAGAAACTGTTAATTTATGACGTCCTTTTGCCCTGCGGCTTGCTAATACCTTGCGGCCGTTAGCAGTTTGCATACGCTTACGGAAACCATGAACTGATTTACGGCGGCGTACGTGGGGCTGGAATGTTCTTTTTTTACCTGGCATTGTTGTAAATTTTTCCTTTTAAAAAATGTTTTTAAAACTCTTTTAGTTACACTCACCAGGGCACCATCCCTGCTGTTTGTGAAAGGACGGCAAAAGTAAGGGAAAATAGCGAAGTGGTAGACTTAAAATCGAAAGTTTTTTGAAATTACAACGCCAAATGTGTTGATATTACTGGCTTTCCATAGAAAATAGCTGCCTTACTATCAAAGTCATCGGCAGAATCGGTGGTAAAAAATTGCAGGCTGCTTCCTTTGCTGCATCTTTCCTTCATTTCCGGGTGGCGGTGCAGGTAATCGGCAAGACCGTCGGCTACAATACTGCCTTGCGGTATTATAGAGCAACCGGCAGGAACAAACTGCTTTATCTTTTCTATCAATAAAGGATAATGTGTGCAGGCCAACAGAATAGTATCAATATCCTTTGATTGAGACAGCAGGTTCTGCACATGTTTTTCAATAAAATAATTGGCACCTTTGCTGTTATGCTCATTGTTCTCCACCAATGGCACCCACATAGGGCAGGCTTCCTGGTACACTTTACACTCCGGGAAAAATTTTTCTATTTCTATTAAATACGATTGCGACTGCACCGTGCCGGTGGTTCCTAAAACCCCCACGCTTTTTGTTTTGCTGAAGTTGCCAATGATCTCAGACGTTGGTCTTATAACACCCAATACCCTTTTTGAAGGATCAATTTTTGGCAGATCATTCTGCTGGATGGTACGCAATGCTTTTGCGGAAGCCGTATTACAGGCTAATATCACCAGTGAACAGCCTTGCTGAAAAAACCATTCCACACATTGTAGTGTATACTGGTATACTGTGTCAAAACTCCGGGTACCATATGGTGCCCGTGCATTATCTCCGAGATAGATATAATCGTACTGTGGCAGCTTAGCAGTAATTTCTTTCAATACTGTCAACCCGCCGTAACCGCTGTCAAAAACACCAATAGCTCCTTTGCTCATACATCAAAAATAATAAAAGCCACCAGTTAAATAACTGGTGGCTTTATAAAATATCTTCTACAATTGTTTATTGTTTTTTAACGCCGCCCGCTGCCGGTTTGGGAGTCCCTATATTCATTTTCTTTTTTACCAATGGCAAAATATCATCACCCGGAGGGCCAACCAATACAGCAGCTGACTCTAACACATAAGTGTAGTTGTTTTCTTTTGCAGTGGCCTTTATGGCATCAGCAGCTTTTGCCCTGATGGGACCGATGAGATCCTGTGATTTTTGCTGTATCATTTGCTGCATGGTCTGGTTCCAGCCCTGCACTTTTTGGTACAATGCAAACAGGTCATTTCTTTTTAATTCTTTTTGAGTAGCCGTCATCTTTACAGAATCAAGCCCGAAAATGCTGTCCTTTTCGTTCAATTCACGTAGGTAATCATTTCCCTGCGACTGTAAAGAGGTTTGATAATCCTGCAACTGGTTATTAGCAGTTTCTGTTTCCGGCATTGAGCCTATCAATTCTTCTGTGCTGATGTAGCCAATTTTGCTTTGCGCCGCTGCGTTGTTAGTAAAGCCTGCTACAGATACCAATACCACAAATGAGAGTAATACTTTTTTCATTGTTCTTTCTGATGTTTAAAAAAAGTTTCTCTTTATAAAGAGAAACATCGTGAATTATTGTAATTGTTTTTATATAACCAATTAATAAGCCATAAGAATGATTTTTTAAACTTATGGCTGCACTGCCCCTGCCTATTGTGATTTATTTAACGCCCAGGTTCTTCAACACATCATCGCTCCTGTCCAGTTTTGGGTCGGCAAATATAACAGTAATTCCCTCACTTTTATCTAAAATAAAATCGTACTGTTTTTCAAGCGCCAGTTTTTGAATGGCTGTATAAACCTTGTCCTGTATAGGTTTTATCAGTTCCTGTCTTTTTTTAAACAGGTCGCCTTCAAAGCCAAAGCGTTTCTTTTGCATATCCCTCAGTTCTTTCTCCTTGTTGTACAATTCATCTTCTCTTTTCTTTTTCAATTCATCACTAAGCATCACCTGCTCTGCATCAAAATCCTTGTACATTTTATCCAATGCAGTTTGTTTTGTTTCAATTTCCTGCTGCCACTGGGCACTGTATTGGTTAAGTTTAGTTTGCGATTCTTTGTACTCCGGTAATTTTTCCAGGATATACTTAGAATCAATAATAGCGTAGCGCTGTGCGTTTACAAAGATTGCCAACACCAGCAGGCAACCAGTTAGAAAAAGATATTTTTTCATGGTGGCGTATTTTAATTGTTGCAAATAAACGATTAAACAGTGAAAATTTATTGTGGTTCCTGGCCCAGCATAAAGGTGAACTTGTAAGCATTCTTTATAGGCTCACCTGCTTTTATCCTGTCAAATCCTATTCCATAATCAAAGCCCAATAAGCCAAACATCGGCAGGAAGAAACGCATGCCTATACCGGCAGAGCGGCGGAGTTTGAATGGATTGTAATCTTTAAAGCTGTACCATCCGTTGGCTGCTTCAAAAAATGCCAGGCCATAAATGGTACTGCTGGGGTTTGTGCTGAATGGATAACGCAGCTCAACCGTGTATTTATTAAAGATGGTGAAGAACTCCGTTGGGTTCACATTTTCCGGGTTTATTTTAGGATTGGAACTTGAATAAATAGGATAGCCCCTGTGTGCAATGATATCATACCCTAATAAACCGAAGTTATTACTCAGGCCTGCATCACCCACCTGGAAACGCTCAAAGGGAGAGATATTTCTCTTTTCGCTGTA
>JAZKGV010000222.1:0-6741 GCA_040385725.1 Bacteroidota bacterium | reverse complement strand
ACAACTGGCTTACGAAGATTTTTTAGCCAACCATTCTGTAAGAAAATAAGAACAACTATAATAATCCCCATTAATCATTATTGTAAAGAACATGAGTACAAACAAAACAGCATTGATAACAGGCATCACCGGGCAGGATGGCGCCTACCTTGCCGATCTTTTATTAGAGAAAGGATATAAAGTACATGGCATCAAAAGAAGGTCATCGCTTATCAATACACAAAGGATAGATCATTTGTACCAGGACCCACATGAAAAAAATGTAAGGTTCCAGTTGCATTATGGTGATATGACAGATAGTACTAACCTGATAAGGATCATACAGGAAACACAGCCTGATGAAATTTATAACCTGGCTGCTATGAGCCATGTAAATGTAAGTTTTGATGAGCCTGAATATACTGCCAATGCAGATGGTATCGGTACACTACGTTTACTGGAAGCGATGAGGATTTTAGGTTTGGAAAAAAAGACACGTATCTATCAGGCAAGCACCTCTGAACTGTATGGTTTGGTACAAGCTGTGCCACAAAGTGAAACCACACCGTTCTATCCACGCAGCCCTTATGCAGTGGCAAAAATGTATGCTTACTGGATAACGGTAAACTACCGGGAGGCTTATGGCATGTTTGCCTGCAATGGTATTTTATTCAACCATGAAAGCCCTTTACGTGGCGAAACATTTGTTACAAGAAAAATAACCCGTGCTGTTGGCGCTATTGTAAAAGGCAAACAGGATAAAATGTATATGGGTAATATGGATGCCCGGAGAGACTGGGGCCATGCAAAAGATTATGTGGAAGCCATGTGGCGGATACTACAGCAGGATAAGCCTGAAGATTATGTAATTGCCACCGGGGTAACAACCACCGTTAGGGACTTTATAAAAATGGCATTTGCTGAAACGGGCATTGAAGTGGAATTTACCGGCGAAGGGGTAAATGAAAAAGGAAAAGTAAAATCATGCAGCAACCCGGCTTACCAGTTACCGGTAGGCCAGGAAGTGGTAGCTGTAGATCCGGAATATTTCCGCCCTACTGAGGTGGAACTGCTGATCGGTGATGCTACAAAAGCAAAAACCAAACTCGGCTGGACACCCAAATATGACCTGGCGGCATTGGTAAAAGAAATGGTGGCCGCAGATGTTGCATTAGCTTAGCCCGTTTTTAATTATATCCGTTTTAAAGTTTTTAAGCTGCGTAGAAATTACGCAGCTTTTTTATTTTGTTGTATTAAAACCCTGTTGTTTTAATTGGGAAAAAACTTTCTTATCCCCAATCCAAAGTACAATCCGTTCCAATTCTCTTTATAATCATCTTCCCCATCTTCTTTGTAAGTTACATTGCCCCATTGATAACCGAGCTTGGGTGTTATGGCAATTCTTTTTCCAAAGAAATCATTGTAGCAGAAATTGAAACCATAAGAACTGATGTTTTGTTTATCGGTACTGCTATTGCTGCCATTGGTGGAGGTGGACCTGGCAGAGCCAAAATTATAATACGCTTCCAATGACAAATTATTCCAGCCATTTGAAACAGGCAGGTTGATACCTGCAACAGGCCCTACCAAATAAGAGGTATAGCTGTATTTATTATCGGAAGTTTTATTTTTTGTGGAGGCGCTGCTAAAATTAAGAGCGGCACCTATCGAAATATTATCTGCAACATAATACCTGTATGCACCGCTGAGTGAAGTACTGGTATAGCTTGATTTGCTTTCAGAAGAACCGCCCATGTAGGAATACTTTGATGTACTGCTTCCAAATTCAGCAGAGCCTGCCGAAGTAAAATCAATAAAACTATTGCCTTGTTGATACATATTTTTTGAATTCCTGAAACCATTTTTCATATCACAGCTCATATCCCTGCAACCCATATACGACTCAAGTACCAGGCCTATCTGTATACCATTATCTGTAGCCGTAAAATCTTCATCCTTTGTTCTTGAATATTTATAAGCAATAAAAGGTGTTATAAAGCTGTTACTGTTTCCATACAAGGGCATAGGTGCACCAGCTTCTACTTTTATTCCAAGAAGATCATCAGAAGAACTACTCGTAATGCTTCCATTAGTTTGTTTATAGGTTGCTTTACCAATACCAACTGACGCCTGGCCGTAAATATTAAACCCTGCAGATAATTGTTTTTGTGCTCTCACATTCAGGTAAGTCATCCAGTTAGTGATGCTGCTTTCGTCCTTGCTTATTACATTCACATCTTTAAGCAAGTCTATATCCAGTTCAAGCCCCACGGCAATACCATCCACTACAAAGTAGTTAGCACCTGCATTGATGCTCAGGTTCCTTTCCCTGCTTGTCTTTAACCCATCAAAATAAGAACTTAAGTTTGAGTAGCCTACATTTTGCCGCAACTGAAATTGCCAGTTATTTTTTGAAGAAGGGCTCCCTTCTAATTCTTTAGCGCTTACGGCAGTAACATTGGTGGGTGTTTCATTAAGCCCCTTCCCTTTTTGTGCATGGGAAGCAACAGTTACTGTAAAGCACATAACAGATAGCAGTAATGATTTTTTCATAACAGTTTTTTTTGGTTAATAAAAAAAGAACTTCAGAATATGTACGGAGTAAAAATTAAGGAGTAAAAGCGGCGTGAGAGATTGTTAATCAGCCGAAAAATAGAAAGAAAAAATGGCAAATGCAAGAGGCAGTAGAATAGGCACAAAAAAGCCGCATTCTTTTAATGCGGCTACTTATAAAGCAAATGGTAGTTATCAGAAGATATAAGCGATCCTTAATCCAAATGAACCTATACCGCCTCCACTTTTGGCATAGCCATCATACTTGAGAGTAGCATCGATAGATTTGCCATTTTTTGTTTCGAACTCATATCCCACTTGTGGAGAATAAGAGAAAGCGGAACCTGTATAATAATTACTAAGCAGCCCTACGCCTGCCTGCAATGATCCATAAATACTTCCTGCAAGAAAATATTTAACGCCAATACGGATTGGAATTATTGTTTGCCCAACATTTTTTGTACTGGAAGTGATAACTGATTTGCCATTGTAAAACATAAAGCCCCCATACGCCACACCCTGTAATTTTTCCTGCAATTTTATTTCTAATTGTGCTGTACCACCGATACCAATTGAATGGGTATTAGAAAAGCTACCGGTTGTAAAAGCCAGTTCAGGGCCTACGCTTAGCTTAAGCCCTTCTCTTTTCTGAGCTACGCATACTGCTGATGCAAATATCGTAACAGCAGTTAACAGAATTAATTTCTTCATTATAGATTTTATTTTTTGCAAATGTAAGGTTCATTAAAATATCCAGGGTAATTTTTATCTGCAACAGGTAAATTATTGAGGTAAGTTTTCAAACATATCCTTTGTCATTCTTTCCAAATCATAATCTTCCTGCCAATCCCAGTCGTTTCTTGCCACGCTGTCGTCAATACTTTGCGGCCAGCTATCAGCTATTTGCTGCCGGTAGTCGGGCTTATAAGTAATCTCAAATTCCGGGATATGTTTTTTTATTTCTGCTGCAATTTCCTTTGGTGAAAAACTCATGCCCGAAATGTTGTAAGAATGCCGCACAGAAATTCTTGACATGGGCGCTTCCATTAATTCAATAGTTGCTTTAATGGCATCCGGCATATACATCATTGGCAGGTAGGTATCTTCGTTTAAAAAACACTCATACTTTTTTTCTTCCAGTGCCTCATGAAAAATTTCTACTGCATAGTCGGTGGTGCCGCCACCGGGTGAGCTTTTATAACTTATCAATCCCGGGTAGCGGATACTTCTTACATCAAGACCATAACGGTGATGAAAATAGTTGCACCAAAATTCTCCTGCATATTTGCTGATGCCATACACCGTTACCGGTTCAATAATAGTTTGTTGCGGACAATTAACCCTTGGAGAAGTAGGGCCAAATACGGCAATGCTGCTTGGCCAAAACACCTTGAATATTTTTTCTTCCCTTGCGATGTCAAGTACATTCAGCAGGCTCTGCATATTGAGGTTCCAGGCAAGATGGGGATTTTTTTCGCCTGTGGCAGAAAGGATAGCAGCCAGCAGGTATATCTGCGTAATGTTCTGGCGTATTACCTGCACATGCAGCATTTCTTTATTCATTACATCAAGGCTTACATAAGGGCCTGTACCTTTCAACAGATCATTCTCCTCCCGTAAATCACTTGCCACTACATTGTTGTTGCCATACAGTTTTCTTAATGCCAGTGTAAGCTCTACTCCTATCTGCCCACTGGCACCAATTACTAAAATTCTTTCTCTTATCATGTGTGCAATCGTTTTTTTACCTGGACAAATGTAAGGTTTTATAACAGCGAAAATATTTGCCAAACGTATCCAGCTGTACAATAAAATTACCTCCGGTAAAAATTATTTATTAAATTTAATTGACTTTTCTTTTATCATCCCCAAAACTACTCGCCATGCCTGACAGCAATCACCAACAATCCCAGCAAGAACAGGAACAAAAGCAACCACAGGAAAAGCAGCAGGAAGACGATTATAAAATACGAAAAAAAGTGGCCATCAATAAGGCCCGTGACGCTATAAGGGGCAAAGAACTTAGTATAAAAGAACTGGAGACACTTCAAAATGATCTGGAAAGCTTTGACCAGTTTGCTTATGCAACTGAAATACTTCTTATTTTACTTGACAAGAAAAAAGAAGCCAACCACACAACCAGTTTAAAAGATCATCAAACGCTGGCAAAGTATATCTATAAGGATCATTCACTCCCTTCATCATTCAAATTTGACAAAGCATTCACTGAACTGCAGACACATGACAACCTGCTGGTAACCGGCAAATGTGAATCACTTGGATTGGCGGGAGCCATATACAAACGTAAATGGCAGTTTGACCACCAGTTCAGAAACCTGTTGCTGTCTCAGCATTATTATAAGCGTGGGTACGAACTGTGGGACTCTTTTATCACACGAAAAAGCATCAACAATGATAATAACGATAAGGGATACACTGCCATTAATTACGCATTCATTACTGAGTTAATGGCCGTGGATAAGCTGGAAGAATTCAGCAAATCCACTGGGGTAACAGATGGTATTGTAAACAACCTTGCCAAGGCTGCAGAAGTAAGAGACACTATATTGAAATATTTTATTACCTACGCAACCGCATCAAAGCCTGCTTTTAATGAAGCAAATGAGAAGCTCGCCACAGATGCCTGGGTCGTTGCCACCATTATCGAAGCTTATTTTGGATTAAAAAAATACCCAGAGGCTCTTTACTTTATAAAACAATATGTAAGCCTGCAAAGCGCTAACCCATGGGAGATAAGAAGTTTCGGCCAGCAAATATCATCACTTGCTTATCTACAGCTTTTCGTAAAAAAACTTTATAACCAACAAGCAAATGAGCAAACAAAGGAAGACAAGGCAGAAGGAAAACCTACGGGATACGAACTACTGCAATCTTATGCTGACAGCACCGATGAAGGTGCAATCAACAACTGCCTTGCTATGCTTGTGGCAGGTGCCGGTGCACCCAACGCTGAACTAAAAATAAAGAAAGATGGCAAAGTAGGCCTTGCATTATCCGGCGGTGGCTTCCGGGCATCGCTGTTTCACATAGGTGTGCTTGCTTCAATGGCAGAAAATGATGAATTAAGAAATATAGATGTTATTTCCTGCGTATCGGGAGGGTCCATTATTGGCGCCTATTATTATCTGAAACTGAAAAAATTACTGGAAGAAAATATAGATAACAACATTTCAAAACAGCATTACATAGATATTGTAAAAGAAACAGAAAAAGATTTTTTAGCAGGTGTACAAAAAAACCTGCGAATGAGGATATTCAGCAATTTGGGTTGCAATATCCGTATGCTTACAGAATCAAAAAAATACTCCCGGAGCCACCGTATAGGCGAATTGTATGAAGAGTATTTATATAAACCTCTAACAGGAAAGGGTAACCTGTACATGCAGGATCTTTTTATTGATCCTTTGCTTGAGCCCGGAGAAAGATTTTCTTACAGCACCGATAACTGGAAGCGGAAAAACAAAGTCCCTCAATTGGTTTTAAATGCTACCTCCGTAAACACCGGGCACAACTGGCAATTTACTGCATCATGGATGGGAGAGCCACCTGGAAACATACAAACAGATATAGATGTAAAGCCTCGCCTGCGCCGCATGTACTACGAAGACGCCCCTGAAGCGTATAAGAGTTTCAGGCTCGGATATGCAGTGGGTGCTTCTGCGTGTGTGCCAGTAATGTTTCATCCTATGCCAATGGCAGATCTATACCCGGACATTGACCTCCAGTTGGTAGATGGCGGACTCCACGATAACCAGGGCATTGCTGCATTAATTGAACAGGAATGTAAAGAAATGATAATAAGCGATGCAAGCGGGCAACTGCCAACAGATGAAGGTGCCACTCACAATGAAGCACTGGTATTTTACAGGACAGATAATATTTTACAGGAACGTCTTCGTGAATTACAGTTTTTAGATATAACAGAAAGGGAATACACCACACAACTAAGGTCTCTGATAAAATTGCACCTCAAAAAAGACCTTAGGACAGAACCTGTAAGCTGGATAAATTGTATTGACCGTCCAAGGCGCTTATTATATGATGAAACTTATACAGAAAAAGGCGACCTGTTAAAGTTCGGTATACTTCATAGTGTGCAATTACAACTTTCTGAAATAAGAACTGACCTCGACTCATTTCATGATACAGAAGCATTTGCGCTTATGTACTCCGGCTATATGCAAATGA
>JAZKGV010000221.1:0-2091 GCA_040385725.1 Bacteroidota bacterium | reverse complement strand
TCCATTGGTGCCCGTGCTTACCGATATGGAATACGAAGGTGTGAAAATAGATATAGGCAATGAAAAAATAAATGGCGATGAAGCTACGGTGGATGTAACCACAACAAAAGAAGGCAAAACTGAAACACTGCCCTTTGCGCTCAAAAAAGAAAACGGCGAATGGAAAATATCATTGATGTCAACCGGCATGAGGGCATCCGGAATGAGCAAATCAGAAATGGATAAAGAAATGAAAAATATGCAGGAAGGCATGAAGGATATGACGGGCATGAAAGATTCTCTTGCAAAAGCAATGGAAAAACTAAAAGGTATTGATTCAGATTCATTGAATAAAATACTGGATCAAAGCACTGAACAATTAAAAAAATTACAGGAAGCTGCAGAAAAAGCAAACAAGCAATAAAGAACATAACGCAACTTTACGATCATGAAACATAAAAAATTATTCTTTATTGGTATCTCTAGTATTTTACTTTCCTGCAACAGCGGAGAAAAAACACCTGCCACTGATATTGAAACTGCCGGTGCTTTTATGCAGGATATATGGAAGATGGATTTTGATAAAGCAGAAAAACTGATCTTAAAAGACGAGACCAATAACCAGGTGTTTAGCCGGTTTGAACAATACATGAAGGCAAAGCCTGCAACAGAATTAGATAAATATAGAACCGCCGAATTTATTATCAACGATACCAAACCCATCAATGATTCTGTTTCCATTATTAATTACTCCGGCAGTTTTAACAAAGCAGAGAAAACAGACCTTAAATTAGTAAGGAAGAACGATCGGTGGCTGGTTGATATTAAATATACCATCCCACAAACCGACAGTACACAAAAATGATGATCAAGGATTTTTTATTGGTAGGTGCTGGTGGGGCATTGGGAAGTATGCTTCGCTATGCAGGCAATTGTATGTATCAACAAAAGTCTTTTCCGCTCACTACTTTTTTTATCAATATCATTGGCAGTTTTATCATTGGTTTGGTAATTGGATATAGCTTAAAGAATGAATCATCAGCTAACTGGAAATTGTTTTTAGCCACCGGTATCTGCGGTGGTTTCACTACCTTCTCTGCTTTCTCATTCGAAAATTTATTACTGCTGCAAAATGGAAAAGTATTGTTGAGCCTGTTGTATATTGTGAGCAGTGTGGTATTAGGTATTGCCGCAGCTTGGCTTGGTTATAAGATCATCAACTAAAAAATTCTACTCATGTACGTATTACATCCCTGGCATGGCGCCCATTATGGAAAAAAATCTCCTGAAACTGTAAACGCATTAATTGAGATACCACAAGGCTCAAGAGCCAAATATGAAATTGATAAAACCACCGGCCTTCTTAAGTTAGACAGGGTGGTTTATTCCTCCTTTCATTACCCGGTAAACTATGGTTTTATTCCACAAACATTGGGTGAAGATGGAGACCCACTTGATATATTGGTGATCTGCGGCGAAAGCATTCAGCCATTATGCCTGGTAGAAGCCACTGTTATTGGTAACATGCAAATGATCGACAATGGTGAAAAAGATGATAAGATAATTGCCGTGGCGGCCAAAGATCCAACGGTAAATCATTTTACCAATGTAAATGAATTGCCAAAACATTTTATTGCGGTGCTGAGAAATTACTTTGAAAATTATAAAGTATTAGAAAATAAAGTGGTGGAAATTGATGAGTTCCAGGATAAACAGGCAGCGTATGGCATCATAGAAAAAGCCATTAAGTTTTATACAGAAAAGTTTCCCAAACAATCATGACTAAAAAACTGAACATGGATTTACAAACGATCATCATCCTTGTAATTACAGGGCTGGCTGCAGGTATTTTGGGTGGAATGGTAGGTGTTGGTGGTGGTATTATCATTGTGCCTGCACTGGTTTACTTTTTAGGTTTTAGCCAGCATACAGCACAAGGCACATCGCTGGGGTTGATACTGCTGCCGGTAGGCATATTAGGCTTTATACATTATTACAATTCCTGTAAAACAGCGGGTGAGCCAATAGATTTTAAAGTGATTGCCCTCATTGCAATTGGATTTGTAGCAGGCAGTTATTGGGGCAGTAAGATCGCTGTATCGCTGCCGCAGG